>NZ_CALEMX010000146.1 GCF_937910335.1 uncultured Gimesia sp. | reverse complement strand
CAAAAACTAATTGATCGGTTCGAACAGCTGGGAATTTCGCCACAGGAAATCCTGCACGTCGGCACTCGGATTCACGATGATCTGGCAATCGCCAAAAATCTGGGGATGAAAACGGCATTATTTGCGGGTGACAGCCTCAGTATGCAGGCCAGTAAAGAAGAAGTCCGAAATCCTGACACAAAACCTGATAGATTGATCACCAATTTAAGCCAATTAACGCAAATCCTCGATTAACAAATAATACCAAGTTTGCTAAGATCGCGAGTTTTACCGGCGATCTGTGTAGTCTGTATTAGATTGTGAATCGTTGGTAGAAACTACTTTTGCCTTATCTAAGCCATTTCAATTGCGTAATGGTCACGATCAATAAATCAGTGCTGTATCGTTGGATACCCCATACGGAGAAAAGAGACCATGCCTCCCAAGTTGCTATATGATGGAATCGACTTTGATTTTGAGAACCCTGTATTCGGCATCGAAGAAATCAGGGAAATCAACCCTCAGCGATTTGAGATGGAACAACTGACGGGGATTGTCCATATCGATAACGAAAAGCATGGGATCGTCGGCTTTAAAGATATTACCGAAAATGAATTCTGGTGCCGTGGCCATATGCCCGATTTTCCTTTGATGCCCGGAGTGGTGCTTTGTGAATGTTCGGCTCAGCTAGCTGGATTTTATGCCCGCAAGTTCAAATTACTGGGCGGCGACTTCCTGGGCTTTGGTGGCATGAACGATGTTCGTTTTCGTCGTCCCGTCTATCCTAACCAGCGTCTGGTCATCATGGCGCAGCTACACCGCATTCGCGCCGGCAAGCGAGCCGAGTTCAATTTCCAGGGTCTCGTCGAGGGAAAGACCGTCTTCAGCGGACAGATGATCGGTGTTCCGATTGATAAAAATCAGAAAGCACCCGGAACTGAATGAGGAGCGCGAATCATTCAGCGATTCAAAACTTCCTGCATGTTCATTTTATAGGCTTCGACACCGGGCTGACCGTACGGATTGATCTTGATCAAACGTCCTTCCAGAACCGTTGCCAGCATCAGTAATTGCAAAGTCTGACCTAGCGTATATTCATCGAGGACAGGCAAAATGAAATCAGCAGTGGGTCGATCGGCATCTGCATAGGCCCGATTCGTGCCCTCGATTGCAGCAGAAAGAATATCGGGAATGGTTTTCCCATCCAGCTTATTGAGTTCGTCCTGATTTTGATTTTCCGGAACAACGGGAACGGGAACGGAATCAGAGTTGGATTTTTCGACGATCAAATTGGTAATCAGTTTATCCAGCGCCCCTTCCTGATGTTGCTGGCCTCGACTGTGCAGGTCTCTGGTATTCACGACCGTCAAAGGGGTTGCCCCTTTTTCTTCTTTCCCTAGACTTTCCGCCAGTAATTGATCATACCAGAGTCCCAACGCTTCGAGGCGTTTTCCCCAGGTGGAAAGAATCCGAATCGAAACATTTTTCTCTTTTTCAAACAGATGGCAGGTCGCGGTATAATCCAGGACCGGATTATCGCCCATCGGCTGACTGACAAATCTCTGTGTCATATCGGCGGCACCTTGCAGGAGCTGCTTAATATCCAGCCCCATGACGGCCGCGGGAAACAGCCCCACCGCGGTGAACACAGAAAAACGCCCTCCGACAATGTCGGGAATTGGAAAAACGCTGGAATAACCTTTCTGGTTGGAAAAGTTTCGCAACTTGCCTTCCAGTCCGGTCACGGGAACAACCAGAGAGCGGCTCTCGTCAGAATCGACTCCGTAATAATTTTCCAGTAATTCACGGAATAAGCGGAAGCCTACCGCGGTTTCCAAAGTTCCCCCCGATTTGCTGATGACCGTCAGACTCCAACGTTGCAACACATCATGGGGGTCCTGACATCCACTTTGTAATAAGTCACGCAAAGCGGATACAGAATCGTTGTCGACATTATTACCTTCAAAATATAGACGGGGTACACCCTGTCTTTGCGCGCGAGTCAATTCGTTATGCCAGGGATTGCAGACCGCTTCGAACAGAGCCCGCATCCCCATATAGGAGCCACCAATCCCCAATACCACAAAACGGTCGGACTGCTCGCGCAGTTCCCGGGCTTTGGATTCAATTTTTCCCAGCAGACTTTTGCCCTGCTCTGAATCATATTCATCCAATAGTTGCTGAGGCAGGTTTTGAAAACCGGCATCTAACGGCTGCTTGTGGGCAGGAATCTGATCGGTTCCCAACAGCGCGATATCGGCCAGCATTTCATCGCGGGCTGCGATGAGATCAGGCTGAAGTGTTTCGTATAATTGATTATCAATCAAACGTCGGGCCGCGGAATCATCATAACGCAGAATATTTGTCATCCGAAATATCTTTCATCAAAGCTCTGTAGACTTACAACGATCAAGCATCTTCCGCGGGTGGTTCAATTCCAAAGTCTTCGATCGTCAGCAGTGCTTCGAAGGGAATATTCCGTTTTTCGAAGTTCGCGGCGCCACCTTGTAAACGGTCGACGACTCCTAATGCCCGCACTACTTTGCAGCCAAATTCTTCTGCACGATCAACGGAGAGTAAAGCGCTACCGGCGGTTGTAATGACATCATCAACAATGACCACTTTATCGCCAGGCTGGACGGGGCCTTCGACATATTTATTAGTGCCGTGCCCTTTAGGTTCTTTGCGAACCATAAAGCCGTTTAAGGATTTTCCCTGTTCAGCAGCGATTGCCAGTACACCGGCGACGATCGGATCTGCACCAATGGACATGCCGCCGATGGCATCAAATTCGACATCGGCCAGCATTTCCAGTAACCCCTCACTCACCAGGCGGAGCCCATGCGAATGCAGCACGACCTGTTTTCCATCAAGGTAGTAACTGCTTTTCTTTCCCGAAACCAGCGTGAAATCACCAAATTTTAAAGCGCGTTCTCGAAACAACTCGATCAGCTTTTCCCGATCAAACATGAATGTTCTCTTCTCTAACCTGAATGTGTGTCATTAATGATGTAGAACCTGTGAAAAAGTACGTTTATCGCAAACGTACCGCATCAGGCTCAGCCTCACCCATTCTACAGGCTGGAATTCAACATTCAAACAGACCGCGGTGAAAGAATCGCGCGAATTCGCGTTTCATGGGCATGTTCTAATCGTATTCGCGTCAAAAGCAGAAATCAGGGCCGAATGACCACTTCTGAGTCCAGACCCAGCAGGTCGTAGACTTCGGCAACATCTTCATTGTGCATTCGCACACACCCTTTTGATTCTGCTTTACCGATCGAAGCCGGATCGATCGTGCCGTGAATGCCATAGCTGTCGCCGATATCAATCCAGCGTTCTCCCAATGGATTTTCCGGATCATCGTTGGCAATCACACCATCCTGACCGTAATAAATCGGATCAACGAGTTTATCTTTGACTTGAAATTTCCCGGTTGGCGTGGAGTGATCTTTACCAATTCCGATCGCGTAGCGTTTGACGAAATATCCGTGCGAATGGATAGTCAGCGTGAATTCGCTCAAATCCACAAAGGCAAAAAATGGTCCCTTAATGACTTTCAATTTCTGGCCGGGCCGAATTTTTTTAGGGTCAATCTGATTGAGTTTCGCCAGATACTCCCAGGTAATTTTATAATGTGTCGCTACTTTTCTCAGTTGATCGCCGGGCTCGATTTCATGTGGCGTCATAAAATGTGGTTGCGGGGTAAAATAAATGATGCGTGCTGTCTCTTCGATGCGCGATTTAATGACCGGATATAATTGAGGCTGTTTCCAATAAATTTTTGAAAGCTGCTTGTGAGCATCCAGAATTTTCCCCTGTTGAATTAACTGGTCGATGGCGATTAAATCAGGAGTGTTATTCTTCGCCTGCGTTCCAGCCACTTCCTCTTTAAAACTGGCATTCTCGGCAGACTTGATGACGCGCGGGCTCGCACGTTTTATTCCTTCTGGTGGGATCAAATTCCTCGGAACATTTTTTGCCGCGACCTGTTGAGAACCGAGTGATTTGTCTTCTTTACGCAAAGGCTCGGCAGATCCATTGAATCGTTTTGGTTCGAGGGCTTCGTTTACAGGAGAGTCGACTTTGGTAGGAGCCTCTACGACTTCCCCGGTCAATGTCCGCTTGTAAATTCGAGGTACTTCGATATCTCTGCTCTGATAGGCGCGTTGATTATCATTGCCTTCCAGTAATTCTTCAGCCGGTGGTTCCGACTGTGCGATGATTGTCTCCTCGGACAAAACGGGTTCCACATATCCAGAAGCAGACTGACCTTTGCCGGACAGAGAAGCATCATCGGATGAGGCCTCTTCCAAAGAGCCGGTGGGTGCACTGCCCATGTGAAATGGGAGCATATCAAATTTCCATGCAGCAGTCCCTATAATTCCCAGTCCCACGATCATTACGAAACGAAAGGGAGTCATTAATCGGCGCTGGTAACGACTTCGCATCTTGCTATCATCCTTGATTCACAATTCCTACACACATTGGTTAAAATCAGAGAGGCGGAACTATAGCAAATTGACGTAAATCAGCCTACTGCGATCCAGAGAGAGCCGGGTTGGACTTTCTTAGTCGTAAGTCACCTATCGATAATTATTTAAGACTTGCCGGCAAGTCTCCCTGATCGGGAATAATTGCAAAGATTTGTCAAAACACCCCTAGGCAACCACCTGCTTACTGCATTACATTTGCAATAACAATTGCCGAGGTCTGTTCTCAGAAATTTGGTTCCTTTCCTCAGATTCCCTGAACGAGGTCAGTATGTCCCTGCTGCTGGAAAACGTTAAAAAGAGTTACCGTGAGCCGAATGGCTCCGTTCTGCCCATCCTGGATATCGCGCGGTTTGAATTGAAAGAGAACGAACAGGTTGCTTTGATCGGCGAGAGCGGTTCGGGAAAATCGACTCTGCTGAATGTCATCTCTGGCATCACCGCCGCCGATAGTGGAAAGGTGACAATCGCGGGGACCGAAATTGCTTCGATGGCAGAGGTAGTCCGTGACCGGTTTCGTGCCGAGCGAATTGGCTTCGTCTTTCAAACATTCAACTTGTTACCTGCTTTTTCGGCGTTGGAAAACGTATTGCTGGGAATGAGTTTTTCTCGCAAAAAGCCGAACCGTGACCGCGCGAAAGAACTTCTGGCGCTGGTGGGTCTGGAACGCCGGTTGCATCACCATCCCAAACAGATGTCCGTTGGTGAGCAACAGCGCGTGGCGGTTGCCCGGGCTCTAGCGAATCAACCTAAATTATTACTGGCGGATGAACCGACGGCGAATGTCGATCTTGCGAATCAGGATACGATCCTGAAGCTGTTGCGCGAAGCCTGTGCCCAGAATCAAATTGCGATGCTGCTGGTGACGCACTCTCAGGAAGTGGCCAACCAGTTTGACCGTGTGGAAACTCTGACGGAATTCAACAAAGTTCACGCTCCAGTATAGTTCTCATGATTATTGATTGATGTCCTCATCTTTTTATTCAGCGAACAAAAGTAACAGCCCATTATGAATACTCTGACTATCGCCTGGAAAAGTATCCGACAACGTCGTGTCGCCTCTCTGTTGACGGCATTGAGTGTTGCCCTGGGTGTCACTCTGATGATCTCAGTGCTTGTGATCAATGGCGTAATTGACCGCATGTTTAATCAGACGGCCAGCGGTTATGACTTGATTGTTGGTCCGAAAGGCAGTCCCCTACAACTGGTATTGAATACGGTTTTTCGTGTCGGAGCGCCGATTGAAAACCTGCCTTATCGTTACTACACCGAATTGAAGAATGACCCCCGTATTGAAGAAGCGATTCCCTTTGCCATAGGTGATGTCACTCAAAAAGGAGGCTTTCCGATTGTCGGTACCATTCCACGCTATTTTGCGCTGGAATACATTCCCGGTCGCCATTTTCGGATCAACAGCGAGGGTAAATTTTTGCCATCTACCTGGGATTCGGTGATTGGCTCTGCGGTCGCAAAACAGAACAACTGGAAGATGGGTGATGAATTCCAACTGATTCATGGATCTGCAGAAAGCGGGCACGTGCATGATGAAAAATTTAAAATCGTGGGGATCTTGGCGCCCACGGGAACTCCCAATGATCGAACGGTATTCGTCAATCTGCGTGGGTTTTACCAGGTTTCCGGCCATGAAAAACCACTGGAAGAAGCAATCCGCCGGGAAGCGGCATTCTTTGGTGAGAAAGTGGATGAGGAAAAGCTGAAAGCGCTCCTGAAAGAAAACGCGAGCCACGATCATCATGATCACAGCGGCCACGGTCATGCTCATGCAGTACCAGATGCTCAGAAAGAAGTCACCGCGATTCTGGTTCAGATGAAAGGTGATCGCTTACGAGGCTTTGCCACGATCAAGTTCCAATCGCAATTGAAAGAGGGCAATCAGGCTCAAGCCGTCAATCCCATTCAACAGATCACCTGGCTGATGACAAACATTGTGGGTAATGTGCGCACGATGCTGATTGTGTTGACGTCTCTGATTATTATTGTTTCCGGCGTGAGTATTTTTGTCAGCATTTATAATTCGATGTCCGACCGCAAAAAAGAAATCGCCATCATGCGCGCTCTGGGAGCTGGCCGCACTGCAGTCTTCACCATTATTCTCTCCGAATCGGTACTGCTCTGTCTGGGTGGTGGTTTACTGGGAATTGTTCTGGGGCATGGTCTGGTCTTTGTTGCTTCCCCCATTATTGAGGCCCGCAGCGGACTGTTGATTAACCCCTTTGCGTTCAGTTCCGTCGAACTGGTTCTGCTGCCGGTTCTGGTTGTGCTGGCTTCGCTGGTCGGATTCATCCCGGCCATGACCGCCTACCGCACCGATGTCGCCAGCACATTGAGTGATTGATTATTCATCAAACGCACGATCAGACGTCTTTCGCCAGACGTCGTTGGCATATTCGAATCAGTAACAAGGCTTTAGTGAACTATTTAACAGAACTCACGATTTTTGTTTGATAGACTTGCAAACAACCTATAAGTGCTTAGTTATTCACATCTTATCTATCGACGTTGTATCGAATATGTTTTATTGAAGCTGACATTCGTATGAAACGGGCAATGCCTATTTTTAAGTTTCATAATAATTCAACGAAAAACGACGCTGCAGCGTATATATTGTATTGCCTGGGGTATGTAAGTCGTTTCCTGTAAAGGAGCATTGGTTGACTTTTCGGGATAGGTCGGTAAACCCTGATTTCTGCCCGGTCTTAGATGATTTCTCCGGTTTTCTGTGCAAATTCAGGGGTGCTTCGAGCCCTTGGGCATGTTATGATACCAGTATTCAAAGTGGTTCACTGCGAAGGTCGGGGAATGTACCTCGTAAGTGTGCGACGATCATTTATAGTATTTCTCTTTATTCCTGATTCTTGCTGAATAATTGAAAGGCCTTGCAACATGTCGCAAGTTCTTGATGGATCCAATCAATCGTATCAAAACGCCGTCGATCTCCAGGACGAGTTTTCTTACAAACCCGTGCCCCCTACCGCCGTCGTTGGTCTGGCTCTGGGGTTGCTTTCGTTTATTGCGTTATTCGGAATTATCGGGTTGGGAATTGCCGTTTTCGGTATCATTGTCTCGCTCTTCAGTATCTTCAGCATCAAACGATCTGCTGGAGAACTGGGAGGAAAAACAGTGGCGCTCGCGGCGATCGTACTTTCTACGTTTTTCCTGATCACCGGTATTTCCTATCAGTCTTTTGTCTATGCACATGAAGTTCCCGAAGGTTACCATCGGCTCAACTTTAGCAGTGATATTTCGGCCAAGGATTTTGTCGAAAAAGATGGTGTCAGCAGAGTGAATCCTGACGTGATGAGTTGGGATAAGCAAAACATTTTCATCAAAGGTTACATGTATCCCACCCGACAAACAAAAAATTTGAAAAGTTTTATTCTGGTCAAAGACAATGGCCAATGCTGCTTTGGTGGACAACCTGACGCTAAGGATATGATCCTGGTCGAGATGCAAGGTGATAAGATTGCTAATTTTTACGCAGGCCTGGTATCAGTGTCTGGGGAATTTCAAGCGGAAGCTCCTACCACCGCAGGCGAACTAAAACCCGTTTATCAATTAAAGGGAACAAACTTTGAGCAGGCACGGACCGCCTATTGATTGATGTGCCCATCGACAGAGAGAGCAAGACGATTTAGAAATTTATTTACCGATTGGCTCAGATTGAATGACAGTCTGGGCCATTATCAACTTTGTAAAGAAGTTGGTGCAACCACCCGATCATCAGGAGTTTGATCACGTGCAGGCCCACCTTTATCCCACCCGCCAGACAATTCTTTTTTTGCTGTTGCTGACGTTAGTCAGTCTTCCTGTCTTCGGAGTCGGCTGTTCTTCATCGGAACCGACAGAGTACCGCCAGTTCAGCGAGAAGATCGATAAAAACGACCAGAACGATCCGAAAACGGTTGCAGTATCTGTTGACACTGATTCGAAATCATCTGTTGCGAAACAAGATCAGCAACCGGAAAAAACAAAAGCAGTAGCGAAAACGCTGACAGATTCAACACTCCGGCCTGACACAGAGAAATTACCTTTAACGGCAACAGACTTGACTCCAGCCAAAACAATATCCGCATCAAAGACACAGCAACCTGAAAAAGAGTCCGGCGATGTTGTCGTGGCTCTGGTCGCGCGCAAACCCGATCCTAAGCTACGCGCGTTGACTGCAGAGGAAGAAAAAGAACTGAAGAACAGCAAACCGCGCGAAGTCAAAATACTCATCAAGGATCACGCCTTCAGCAAAACGTCTCCGGGAAATGTGCTCCGGGTTTCCTACGATGATATTGACTTGCTGAAAGTCATGAATATGGAACCGGTCACACCCAATGCACCGGAATTAATGCCCCAATGGCTCAAAGATCTGGATGGTAAGCGGATTCGGATCAGAGGATTCATGTATCCCCCTTTTCAGCAGACGGGAATTGAAGCTTTTTATCTGGCCCGAGATAATCAGATCTGCTGCTTTGGGAAAAACCCGAAAATTTATGACCTGTTTCCCGTTGTCATGCGGGATGGAGTTACGTCAGACTATATTCTCAATCGTCCCTTTGATGTGGTCGGCGTCTTTCACATCAAAGTCGAAACGATCGGAGACGAATTAGAATCCATTTACATCATCGAAGACGCCATCGTGATCGACAAATAATGCCATAAGGTTTTAAACTGATAATTACCTATTTCGTATTTTCAAAACAGATATGAATCGCCATGAGGTTCGACAAATGAACGGTCTAAAAAGATACATTAACAATCGCCTTTTTCTGGGACTGATCTGCGGTCTGCTTGTGATGGCGCAACTGCCTTTTGTCACAGCTTGTCCATTCTGTTCTGCCCCTTCGTTGACCTTAACCGAACAGCTCTCGCAGTCTGATGTTGCTGTACTTGTGCAATGGTCGGAAGCTGAAAAGGGGACGCTCGAAAAAGCGGGGAAGACGGTCTTTGAAGTCAAAGAGATTGTCCGCCAATCAGACAAAGACAAATTGAAAGTCGGCGATCAGATTACCATCAACCGCCATCGTCCCGGGAAAAAGGGAAATCTGTTTTTGCTGCTCGGCACCAAAGGGACCAGCATCGACTGGGGAGATCCCATTGAAGTTACCGAAACGAGCTTCCATTACATTTCTCAGGCGCCCGCTCCGGAAGAGAAAACAACAAAACGCTTGCGTTACTTTTTGAAGTTCCTGGAGTACCCGGACCAGATGGTCTCGAACGATGCCTATGCCGAATTCGCAAATGCTCCCTATGAAGACATTACTCCCTTAGCCAAGGATCTGCCGCGCGAAAAACTTCGAAAATGGATTGTCGACCCAGACACGCCGGTGACTCGCCTGGGTTTATATGGTCTTTTGCTGGGCCTGTGTGGTCAGGAATCTGATGTCGCGTTTATGGAAAAAAAGATCAATGAACCGACAAAAGAGTTCCGACTGGGCATTGATGGCGTGATCTCAGGATACCTGTTACTGACCGGCGCAGAAGGGTTGGATAAAATTGACAAGACAAAATTCATTCCAAAAAATGTCGCCTTCAGCGAAACGTATGCTGCCATGCAAGCGTTGCGTTTCATGTGGACTTATGGCGATGAGCGCATCAGCAAAGAACGTTTGAGAAAATCGATGCAGTTATTACTGGACCGCCCCGAACTGACCGACCTGGTTGTGGCTGACCTCGCCCGCTGGAATGACTGGAGTGTTCAGGATCGTCTGATGAAAATGTATGGCACGGGAGATTACGACATCCCGTCTATCAAACGGGCCATTGTCCGTTATCTGCTGGTCGCTTCCAAAGGCAAGAACAAAAAAGGAATCGGCCCCGATGCAGCCACGACTGAAAAAGCAAAAGCATTACTCGATAAGTTGCGCAAAGAAGATCCGAAAACCGTCAAAAGTGCAGAACGTTTCTTTTTCTTTAAATAATGAGCCGACAATTACCCCATCGGATGGGAACGAAGTACAGAATTTATTTTCATAAATCCACACTCAATTGACCGAAGGATCGGCAATGATTGTTCGAAACACGCTTGTTGCAAACCGTTATCTCACAGGACTGATTTGCGGTCTGTTGTTCATCGCACAAATCTCTGAGGCAGAAGCGTGCCCTTTCTGCCCGGGTCCTTCGACGCCTTTGACTGAAAAGCTTTCACAGGCCGAAGTCGCTGTGCTGGCGACATGGGTTTCCGCGGAAGAAGGTACCTTCAAAAAGTCGGGCAAAACGATCTTTGAAGTCAAAGAGATTGTCCATCAAACAGACAAAAGCAAATTGAAAGTCGGCGATTCCGTTTTCTTCAATCGACATCGCGTTGGGAAAAAAGGAGCCCTGTTTCTGTTACTGGGCACCAGAGAGACCAGCATGATCTGGGACCCACCGATTGAAATCAGCGAAACGTGCTTCCACTACATGACACACGCGCCTGCACTTGAGGAAAAAACGACTGACCGTTTACGCTATTTCCTGAAGTTTCTGGAACACCCGGACCAGAAGATAGCCACGGATGCCTTTGCTGAATTCGCGAATGCTCCTTTCGACGAGATCGCGTTGCTTGCCGATGAGCTGCCTCGGGAAAAATTTCGAAAATGGCTCATCAGTTCAAAGACACCCGTGCCTCGACTGGGACTGTACGGTTTGCTATTGGGTCTTTGTGGTCAGGAATCTGACATTGCGTTTATGGAAAAGAAGATCAAGGAGCCTGGGAAACAAATCAGGATGGGCATTGGTGGTTTGATTTCGGGATACCTGATGCTGACGGGAGCCGCTGGACTGGATCAAATTGATCAGAGCAAATTCGTCTCCAAAGATGTTGAGTTTAGTGAAACGTATGCCGCCATGGAGGCACTGAGTTTCATCTGGACTTATAAAGAGAGCCAGATCAGCAAAGAACGAATGCGTCAATCGATGCGACTTTTATTAAATCGCCCGGTATTGGCCGACAGAGTGATCACGAACCTCGCGCGCTGGGAAGACTGGAGTGTGGTGGACCGCCTGATGAATCTTTACGGCGAAGAGGCTTACGACAACCGAGCTACCAAGCGGGCCATCGTGCGTTATCTGATGGTCGCTTCCAAAGGCAAGAACAAAAAAGGAATTGGCTCTGATGCGGTTACTGCAGAAAAGGCAAAACGCCATCTTTCCCAATTGCGTAAAGCAGACCCAAAAACGGTTGAAAGTGCACAACGGTTCTTTTTCTTAAGATAAGGATTCGCTGGCATTTCGTTTTTTCGCCTTGGGAACGTTGTCAGTCGCTACAACGTTTCGCTAGAGTAGCAGTACGGTTTTTCTCTTATTTAAGTACTGCCTATATAGAAGAATTCTTATCATGCCTCGTGCGTTTTGTACTGCTAAAATGTGTGACTTTGGTCCCCATTTCGAAATTCTGCAAGCCGGCGGATTTGAAGTAGCCACTGTTCCTGCCGACGTTGACTTACGTAAAGAACCACACCGCGTCGTAGAACAGGTCCAAGGTTATGAAGCAGTGATTGCTGGTGCCGAGCCCTTTACCAGAGAAGTTCTCGAACAGCTTCCGGACTTAAAAGTGATTTCGCGCTATGGTGTCGGCTATGATGCCGTCGATTTGGAAGCCTGCGATGATTTGGGAAAAGTGGTGACGATTACGCCGGGAGTGAATCATCACTCTGTGGCAGAACAGGCTTTTACATTGATCATGGGCATCGCTCGGCTGTCGCGTTCACAGGACCAGGCAGTCCGTGCTGGTCAATGGGAGTGGCATTTAACACCGCGCGTCTGGGGCAGCACCATCGGAATTATGGGTCTCGGACGGATTGGCCAGGCAATGGCTACACGCGCCATCGGAATGGGCATGACGGTTCTGGCTTACGACCCTTTTCCCAATCAGGCATTTGCCGATGAACATCAAATCAAACTCGTTGATCTGAATGAACTGTTAGAGCAATCGGATTATGTCACGTTACATCTGCCCGTCACCCCTGAGACGCGGGACATTATTAACAGAGACACGCTGGCAAAAATGAAATCAAGCTCTGTTTTGATTAATACTGCACGTGGGGGGCTCGTTGACGAAGAGGCGTTGATTGAAGCCCTGGAATCAGGGCATTTACGGGCCGCGGGCCTGGATGTTTATAAAAAAGAGCCATTACCTGTTGATAGTCCTTTGATCAAACTCGAAAATGTATTATTGAGTTGTCATACGGGCGGCCTGGATCGGGAATCGCACCGTGATGCTTATGCGATGGCGGCTCAAAATATCGTAAGATTATATCAGGGAGACTGGCCTGAAGAGTGTGTGGTGAATTTAAAAAACACAACAGACTGGAAATGGTCAAAGTAGCTCTCTTGACAAACTGGTTCTGTTGACATTTCTGGCAGTTGGAAACTGGATTCATTATGACAGCCTCTCATTCCAGTTTTTTGAAAATCAGTCCTCGGATTTCCGTGTTGCCTTTGATTCACGGAAGCGGCGATTTCGCGATCGAAGTACGTCGCGTGATGCTGACAAATCAGTTTGATTGCCTGGCTGTTCCCCTGCCTCAATCGTTTCAGGAAGACGTTGAACGGGCCATAACTTTTCTTCCCAGTATCATGACGGTGCTGCAGGAAGAGCCCCCGATCACAGGCGGTGCACCCTGGGAAGAAGCGGAAGATGACGAAGAAAGCCAGCGCGTTTTCAGCTATGTTCCCATTGATCCCTGTCAGGGTGTGATAGCGGCTCTGAGAATTGCGATGATGGAACGCATGGATCGGCATTTCATTGATCTGGAAACACAACGCTTTGAAAGCATTTCTGCTTCATTACCAGATCCGTATGCCTTGAAGAAAGTCCCTCTGGAAACGTTTTCCGCCGCTGTATTGCCATCACTGAAAAAAGTGCCGGAAGGACAACCTCTGGACCGCTGCACGATGATGGCGCACCGTTTGCGCGAACTGGAAACAAAGTATCAGTCGATCTTGCTGGTTTGCTCGCTCTCAGACTGGCCCTGGATTCATGACGCCTATATCGATCAGATACCGCTGAAAGTTGAAGATGAAGAAGTGAACGACACCAAAGTATATGCTGCTGCTCCTGAAACGCTGCTATTCATGCTGGGCGAACTTCCTTACATTACCGGCTTGTACGAGGCCGCCCGTTCCGAACTGGGTGATGATGAAAATTTATCAGTCGATGGGATCAAGGAGATGGCGTTGACGGCCCGCGATCGCTATCGACTGGAATTGAAATCACGAGGCCGAAAAATTACGCCGAAAATTCTTTCGGTCTATTTTCGTTATGTACGCAACCTGTCGCTCATCGAGCGCCGCATGACCCCGGATCTCTATACTCTGGTCAAAGCGGCCCAACAGGTTGCCGGTGATCAGTTTGCCATTCAAGTTGCCGAGACAGCGCGAGAATACCCGTATGTGCATTTACTGCCTTTCGAGTCGCTCAGATTCGGAATTGAACAGGCAGAGCTTCCCGACGGCAGCATGGTCGAATTAAGCAATCGCTTACCCGGTAATCCCATCTCCTGGAGAAGTTGTGAATTGATTCCCAAACCTCCCCAGCCGAAACAGGATGAATGGGATATGAACTGGGATCCCTACAAACAATGTAGCTGGCCTCCCGAAGATGTTGCCATCGAAAAATTTCGTACGAGTGTGAAAGACCATGCCCTGTCTCTGTTGGGTGTTGATCTGGCGCGCACCGAAAAATTTACGACGAGTTTGAAGGACGGACTTGATCTGCGCGAAACATTACGGAACTGGCATACGGGCGAACTTCACGTTAAAGTGCTCCCCCCCAGTCGAGGCAAGCTGGATTGTGTGATTATGCTGTTTGATAGTCCTGCAGACCCCCGGGATTATCCCTATCGGCTGACCTGGCACGCCGAACATCAGGACGAATCGACGCTGGCATTTTTTGCCACTGATCACCGAAAAGAAATGGTGGGGCCTGGCATCGGTCTGGCAAGTTATGGAGGCGCGTTGTTCCTGTTTCCGCCCCGTCCGATTTATGATATCTGGAACGACGTCCAATTTGATTTTGTTGATACACTTGAGGAACGCCTGCTGGTAGCCGCCTGCCATTACAGTGAAGAGAAGCACATCGCATTGCTTAGTAATGCCCCCCCCGGTGCGGGCTGGCGGCGTCTGGCGAAACGGTATCAGAAGAAATTGATACACGTTCCCATCGGCCGCTTCAGTCAAGAAACTCTGCAACAACTGCGGATGTTCCATGTCCTCAACGGTCAGGAAATTCGCAGCTTTGCCGCTCATTATATTCGTAAAGCATAGCGACTTACGTCGATAGCTCGCGATTTTGATTTGATCCCGGTATATAATTAGTTATTTTAAGAAATTGAATTCGTGTTTGTTTTTACCGTGTTCATTGCTTTATGAACTGATTAGAATATGGGTTGTTAAAAATTCACCCCGCCTTGCCCTAACTCCTCTACCAATGGAGAACCAGTCATGTCCGATTCTGTCAATCGTCGCACTTTTCTCGGTCAAACCGCGGCTGCGACCGCCGCCGGTATCGCTGCCCCCGCGATCCTTTCCGCCGCCAACAAAGCTCCCAGTAAAAAAGTCACCATCGGAATTATGGGGATGCAACGTGGTCTTTTTTTGGCGAAAACGTTTGGTGCATTGGATGGCGTAGAAATCAAATATGTTTGCGATACTGATGCTGACCGCATGGCGAACGCCGTCAAAACAGTCGAAAAGGCTACCAAGAAGGCCCCTCAACCCATTGGTGATTTTCGAAAAATTCTGGACGACAAAGAAGTCGATGCGTTGATTGCCGCCCCGCCGAACCATTGGCATTCACCGGCTACGATCCTGGGTTGCTCTGCAGGGAAACATGTTTACGTGGAAAAACCTTGTAGCCACAATCCCAAAGAGGGTGAAATGATGGTGGCAGCGGCTCGCAAAAACAAACGAGCCGTCCAGATGGGAAGCCAACGACGTAGTAGTGAATCAATCATTGAAGGGATTCAAAAAGTTAAAGAAGGGGTGATTGGCGATGTCTACCTGGCGCGGGCTTTTTATCAAAGTGCCCGCGGTTCGATCGGCACCGGCAAACCCGCGCCTGTTCCCGGCAATCTGAACTATGATCTCTGGCAGGGACCCGCTCCCCGTGAGAAATATGTGGATAACAGAATCCCTTATAATTGGCACTGGTTCTGGCAGTATGGGAATGGTGAACTCGGAAACAACGGCGTACATTCACTGGATATCTGCCGTTGGGGTCTGGGTGTCGAGTACCCAACTCGTGTTGTTTCCAGTGGCGGCCGTTATGCTTACGAAGACGATCAGCAAACACCTGATACTCACGTTGTTGCTTACGAATTTGACGGAGGCAAACAGATTACGTGGCAGGGAACCAGTTGTAACCGTCACAAGAATGAGTTTGTCACGTTCTTTGGCAGCAAAGGGACCATGATATTCGGTACCTCTGGTGGATACCGAATATTGGACGCCAAAGACAAAGAAATTGAAAAAGTGGGTGGTGGCCAGGGAATGAGCGAACACGCTCAAAACTTCATTGATGCGATTCGCAATGATGAGCCACTGAGTTTGAATGCCGAAATTGAAATTGGGCACAAAAGTACGCTCTTGTGTCATATCGGTAATATCGCGCATCGCACCGGTCGCACGATGACCTGTGACCCTGCCAATGGTCACATTCTAAATGACAAAGCAGCCATGGCACTATGGACGCGAGATTACGAACCAGGCTGGGAACCCAAAGTCTGAGACTTTCAGATCTTTGTGCATTAAAGCATTAAAACAAGGGAGCCGGCAATTGTGCTGGCCCCCTTTTTTTATTGTCTGATTCAATGCCATAGCTCAATAAAAAACGCCTTCGATAAATGAATCTCAAAGGCGTTGAGTCTAATCGTGTAACACAGTCACACATTAAATTTAGTATGCTCAGAGCTGATCGGCGATTTTTTTGGCAGCTGCCTTAATTTGTTTTGCGCTTTTCATAGACTCCAGTTTTTTCGCTTCCGCAGCCAGTTCAGTTTTACCAGCCTGCTCCAGACTTTCCGGAATTCCAAAGAAACTACTGTCAATCACTCCTGATTCAGCGATTGTATTTAAAGATGCTTTGACGGTTGATAAATCCTGCGTAGCAGGTGTTTCCTGATTGGCAGGTGCCACTTCACCTGCCCCCCCCCCTCCACAGCCTGCCAACATTAAGCTCATTGACAGACAGAATAAAGCCAATTTATTCATCGTTAGCCCTTTCTCTTGTTAGTTACTATTAATGACTTTTTCAGATTCTCATTATATAAAAGAAAATCAGCTCGGTAACGATGATTGCCGAGCTGATTAATTAAAACCGTTGAGCAATGGATGAATTAATCGCTGATGCTGACAGGCTCACCATCGGCAATCGCTCCCAGTCGATGCCAATTCAGTAAATCGATGTTTTCTGAAACGAAGTGCACAGATCCATCGGCCATCAATACATGAGCACCACCGGTATGACGGCTACGCGCTGCCTGGGCTGAAGACGCATCGCCCCCTGCATGACCACCATTTCCGGTACTGCAGTCATCATTGGGTGAGTTTGGAGTATTCCAGGTATTAAACCAGGTCTCGTCACCTCGCATCCAACGTGATCCACGGTGGTTGTAGAAAGCACCTGCGGCTGCACAAGCGGTAGCATGCGTATCTAGATCTGACTTTGTTGGAAAGATCGTGTTATTACCAGGACCAAATGCCACTGCCCGTCGTACGTCACCTTTCCGATCGAAGACAGTGCCATTGGCAGACCCCACAATTCGTTCGCCCATGGCAATGACATTCGATGTTCCATCGAGAACATCAGACACTCGGGTAATCTGCTGGTATCGAAAAAGCCCAACTTGCGATGTGCGGGTCACGCCAAATCCCAAACAAGGACCAACAGACACATAGTAGTTCAAAGATCCTTCCGAATAAACCGGATAGCGCAGGTCAGTAGGACATTTAAAGACACCAATGGCAGCAGCCCGAATTCCTACATCGGTGTTAGGAGATTCTTCACAGTTCAAATTAAAATCCATACGATTATAAATGTTGGCCTGATCCATAAATGGCAGCAACATCGTCTGTGGGCTAAATCCCACCCATGGTGTAATCGCTCCAGTTCGACTACCAGAGAGTAGCATCTGGCCAAAGCAACGATGTGTTTCATGATAGTTATGTAATGCCAACCCGAACTGTTTCAGGTTATTTTTACATGTCGAGCGGCGGGCCGCTTCTCTGGCCTGTTGGACAGCCGGCAATAAGAGGGCAATTAAAATCGCAATAATGGCGATGACAACGAGCAATTCAATCAGCGTGAATGCTCGTCTCCTTCGTAAGACGCTCATAGACACTCTCCTAAAAAAGAAAAAGAAAAATTACGCACCCAGCCTGCTAGACAGATTTGCTATGTATCACAAATATATAACACAGAGACTTTCGAGCGACAAAATGGATGTTTTCTGTAGAAAGATAGAAAACGGAGACCATCTAGAATTCTATTTTTTTTGGGGAAAGAGACAAGTTCTTATCATACAAAAACAGCAAGAAAACCCAACTTCTTAACGTGATTTTGTTTACTTAAGTTATTTAATAACAAAGCGTTACAAACTAATCCAATGCCATCACACACATTGAAGCATGCACAAATCGTACAATTTAATTTCTTTGGTAATATTAGAAAGTAACCGATTTCTCAAATTAGGATTCTGGATTTGTGTTAGGTTCCAGTATCAGATTTGACGTATTCGGTTGAAGGGTCTTCACTTCCTGCTGAACACCGCTTGGCCAGTAAATACTAATGCCCCTTATGATTACATCAGCGCGAATTCCCCAATGAACACGTATGTCACTTGAAGAGAGATAACTGCCTCCCCCTTTGATCTGCCGGACCTGGTCACCGGCTGAAGTATGTAGAATCAGTCGCGCGCCAATTGCATCCCGATTACTGCGCGTTCCGATTAACCGCACGGAGATCCACTTCCCTTTTGTGTCAGATGTATTTTTGAGAATTCCTGGTGGATCGCTAAAATTTGAGATGGCGATATCGAGATTTCCATCTTCATTGAAATCAGCCAGCGCTAAACCGCGGCCTGTATGACTCTGTCCGAAGTAAGACGAATCGGAATACTCAAGCTGAGCAAAGCGTCCTTTCCGATTCTCGAGATAAAGTGGTTCTTGTCTGAACGGAGAATTCGTAGAGAAATAAGCGACGTGTCCATTTGCCACAACGATGTCTTCATCTCCATCCCAGTCAAAATCGGCACACGCTGTTCCAAATCCGACAAACAACGCTCCAATGGAAGTCACTCCGGTATCATTACTGACATACAAAAACTGGGCATCTCCATCATTGCGATATAAAGCGAAGGCTTCTTTTTCATAGTTGGCAACCCATAAGTCTGGCAAGCCATCATGATTATAATCCATAATATCTACGCCCATGCTTCCGTTGGGCGTTGCCCGATCATCGACGGCCGCACCATTGATCAAACCAACTTCCTCGAATTTGCCCTTTCCATCATTCAGGTATAAAAAGTTTTCGACGGTATCGTTGCAGACATATGCATCCAGGTCCGTATCATTATCGAGATCAGCGAGAATCACGCCGAGCCCTTTCCCTTCCGGAACCAGGCCCGCTGTTTTCGTCGCGTCATAAAACGTACCATCACCCCGGTTGAAAAACAGAAGGTCTCCTACGCCTTTAAAAGAATGCGGCGAACAGACATCGGGACGACCCGGTGTTAATTGACATTCAGGATGATTCTGAAAAGACCAGTCTGTATATTGAGTCAAATAAAGATCCAGTAAACCATCCCCATTAATATCCCCCCAGGCAGCACTGGAACCCCAATAACAATCTCGCAAGCCGGCGGCGATGGACGTTTCTTCAAATGTGCCATCCCCTAGATTCTTCCACAGTATGGAACCTCCGTAACCGGTTACAATCAAATCCTGAAAGCCATCGTTGTCATAATCTCCCACCGAACATCCATTACTATAAAAGTCGGCCAGATCCATATTTGCTGCACTCGTTTTGTCAAGAAAATGGAAGTCTCCTGTGTGGCGTAACAAAATGGAGGGAGCGCCTTTGGTCGTTTTATTTTCAAAGCTACCACCGCCGGTATAAAAGAGATCGAGAAGTCCATCTCGATCGTAGTCTAAAACCGCAGTACCACCGCCCAGCGTTTCGAGAATCGCTAATTCACCCGCGTCCTGACCATTGTGGTAAGTAAAATTTAAATTTTGTTCAGGCCAGACATCGACAAATTCGGGGCGCAGGCTCGTTTCGGAATGTTCCTGAATCAACTTTTCATTCGATTCTGTTGTTAGTCTGTCCAGCTCATCGGCTTTGTCCGAAGTACATCCAACAACAAGGAAACACAGGCCCAAAGCAAATATCAGCGGGGCCTGGGAATTCCAATGCGATATCCATTTGTTGAAGTCTGTCATACCGTTGCTTAATTTTATCATGTCCGTTTCCGGTGGGGATTCTATTTCTGATCTGATTTTACAGGTGAATTCTCAGTTTTTTTTGTTAATGCATTTGCTTTTTCGCGATGGATTTTTGCCAGTCGTTCAAAACTCTCCCCGCGGGCTCGATTCTGTTCGTAATATCGAGCCAATTCTATATGTGTACCCCTATGGTGGGGCAGAGATCGCAAGACACTATTCAGCCAGACAATTCCCTGTTCTTCTGAAATATACTTCAAGTAAGCTTTACCTATCTGAAATCGCAACTCTGGATTGGGTGGTTCTTTCCGCATTTGGTCTAACAAGTCCTGGATCTCCGCCAAAGCATTATTGGTTTCTTTAATCGTCTGACTGAGTTCTTTCGCCTCCTGCTTTCTCCCTAGACGGCTATAAACAATGGCCAGCGCATTTTTAATTCCCAGATCTCTGGGGTTGGCTTTGGCAGCCGGTTCCAGCCATTTCAAAGCGGCCTCATAATTTTTTGCAGTGAGTTCCAGAGTTCCCATTTCCAGATGAGCGGCGGAATTTGCTAAAAACTTCGGCTCCCCCATAACCTGATATTCTTTTTGTAATTCTTTGACGTCTTTTTCCAGAACCTCTAATAGAAGTTGTTTTGCCTTCTGATTTTGGTTTAACAGTCTGTAACAACGCGCCAACCCTACTTTGGCGGGTGATTTAAATTTTGTATTCGCCAGCGTCGTTTGATAATATTTCATTGCGGCTTCTGTTTTTTTGAGCGTTAACTGAATGCGTGCGAGACTATACGCGGCGGGGGCATATGTGCGGTCTTTATCCAGGGTTTTCTGAAACTCTTTGATTGCATCTTGCAACGCCCTTTCATGCTCATAAATTTTCCCTCGCATAAAATTGGGAAGTGGATCTTCCGGAAAATCGGCTTCCCAGAGCTCCAGAATTTTGAGTGCGTCGTTAAACTGATAATTCAAGATACAACTGTTAACATAAGTCTCACAAATATCCTGCATATCTGCCTGATCTTTGATGAGCAATTCACTCAAGTGTTTTTGCAAATCGGCATTGTCGCCGATTTGTGCTTTTAACAGCCATTGTTCTTGTAGATATTCTTCTGTAGAACCGGCCAATTCATAATATTTCATTAACACGCTATAAGCCTGTTCGACATCACGCGATTTTCTATACGCACGCGCAAACAGGATCTTCGTTGTTGGATTCTGATCATCCAGAGCCTGCGCATACGCGAGCCATTCCAAGGCATTTTCAGGATTGCGTTCCAGTAAATTCTGTACAGCGCGATCCTGAAAGAGGCTGATCCACAATCCTCGCCCCCAGACAGGAGAACTCAATATCGCCACCAGCAAGATAACAAGAGAGAGGATGAGCTTTTTTCGTGCTCTAAACGCCACTTTTTTTTCTCTCGAATCGTTTACAGAAATTGTCAATCGAACACCCGAAATTCCAAAAAAAAACGGATTTCAAATCTACATCGGACCGCGTGTCATATTATCTTAGAAGCCCTATCTGCACTTTTCCTGCCCTAAAGAAAAAATCACCCACAAAATAGCTGAATTATTACAACTTCGTTATGATTATCCATTAATACGAATACAACTTGAATGATGTTGGTCAAAACATTCAAGCTGTCCCGAATATTTTAATAAGATTAAGACAAAAGCTGAGACAGATGTTGTCATTGAAAATTCCGTATCATCAAAGTCTGTTTTTCAAAAGAAACAACTGCCATACATACTCAATGCCGTCTTCCAAGAATCGGGAGAACATCGGGATCACTATTCCCAAATTAATTACACGAGAAATACTTCATGAAATATCTGATTCTGTTTAGCTGTCTTTACTTATTCCCTCAAATAGTATCGGCAGAAGAAATTCAGCAGATCTGGCTGACGCACAAATCCCATGAACCAGATCAAATTGTTGTGAACTGGTTGAGTAAAGAGCCGGGCGATTCCGTAGTGCGATTTGGTCTCTCTCGGGAGAACATGAAAACGATTCAAATTAAAGAAGAGACGACTCTACATCATGTTGAAATTCCCATAGCTCATCGAGACACAATCTATTTCTACTCGGTAAAAACGGGAAACCAGAAGTCGGCGGTGGCTACTTTTAAAGCATATCCCACCGATGAACTGCGCGTGGCGATTGTTGCGGACTGGCAGTCTCAACCCGACTTGTCGCATCTGATGAAAGAAGACGTGCACCTGCTGTTGACGGCGGGAGACAATATTAACAATCTCTGGCAGAAATGCGGACCGGGAGAGCGCGACTGCATCACTCCTTATGTCAATTTAATCAGTGCTTACCCGAAGTTATTTCGATCGACGCCCTTCATGCCTGTCCTGGGAAATCATGACCGCCAAATCCATCCGCGTGGAAAAAAGCCACCCGCGCATGCCGTGTATGATATTGAAGCGATTGCATTTCGTCGCTTTTTTGAACTTCCCGATGAGGAATGGAAATGGCATTTTGAGATCCCCGAATTTGATGTGCGATTCATTGGTCTCGACTTTAACCACATCTCAGACTTCGGCAATAGCTGGCAGACCTGTCATGCCTTCGACCAGAATTCTGCACAATATCGCTGGTACGATTCCGTTACAAAAAATGTCCCCGGCCATCTTGTCACACTTTACAACGAGCGTAATGCTAGTATACGCAGTCAACTTCAGGGAGGCTGGCATCGGTTGTTTCTTAGAGGAACGATGTGTGTGACCGGCTTTGGATATTATGCTGAACGGGCAGAGCTGGATGGATTGACCTATTACAACACATCACTCGGTGGAAAGGGTGCACAATATGCGGACCCCCATTCGAAGTTTTTGGCCGGCAAAGATGGCTATCTGATGCTGACCTGCGAACGGTCTTCAGGGAAGCTGACGGTTGAGATGAAGAGTTTACAGGGCGAAATCCTTGACCGTCAGATTTTTTCCAAACCAGCACGTGGAAAAATCAAACCGTAAGCGTACGGACTGCCCGACGTTGCTGTTTCAATGCCACTGGTGTGGTCAGAATCAGTCGACGTTCTGTGAACTTTTTTTCTGTTCCAGTTCCGGAATGTAATCAGGCACGGAAAAATAGGTATCCTCACGCGGAGCCGGGCCGCGGTTTAACTTCGACCATTGGTTGGGTTGTAGTGCGTGTGGCAACATTTCACAGCCGGATGCAAAAAATGAAATGCTGGGAATGATCAATACGAGGAGTGCTTTTGAGAGAATTTTCATCGAGAAAACTTTCATTGAGAGAATCCCGTTCAGATAAAGTATTCCGTTTGCAAATGCGCATACAAAAAGAGCGCATGAACTGCTGGTCTTTTTTGACAGTCGATATGAAATGGATTTTTTTGATTTGAGAAGTGAGAGATGAGGGACGGATTCTAGCCAGACGGTGTTTGTCTGCCAAGCCCATTTTGACCTGCCAAATCTGCCGATCCCGGTATTAAATGAGGGATTTTTTCTGTCGAAATTCCAGTAATTGCTGTTTCAACTGCAAAATCAGCTCGTTGGTCTCTGCAGATTCCGGCATGAAGCGGCTACAGGCGTAGTTTTGATACCATTGTGCAATAGCCTGGCTCTGGATGCGTCTGGAAAACTGCATCAACGTTTCGCCGGGCTTGCGCACGATTTTATGTTTCCCCAGCAGTCGATCCATTTGTGCCAGCAGTTGATGCAGTTCCTGAACATGTTCCGGATTTTGTAGAAAGAGAGCCCGCTCTTGCAGTCGTTTTTGACAGATTTGAATAATCCGCCTGAACCCAAACCAGAGCGCTACCCCGCAGATGAGCAGTGCCAAAGGAAGCTGTGCCTCAGAGAGCGCCAGGACCCACTCTCCGCGTTGCAAAGCTGTTTTCAATCGGGAATACTGGCCTATTAACGATTCCCAGTACTGCCTGACCCCGGCGGGTGTATTTTGATCGGGCCGACCGGCTGCCGGCGTGGATTCGACAGTGACCCAGCCTCGTTGTTCATCCCAGGCTTCGACCCAGGCATGCGCGTGCCTGCTACGTGCAACCCAGAACTGGTCGTAGACATTTCTTTCGCGCACGATATAACCTGTGATGTAACGGCAGGGGACTCCAGCCATTCTTAATAAGATTGCGGTTCCCGATGCAAAATATTCACAATGAGCGTTCGGCTTTTCCAGTAGAAAATATGTAAGGGGATCATTGCCTTGAGGGATCTTGATTCCGATTTCATATTCATATTGATTTTGGAAATAGTTTTGAACGCGGTTAATTTTCTCTGCAGAAGTTTGGCAGTCGGCAAAAATCTGGTTTGCCAGCTGTTGCACGCGGGGCGAAAAGCCAAACGGAAGTTGCAGCAACCTCCTTAAAGAGACTACCGATTCAGGAGCCGGTGGAAGCTGTTTGCGTGGCAGAAAGAGAGCATAGGGATATCCATATTCCATTGTACGTGAAGTCAGAATATTCTGACTATCAATTTGAATATTCTCAGCGACCGCATGAACCAATGGTGTATTCAAAGGTGCATAAATATGCTCGGGGCTCGTCGACCAGACTTCATATTCAATCCAATCAGAAGAGTTTGCCTGTCCGATTTGAAACCAGTTACCTTCCGGTATGATCTCCGTTTTAACACCCGCGGGTGGCAAGCCTATGCTGGCGACATTTTGATTGCCAATCTCAGAATGCCATTCCGAATTAAAAAACTGCACGAAAGCCCGACCACGCATGTAGCCTGGTTCATCGGAAGATTTGATACGTAATTTGACTTGCTGGGCATCGGAGTCAAATTGTTTGGTCAGGCTGCCGAGCTTTGAAATCGTCGAGAATCCAGCACGAGAAGCCATTCCTGAAGTGCGCGGCTCAATCAGTCGATAATAGAGTTGATCCAATTCTCGCTCGTAACGATGTAATCCGGTGGCAGTCAACCAGCCAACTAACCAGATGACAATAAAAAAGTTTACGCGAATGAGATAAACAACCCACTTCTTTTTGACTTTGCTCTTCTGTGAACGCACTACATGCCCAAATTGATAAAACACACCTGTCATCAGCACATAGCTGAAAACAAAAATCTGATAATAGACGTTTATGGATCCATGGACTTGAATATCGCCAATGAGAATAAACACCAGGATACCGAGTAAAGGAAAAGAGTTCGGCAGGAAAGGAATAAAATGCTTATCAAATAGCTGACGTAGCTGCAGGGCTATTATAAATTGTGCAGCTGCATAGGCCAGCGGAGTTCTGATCATTTCCGTTCGATCCTGGCCGAACTCGTGCGGAGAGAGCATATACTTTACCATAAACAAGATGGCTAGAATGCTGGTGGTCCAGAACACCTGACGACGGGAAAATGAATAATGTAAAATCGGGAGATACGATAAGGCAGCCAGCAAAACAATACTGGCAGAGAAAAAAAGCGTCTGCGATAGAATGCCGAGGGTGGCGCACTCCAGACTGATCAAAATGAAGGCAACCGTACGCTGCGAGCTCATAGCGATTCCACCTTCCCTGTTGCAATCTGTTCGGGTGTGAAATGAGCGGCATGACCGAATTCCGCGGAATTGTAAGGCAATGTCGTTTCACCATCATGAATGATGATCGTTTTTAAACTGGAACCTGAATCGAGAACAGCCCTCGCCATTTTTTCCCGTTGTTCATCCCAATCCAGAAAAATACAAACGGCGGTCGAGATATTGGAGAGTTCTTCAAAGACGGCTGGTCCAATGGTTTCGAATGGATCATCGGGACAACGATCTACACAAGACAAAATTTCCAGAACATTATCAAAGTGCGCGGTATGGCGCCCTGCCCGAAATACATACAGCTCCGGACCTGCAGCAAACAGGTCGATCAGATATTCTCCGCGCGACAATGCATCTGCAATTGATGCCGTCAAACTAATTCCCGCTTCGAGTACATTGACAGGTTGCTTGACATCCGCTTTGGAATACCAGCGCTGATTCAGCGATTTCAGCTTGCGCTTCAGCCAGGTTTCAGGTGGCATATAGGTATCGAGAATCAAGGCAATACGGCAGTAGTATTCTTCCTGGTACTCTCGAACCACGGGCTTACCAAGCCGGGCGAAGGATCGAAAATCGAGTCTGCGGGCAGGTTCTCCCGGAACATATTCCCGATTCCCTATGTACTCGGGCGATTCTCCCACATTGGAAGTCAGGGCGATGCCGCCTGGCTGAAATTTGCTGCCGACTGGTAAATCGACCGTTGAGATTTGATGAAAGCTGGGCAGCACCAATAGAGATTTCCCGGGTAGGGCTGCACTGCCTGAGCGGTTGAGATGAAAAGGAAACAAGGTATGCACGCCCAGTTTGGGAAGTGCGTAGAAGCCTCTTTGTGGTGCATCGATGGTCACGGTGATCTCGGCAGATTCTCCGCGCGACAGGCATTTCAATGTATCATCACGATCGGTTTGTGAGAGCGGTTTTTCCAACCAGCGAAAGGCGACTGCCATATCGTAAATGGGCAACCAACCCTTGTTGGTCACGGTAAAATGACCCACTGCAGGTTGACCGGCGGTGGTTTGCGCGGGGAAATCTCCTTTGAGATCACAACGGGGCCGGAAGATCCAGGATGCCATTCCGTCGATCAGAATCAGCGCCATCAGTACGCTGAAGAGATTATAAATGGGTACAGTGACGGAAATCGTACCGATGCCGGACAAAAAGAATCCAAACAACAATATTTTTCCGGGAGACGTGACGCGGTAGTACCAGTAATGCTTGTGCATTCGCACCAAGAGCAGACGATTGGTAAACGAATCTTTTTTTCTGATCGTGGGTGAATAGGGATCGTATTCCGAGACATGCATTACGGTTTCAATACTTCTTATTGAATGAGTCGAGAAGTTGATTCCACTCAGATCCCTTTTGCAAAATGCTAATTGGGAACTTTTACTTTTTGAACAATATCCGATACCACATCCATTTTAGTGATGCTGCTGTATTTTGCTTTTGATGTTAATATCAGTCGGTGTGCTAAAACATATTCTGCCATATGCTGGACATCATCGGGCAGTACATAACTTCTGCCTTTGAGGAACGCGATCGCCTGTGAAGCACGAAACATCATGAGTGTACCGCGAGGACTGACCCCTAGCTTCAACCGGGGATCTGTGCGTGTGGCCTGCACGAGATCAATCATATAACGAGCGACGCTCTGCTCGACATGCACTAATTTTACCTGATTCTGCATCTGCAATACTTCTTCATGGCTGAGAACGCGTTTCAGATGATCAATGGGATGTTCGGTTGATTGCGCGAACAGAATTTCCATTTCATTCTCTGCATCCGGATAGCCGAGCTGCAAGTGAATTAAAAACCGATCCAGTTGTGCTTCCGGTAAGGGATAGGTCCCGTGAAAGTCTACCGGATTCTGTGTTGCCAACACAAAAAAGGGAGCCGGCAGGATATAGCGTACGCCTTCAATGGTGGCCTGCGATTCACTCATGGCTTCCAGTAGCGCTGACTGTGTGCGGGGAGAAGCACGATTGATTTCGTCGGCCAGTAAAATATTACAAAAGATCGGTCCTTCCCGAAAATGAAATGTGCCATCGACGGGATTATAGATTGATGATCCTAAAATGTCTGTCGGCAGCAGATCGGGAGTAAACTGCACACGATTGAAGGGCACATCCAGAGAGCGTGCCAGTGCTTTGGCAAGCGTCGTTTTTCCGGTTCCCGGCACATCTTCCATCAGCACCGACCCGCTGGAAAGCAGCGCGACCATCATCATGTCGATGCTTTCTGACTTTCCCCGAATCACACTGCTCAAATTTTTCCGCAACAGGCTGAGCATGTCGGAATATTTTTCATCCTGTTCCGGCAACGTGGATTGCGCCATTCGACTTCTCAATTATCTATAGACGTTGATTGGAGAGATGCAGATTCCAAGTGATTTTTGAAAATGAAATTTCATCACAAACCCATGGGACATCTTGAATTATAGCAGATCACAGAAAAATGAAAGGATTGACATGAAAATAATTCGAAGTGACCAAAAACCATTTTTTTGTGAAGCAGTGCCTTTGGAGAAATTGGCACACGCTTTGTGTCTTGCTGTCCTTTTCCTCTTAAATTCGCCCTTTCATTTCTCTGGTTGCCAGGGCTCCGGTCCATTGGGCTTCGCGCGTAAAAATTTTGCATCGGTTTCCTGATACCATCGGTGTAGTTTCTGACGCATTGATGCGACACGCTCGGGATGCTTTTCTGTCAGGTCCGTCTTCTCTCCCAGGTCTTCTTTCAAATTGTAAAGTCGCGTACTTCCGTCCTCGAAACGCTCAATCAGTTTCCAGTTGCCCATACGAATCGCGCCGCCCGGGATGCCTCCCTGATTGGAGTAATGCGGATAATGCCAATACAGGGCATCTCGGTTCAGGTGTGCTTCCCCTTTCAGCAAAGGCTTCAGACTGACGCCATCGCTATGCTGTGATGGTCTGGCAGGCAAGCCGGCCAGATCGAGAATCGTCGGATAGAAATCGGTGCTGATAACCGGTTCATCGCTGGTGCTGCCCGGTTTAGTGCCTCCCGGCCAGCGAATGAGAAAGACTTCGCGAATGCCCCCTTCATACAACCAGCCCTTCCCGCCTCTGAGCGGGAGATTCGAAGTGGGTGAACCTTCGGACGTACTCAAGCCGCCATTGTCAGCGTTTAACATGACCACTGTATTCTCAGCCAAGCCTGAATCCTCCAATTGTTTCAAGACTTTGCCTACCGCGCGGTCCATCGATTCCACCATCGACGCATAGACGGCATGCTTTTGCAGAATTCTGACTTTCCGCTTTTGCTTGACGTCGAAAACCTGCTCTTCATCGGCGAACTCTTCCTGATCGGTCAAGCCTAAGCGTTTTGCCTTCGCCTGGTATTTGGCCACTAATGCCTTGGGTCCCATCAAGGGTGTATGCACGGAATAAAAAGAGAGATAGGCCAGGAAGGGTTGTTCTCGATGTTCGTCGATGAACTTTGCTGTTTCACTTGCCAGTCGATCGGGCAGATGCTCGCCGTCCGGTCCATCGGTTAAGCGGGGGTTACCATAAGGCGAGAAATATCTTTTGCCACCGTAAGGACCGCCGCGTAACCAGCCACCACGATTCACATCGAAGCCCTGTTTTTCCGGCCAGAACTCTTCAGTTGGTCCCAGATGCCACTTGCCGGCGAAAAAGGTGGCGTAACCATGTTCTTTCAAAGCTTCCGCGATGGTTACTTCATTTAAAGGCATCCGGTCGTTCAGTGGAGCCGGGAGAAACTTGCCCGCACGTTTGCCGGAAAAGAAGTTGGTGGCATCGACGCGCGTGGGATATTTCCCGGTCATGATACTGTAACGCGTGGGGCTGCACACAGGATTGGCAGCGTAGCCGTTGGTAAAACGCATCCCTGATTTTGCGAGTTGATCAATGTGTGGTGTCTCATAGAATGTCTGTGGATTATTGCAGCCGACATCCATATAGCCGAGATCATCCACGAGTATGAACACAAAGTTCAAGGGTTTTTGTCTGGCTTTCTCAACACCAAAAACAAAGTTGCTTTCCAGAGCCAGTAAAGTGAATAATGCCGCTAAGCAGCGCGCCCCAGGTCTCATGTTGAATGACTCCCGTTGAAAGTTCTTCAGCTATTTTCAATCTCGTATTGTTTTAGTTTCTTACTCAAAGTGGTTCGATGCAACCCCAGACAGCGTGCTGCCGGCGCACATTGTCCATGAAATTTTTCCAACGCGACTTCCATTACCGGAGGTTCGATCAGCGAAAGTAATTTTTTATAAATATTAGCGGCCTGATCAGGATCAGTCAGTTGCTGTTCGGCCCATTGCTTGAGAAGTTCGAGAATTTGTGCATCCGAGCCTGTTTGGGAATCATCCATTCCCAGAAATGATCTGGATACAGAAGCCGGCAAGTCCTCCGGGAGGATGGTTCCCCCGCGTGCGCGTAAAGCCGCATGTTCAATCGAATTTCTCAATTCGCGTACATTACCATACCAGGGACGTCTTTCGAGTTCTGCAACGGTTTCCTGCGTCAATCGATGTTGCATGCCAGTCTGACGATCCACAAACCGCTCCAGAAAAAAATCGGCGAGCACGGAAATATCCCCTACACGCTTTCTCAAAGAAGGGATGTCAATCTGAAATGTACACAATCGAAAATAGAGATCGTGGCGAAATTTTCGCTGTCTGATCAACGATTCCAAATTACGATGTGTGGCGGCTATCACACGAAAATTCGTTTTGACCTTTTTATTCGACCCAACAGGCAAGACCTCTCCTTCTTCAAGAGCCCTTAAAAGTTTAATCTGAATCGACAGTGGGATGTCGGCAACTTCATCCAGAAACAGCGTCCCCTGATCGGCCTGCTCCAGAAAACCCATCCGCGCCGTTTCTGCACCAGTGAAGGATCCTTGCGCATGGCCGAACAGTTCACTCTCTGCCAGATTTTCGCTCAGAGACGCAATATTCACAGCCACGAAAGGACCTGTGGATCTTTCACTAAAGCGATGAATAGCCTGCGCCGCCAGTTCCTTGCCCGTTCCACTCTCGCCGGAAAGCAGAACACTCGCCTCCGAACCTGCAACCAACGCGATCGACTTGAATACCTTTTGCATTTCGAGCGTGGAACCAACCAGACCTTCCAGCTGACGATTTTCGTCTACTAATGGTTCTTTTCGCTCTGATTCGTTGATGGCTTTCTCTAATACCTGTTCCATCTGATTCAAATCGAATGGCTTTACAATATAATCAAAGGCACCATTGCGGACCGCTTCGACAGCGGTTTCTAAATCACCGTAAGCGGTAATCACGATCACAGGCACTGGGCCGATCCGTTCATAGAGACCCTGCATGGCAGTCAGCCCGTCCATGCCGGGCAAGCGAACATCCATCACAACCACATCCGGCCGCTCAGCTTCTGCCAGACTTAACGCCTGCTCAGCCGTCGATGCTATCATAACCTGATGCCCTTGACTCTCACCTAACTGGCTTAAGCCCCAACAGATGGATTCTTCATCATCAACGATTAATAATCTCGACACGCTCATTCTCCGCGTTCACCAAAGGCAATTCGACGATAAAACAGGTCTTCTGATCTCGCCGCTCCCAGCGAATCTGTCCGGAATGATTCTTCACAATTTCACTTGCTACAAACAAACCCAAACCAGTTCCATCCTTCTTGCCTGTCACCAGTGGCTCAAACATTTTATTGACAATCGTCGGCTCCGGCCCTGCTCCTGTATCCAGTACTTCCAAAGTAACAGACTCTAGACTACTTTGAAATAGCCTGATGCTGACCTGACCGACATCCTCACTCTTTGAGTTCTGGTCTGCATCAACGGGAACCGCAGCTTCAATCGCATTCAATAGCAAATTATTAATCAATTGCTCCAGAGATTCAGCATCTCCCAGAATACTAATTGCGTTCGCAACAGCTGCGGTTTCTAATTCAATTCTAAAGTGTTTCGCGGTCGGCGTGACCAGACTGATCATCCTGGAAACAATTTCACTCAGACAGACAGGCTCAAAACTGGAAAAATGGCCACCCTTATCTTCCAGAAAACTTTGTAAATATTGTTCGATCATGCACAATTGACGATTGGCAACCTGTAATGTTTCATCTTGACTCTCTGGACATTTACGGAAATGCAGATCCAAAGCGATGTGACAACCGGTGACAGCATTTCGTAACTGATGCGCGATCGCACCGCGCAGTTGACCCAATGTTTTCAACCGCTCACTGCGTTTGATTTCGTCTTCATAATCACCTAACAGTCCTGCCATCTGATTGATGGAAATACTCAAATCACGAATTTCATCATCGCGAGTCGGCTGAACCATAGGCTGGAAGTTTCCATGTGCAATCTGTGCCACTTTTTTGTCCAACCGCTGCAAAGGGCGCGTGACGCGCGCGGCAATGACTGTTGCCAAAAATGCGACTATTGCAATCGCGATACTGCCTGCCAACAAAGAGGGATAGATGGCATTCGAGAGTGCCTCTCGATATTCTTTCACCGGGTAATAAATATGCAGATACTCTAAACCCTGTGTTCTGGGGCGTTGTTGAATTTTTACAACTGTATGAAAAAATAAGACATCGTCAGTCTGATTTACATCAGAAATCTGTAACTGACTCCATGCAGGTGGTTCGTGTGAAACGGTCTGTGGTACAAACCCGGGGCGCGTTGTAGATACGACCTCACCTTTCTGCCCCACGAGTACAAAATCGGCCCCCGAAAGCCCTTTCGTCTGATTTAAAACCGCTACGGTTAAAGGAAAAGTGGCATCGTTCAACGTATGCGCAATTTGACGAAACTGATCACGAATCTGTAATTTAATTTGATTGGTCGAAAGGTAGGCGTGGCATAAAGTCACGCTCACAATCGCACAAATCATGATCCCGACCATGGGAATAAGAATCTGATACCTTAACGGCCAGCGCATCGGAAGGGCTGCTTTCTCTTACTGAAAAAATTGGCTAATCAATGGATTTCAAAAGATTCCATTTTATGACATGCGGGGACGATAAAAAATGATTAATCTGATAGATCATCCAGAAATATCGCCCGGCTTTCCTTATCGATTTCCCGTCACGGAAGAATCCGAGCAAACAAGATGTCGTACATTTCAGCGCCTCTGTCTATTTAAAGAACACTTCCCAGGTTTGTTTGCAGGTTGTACATATCTCAATTCGCTATAAACCGCACATGAGACTCTAGAAATCATGGAAGTCCCTGTAAAACAGCCGCTTTGGTACACATTTTGCTTACTTTTTGTATAGAATTGACAATAGAAACGATGATGTCAGCGATAAGGAAATACTTTGATGCGCAGCAGACGTGGATTTACATTAATCGAATTACTGGTAGTAATTGCCATCATCGCGATTTTAATCGCGTTGCTGCTGCCGGCGATTCAGCAGGCGCGAGAAGCTGCCCGACGCACCCAGTGTAAAAATCACTTGAAACAGTTAGGTCTGGCAGTCCATAACTATGCCAGCAGCTATCGCTATCTGCCCCCCGGAGCGAGCATCGATCTTTCAGTTTCTACGACGGGCAATAATGGTTCGTGGGGCGTGCATGGTCGGATTTTACCATTGCTGGAACAGGGAAACCTTTATAACAATGTGGATCTCTCGATCGCCTGGGATTTTCAGACAGCCATTGATGGTTTGAAAATACCCGTTTATGCCTGCCCCAGCGATCCTCAAAGTGATCAGGTGCGCGACCCCGGTGGTGGAAAAGTAAAACTGTATCCGACCAATTATGGTTTCAACTATGGAACCTGGTTTGTGTTTGATCCTGCAAATGGGAGCGGTGGTAACGGCGCGTTTTACCCCAATGCCAGTTTAACGATGTCGGCGTTTACCGATGGAACCAGTAACACGCTGCTGGCCTCGGAAGTAAAAAGCTGGCAGCCTTATACTCGCAATGGCGGCCCCTCAACCACGACCATTCCCAATACTGCGTCCGAAGCTGCCATCATCACGGCAACGGGATCCAGTTTTAAAACCAATACAGGACACACCGAATGGCCCGATGGCCGCGTGCATCACACCGGTTTTACCGTTACGATGAATCCCAATACGTATGTGCCTTATACCAATGCGGGTACAGAGTACAACGCTGATTACAATTCGTGGCAGGAAGGCAAAAATGGAGGTGCCGGCGCACCCACTTATGCCATCATCACTTCGCGAAGTCATCATATTGGAGTCGTCAACGCCGTACTTGTGGACGGTTCAGTGCGCACAATCAGCGAAAATATCTCTCTGGATATCTGGCGTGCTTTGGGCACGCGTCAAAACGGGGAAGTCCTCGGCGAATTCTAAATTAAACTTGAGTGACAGTGGAAACACAGGGAGTTCATCTGGTTGCAGGTTGACTCCTTTTTTATTGTGCTGGTTTGCCACTCAATCACAATTTCCCTTTTCTGACTATTGATTCCAGGCTGCCCCCCTATAATAGAATCACTCAGAAATAGAATCACTGAGATGGACCCCGGTTGCATCTACTTCATCCAATGTAGAAAGAAAAGAACACGATGAGCTACCAACCTCGCATATTGGCTTTCGCAGGCAGTACACGCAAAGATTCGTTTAATAAAAAATTAGTAGCTCTGGCCGCAACGGGAGCGAGAGAGGCAGGAGCCGTGGTTACGCTGATCAATCTACACGATTACCCTATGCCTCTTTTTGATGAAGACCTGGAAGCCAGTGAGGGTAAAAATGAGCACGCTCTCAAATTCAAACAACTGCTGATGGAAAGCGATGGGATTCTGATTTCCTCTCCCGAATATAACGGCTCTATTTCCGCCGTTCTTAAAAATGCAATCGACTGGGCTACTCGCGCCGATGAAGGAGAAGCGCCAGGCTCTCTGCCTGCGTTTCGTGGCAAAGTCGTCTCCCTGATGAGTGCTTCTCCCGGCGGACTGGGAGGCTTGAGAGGGCTGGTTCACGTGCGGGCCATTCTGGGAGGCCTGGGTTGTCTTATGCTGCCCGCTCAAACGGCTGTCTCCAGTGCGCATGATGCATTTGACGAGCTCGGTAATTTGAAAGATGAAAAACGGCAGCAGCAAGTTCTGTATCAGGGACAAGAACTGACAAACTTCGTCACGCGACTGAATCAGCAGGATTCCTGATCGATTTGACTTGAAAAAACTTTGGATTCGAGCCCGGTCGTCAACTTTCTTTTTCATGAACTCTACTGTTAAGATAAATTGAGTTCTAATTTGTATCTCTTCTTTTGAGTTGACGACAGGAAATCGCATGACATTTCAACCTCGCCCGTTTGTACTGTTCTTCACAGCTCTGCTTTCGATTGTTGCTTTACAGAATACTCTGAATGCAGACGAAGCGCCGGTTTCTGATTTCACTGTCGATAAGAAAAGCAAAACACATTGGTTCGATATCAAGAACCTGGGTATGGAAGGTAAAGGCTGGACGGAAACAGAATCGTTTTATGACCGTCTCCCCAAAAAGGCGAAAGGCGTTGTGCGCCCCCCTGTCTGGTCGCTCAGCAAACATTCCGCGGGTATGGCAGTCCGCTTTGTGACTAACGCCACCGCGATCAAAGCAAAATGGGAACTGACCTCTCCCAGCATTGCCATGAATCATATGGCGGCAACCGGCGTGAGTGGTCTGGATCTTTACGTGAAAACGAAATCGGGAAAATGGCGCTGGCTGGCAGTTGGCAAACCCAGCCAACAGAAAAACAGTGTTTCACTCACCTCAGGTATATCTCCCGGGAAACGAGAATATATTCTTTATCTGCCCCTGTATAACGGCGTCAAATCGGTTGAGATTGGAATTCCCGAAAGCAGTAAGCTCTGGAAAGCGCCCGCACGCGAGGCAGGCAAAGATAAACCACTCATTTTCTGGGGTACATCGATCACACAAGGAGGCTGTGCCTCTCGTACCGGCATGGTGCATACGGCGATTCTCGGACGCAGACTCGATCGCCCGGTGATCAATCTCGGTTTTTCGGGCAATGGTCGGATGGAACCAGAAGTTGCGAAACTGATTGCCGAGCTGGATGCGAGCGTGTTTATTATAGACTGCCTGCCGAATGTGACTGCGAATGTGGTGAAAAAAGAAACCGAGCCGCTCGTCAAAACGTTAAGGGCCGCCCATCCCGAGACACCCATTCTGCTGGTAGAAGACCGCACGTATTCGAATGCGTTTCTCAAACCGAGCAGTCAGGACCGCCATCGTACGAGCCGCCTGGAACTCCGCAATGCTTATGAACGATTGAAAAAAGAGGGCGTGAAAAACTTGTATTATCTGGAAGGCAACACACTTCTGGGTGATGACAGTGAAGACACCGTGGATGGATCACACCCGACCGATCTCGGTTTTTTCCGGCAGGCCGACGCCTTTGAAAAAGTGTTGAAGCCCATTCTTGAGCAACACTCAAAGTGATGCGGTTCCGCCTCTGTTTCTTTCTGTTTCTCGCGTGTTTACAATCGTGCGGGAAACAGAAACCGCCGACACAACCAGAGGTTGCACTGCCTGCGGACGCACGTTTTCAGGAATTCCATGCTGAGATTCAAACGTTCTGCGGGAGCTGTCATCTCTGCCCCGACCCGGGTATTTTGACCAAAGAATTCTGGCGGATGCAGATTCCCCGCGAGTATGCGCACTATGAACGTTCGCAAAAAAAACAACAACGCGTGCCTCCGGAGCCGGAAGTCATCAAGTATTTCGTCTCGCAGGCACCAGAGAAACATCAACTGCCAACACAAGTTGTCAAAGTCCCAACGGGTCCCCTGACCTTTCGGAAGCAGGAATTCCCGCGACTGGTGGCCGATCAAATTCCCGGTGTTTCGGATTTGAACTGGATCGCTGGCGGTAATTTACCGCACGAATTATTGGTCACCGATCTGGGTACGGGGGAAATCGGTCGCGTTCTGTTTTCCGCAGGCAAACCCGCTTTCCAGTCTCTGGCAAAACGGAATCACCCGGCTCACATTGAACGCGTGGATTTAAATCAGGATCAACACGACGATTATCTCATCGCCGACCTGGGAAGTTTCGGGCCGGAAGATCACGACCGGGGAAAAGTCACGCTATTGATGTTCGATGAGAAAACGCAACGTTATCAGCCTCATGATCTACAGACAGGATTGGGGCGTGTGGCTGATGTCAAAGCGGCTGACTTCGATGGTGATCAGGACCTGGACCTGATCGTGGCAGAATTCGGCTGGCGAGACACCGGACGATTGCTGTATCTGAAAAATGTCTCTCCCTCAAAGACAGATTTGAAATTTGAACTTCAGGTTCTCGACGAGCGGCATGGCGCCAGTCATGTGCTGGTCACCGATTTGAATCAAGATGGCCGGCTCGATTTTGTGGCGATGTTCTCGCAGGAGCATGAAATCATCGTCGCATTTTTGAATCAGGGAGAAGGCCGCTTCAAAAAAGAAACGATATATCAGGCCCCCGATCCCGCCTATGGTAGTTCCAGCATTTCGCTGGTGGATCTCGACCAAGATCAGGACCTCGATCTGCTTTACACGAACGGCGATACGATGGACAGCTTTGAGTTACGGCCCAGCCATTCAGTCCAATGGCTGGAAAACAAAGGCACGTTTCCCTTTCAACATCATCCGATTGCAGAATTGACGGGCGCCTATGGTGCCACACACGGCGACTTTGACGGCGATGGGGATATCGACGTTGCTGCCTGCACGATGACTTGGGATTATGAGGCGCCTCGCAACACGGTGGTCTGGTACGAACAGAAAACGCCGGGACATTTTGTCGCGCATCCACTCGATTATTCGAAAGGTCAACATGCGGTGATCGAAGCGGGCGATTTTGACGCCGACGGCGATCTGGATCTGGCAGTCGGAAATTTTGAAGCCCGCGAGGCGAACCCGGACGCTCCTTCCAAATGGTTTTCCATCTGGTGGAATGAAGGGCTGGGGAAATCGAAATAACCCGGTAGGTTTAATAGCGACGGGTAATGCAAACTCCAAACGGTTAACGCGCCTGCGCGAGTTCTAGATGACTTTTTTCTAACCACGAAAGACACGAAAAATTTCAGGTTGCGAAATGCTGTTTCTGGTGCCGTCCCCGTTTCAGATATTCCAGGGCTCGCGATAGGGGCGTTGCAGCATCTGGTTGGCTTCGTCATCACCGATGAACTGTTCTTTCTTTGGATTCCACTTTAGTTTTCGTTTCAGCCGCATGGCGATGTTGCCGAGATGGCAAATGCTGGCTGTGGAATGTCCGGCTTCTACGGGTTCAATGGGATCTTTCCGCGATTTGACACTGTCAATGAAGTTCTGGTAATGATTGTTGCTGACGGGTAGATGAATTTCCTCGGCTGTGATGACCGAATTCTTGATGGCATCGGAGGATGCTTCCACCTCTCTCATATTATTGACACTGAACTGCACCCAGCCTTCGGTTCCCTCGATGCGGGCTCCGAAGCCGGGATCCTGCGTGCGACAGATAAACTCGATCCCGTTGGCGTAGCGTGCGCGGAAGTCGGTTTTCATGGCCGTGGTGTAAAGATGCCCTTTTGGCGGCCAGACGACCCCTGGTTGATGCTCGAATTCCACCGGACCAGTACCATCCATGCCGAGCGCCCATTGAATGATATCGGTTGAATGGGCGCCCGTATTTGTCACCTGCCCCCCGGAATAATCGAGATGAAAACGGAAACGGTACAGGCAGCGGTCGATGTGATAGGGGGCCAGGGGTGCAGGGCCGAGCCACATGTCATAATCAAAGCCAGCGGGTACGGGCATTTCCTTCCAGCCCGGTTCTGGTCCGGCACCGCTGCCGTTGATAATAGAAACGACTCGTTTCACCTTACCGATTCGTCCATTGCGTACCAATTCACACATACGACGTACGACTTTATTCGAACGATACTGAGAGCCGGTCTGCAAGATCCGATTGTGCTTGCGAACCGCTTTGATCATCTGCTGACCATCGTGGACTGTGAGTGACATGGGCTTTTGGCAATAAACGTCTTTCCCGGCTTCGCAGGCCTTCTTGGTTGCTAATGCGTGCCAATGATCGGGCAGCGTAACCATGACGGCGTCGACATCATCGCGTGCCAGGACATCGCGAAAGTCACTGTAAGCATCGCATCCCTGATATTTTCCCGAACGCGTTTTTTTGGCATAGTACTCATTCACCTTTTTCTGAGCGGGTTCGCGTCCCAGAAAATGTTCTTTTCGTGCATAGCCACCACTGGCTTTGTTGACATCGCAGACGGCGACCACCTGGGCATCAGCGAGCCGCAACATGCCTGGTAAATCGGCACGACTTTGATTTCCACAACCAATCTGGGCCACGTTGATACGGTTACTGGGAGCATTCGCACCAAACACAGAACTGGGAACGATGATCGGCGCCACAAAGGCGGTACTGGCGGCTGCACCGGCGGCTGCGATGAAGTCACGCCGCGTCAGCTTGTTGCTCTTGTTTTGAGGGGTGGAACGGGAATCGTTGTTTTGCATATCGTTATACTCTCTTAGAGGTTGAGTCTAGAGGCGGTCAAAGTTTGGATCCTGGCCCGAATCAACGGGCACTTTCATAATACCACTTCCTGCATCGTATATGATATCAAAAATCAGTCATCCCTAACAGTTTTTAGGGATAATGAGTTAGTTTTTTCTCTGTATCGATTAAGTATTTTAGTAACCACGAAAGACACGAAATTCACGAAAAAAAAATGTTGCCTAGAAACTGAGTAAGATAATATGAGCTGTGTTGAATTCGAATGGGGATGACCTTTTTATAGTAAGTGAACTATATTTTTAAAAATGTGTCACCAGCGTCATGTTGTAGTATTGTATCTAAATCAACTTCTCTTAAGTTGCGCAAAGGGAGACTTTTTTACATGGCCATTCCTAAGAAGGGTAGCCGCACCCTGACAGTTGACGGAGTCCAATATCGCTGGGTGGTTTCGATTCACGACAATTCCGTCAACCTCGTGGTGGAACTTATGAAGGAACCCGGACAACGGCTACTTGCGTATTTCGAATGTCGTGATCTCTATATACGGGGTGACGATGATCAATGGCGATTTCATTCTCAAAAACAATGCATACGCCCAGCCCACGTTGTACGCATTATTAACCACGCTCTACGTGAAGGATGGGAACCGTCCGTCAAACCTGGGAAACAATTTGTCGTAAGAGATGCGGCTAAAGTGGCATTGACGATCGACGCGGAACTAATCAATTCTCAGTCGGTTGACCATGATTCTAAAGCTGCACACATCAAAGAGATCGCACAGGATTTCCTGGAATCTTATATGGGTCTTTCTTTGTGTATGGATTACGCAATGCATGATCAAATTATGGATTCCGAACCGAAAGTGCAAATTCCAATTGAGGACCATAACATGCAGCGGCTGGGCCTGACATTTTCCGTTTTCAAGGACTCATTATCGCCCGACGGAAGATTAGTAATCACGCTACAATGCAACGAATTTCCTGACATCTCCGATAATTTCTGGTGGATGATGTAACAAAGACGCATCAAATGTATGCTCACCTGGTTTTCAATGCACACGCACCACATCTCATAACTCAATCAGCCAAGGCGCCTTCCTTTAAAAAGTTGCCACTCTTGGCAAAAGTGAAGCCTCGGCGTAAGATCAGACTATACTGAGCCTTGAAGCTTCTCCGACAAAAATACCCTTAACCTGCGAAACCGAAGGTAAGACCAGATGTCTGATTCCAGCAAACGCCAATCCTCTTATCATGCGCAGAATTTGAAGAAAGAATACCTGGCTTTTATCAGTTACCGTCACTTGGATAATCAGCAATATGGACGACAGTGGGCGACCTGGCTACATCAATCCATCGAGAGCTATGAGGTACCAGAAGACCTTGTTGGCTTTGAAAACGAGCTGGGCTTTCAGATACCCGAAACATTGTATCCCATCTTCCGGGATGAGGATGAATTGCCTGCAGATGCCGATCTGGCTAAGTCGGTCATTTCTGCACTGGAACGATCATCTTATCTGATCGTTATTTGTTCTCCGAGATCGGTAACGAGCGAATATGTCTGTGCAGAGATCGCCTATTTCAAAAAGATAGGCAGGTCTGATCGCATCTTATCGGTGATGATTGAGGGAGAACCCAATGCCAGTTGGGACAGCGGTAAGCACAAGGCAGGGTTCAAACCGGAGCAGGAATGTCTCCCGCTTCCTTTGCGTCACCCCGTTGATGCACGGGGCGAAATCGATCAGTCGAAACATGCCGAGCCGATTGCTGCAGATTTTCGGTTGATGCCCGGCGGTCAACAGGGATGGACAACTCCCGCGGCATATCGCGAAGCACTTCAAAACCTAAACGAACACACGAGCCAGGAGATCACAGAGAAAGTCAATGCGTATCAAAAGGAGTTGGTCCATGGATTATACAAGGTACTGGCGGGAGTAATGGGTGTTCCACTTAGAACTTTGACGCAGCGAGACAAGGCTTATCAACTGAAAAAAGAGCGCCGGAGAGCCAAGGTGTTACGACGATGGCTCACTGCAATTGTAATATTCGCTGTCGTCGCCATCGTTAGTGGAATAGTCGCCTGGGAGCAGCGTGGTATTGCGAAACAGAATGAACTAACTGCACAAAAGAAAACGAAACAAGTCGAACTAGAGAAAGCCAAAGTAGAACGAGAAAAAGCAAAAGTCATCGTTTCCGAGAAGGCCACACAGAAACAATTGGCAATCGCAGAGAGCAACCTTGGCGTGGTCTTTGCCTCAAAAGCCGAGAGGGCTTTGGAACAACAGGAATACAACTCAGCCCATCTGTATGCGTTACAGTCACTGAGAAAGCTTGATCCCGAAACGGAAGAATCTACAAGAGCGAAAATGGTCGGCCTCACAATGAGTCACTCGATTTTTCCAACTATTTTTCAAGCAATCAATGTTATAGATTTTCGCAAGTCGACATACAGTGTTGCGGTTTCTCCTGATGGAAGGTTGATTGCCTGGGGAGCGCCTGACGATACCATTCGTTTATGGAGCGTAATTTATGGAGTACAGATACGGGTCCTGAAAGGACATACCGATGATGTCAGAAGCATTGCCTTTTCCCCCGATGGTTTGACGATTGTTTCGGGAGCCTTAGACCAAACCGTCCGGCTGTGGAACGTGGCGACTGGAAAACAGAAAACCGTATTGAAAGGGCATTCGGGAGGCGTGTTCAGCGTTTCATTCTCGCCCGATGGTAAGACGATTGTTTCGGGAGCTAAGTCAGCTGATTTTGAATTAGAACCAGAGACCATGCGTTTATGGGATGTGGCAAGCGGAAAACAAAAGCAAGTTTTTGCGGGATATGACGGAGATATCTTTGGCGTTGCATTTTCTCCCGATAGTAAGACGATCGTTGTCGGAGCACGTAATGGTACTGTCTGTATATTGGACGTATCGAGTTTCAACAAAAAAATCATATTGAAAGGACACACCGGATCGGTAGGAAGTGTGTCGTTTTCGCCCGATGGACACAAGGTGGTTTCAGGAGCATCCGACAATACGATTCGGCTATGGGATGTAAGTAGCGCAAAGCAGAAAACGGTATTGAAAGGGCACACAGGTCAAGTGGAAAGTGTCGCATTTTCTCCCGATGGAAAGACAATCGTTTCGGGAGCAAGAGACAATACCGTCCGCTTATGGGATGTTGCAAGCGAAACGCAGAAGGCTGTCCTGACAGGCCATTTGAGTCACGTATATGCTGTGTCGTATTCCCTCGATGGGCAGACGATTGTTTCAGGGGCATCTGATGGGACCATCCGGATGTGGGATGTCAGTTTTGAAAAACAGAAATCCACTCTGGAGGGTCATAGCAGCTATGTGAACTGTGTCGCGTTTTCGCTCGATGGCCGATTCGTTGTTTCTGGTTCAATTGATAGTACCGTCCGACTTTGGGATCTAGTCACCGGAAAACAGAAAGCCGTATTGAAAGGACATTCTGGAGGCGTGTTCAGCGTTTCGTTCTCCCCCGATGGCAAAACGATTGTTTCGGGAGCAGGAGATAAGACCGTCCGGCTCTGGGATGTGGCTACTGGAAAAGAGAAAGCCGAATTGAAGGGACACACGGATGTTGTGGAAAGTGTCGCATTTTCTCCAGACAGTACGATAATCGTTTCGGGATCACGAGACAAGACAGTCTGCTTGTGGGATGTTGAAAGTAAAACACAGAAAGCTGTCCTGGCAAAGCATCGGAGTTCGGTAGAAAATGTGGAGTTTTCTTCTGATGGTCGGTCGATTATTTCGAGATCTAAATTTGGGACCGTTCGGTTGTGGGATGTCGGAACTCAGAAGCAAGATATTATTTGGGACAAGTATACTGTCGATAATCTCCTTGCATTTTCACCTGATGGCCAAACGAGTGCTTTAGGCATGATTGACTATACCGTTGTGCTGCGAAATGTAGAAAACGGAAAACAGAAGGCTGTCTTAACAGGACACACACAATTTGTAACTACTGTAGCATTCTCACTCGATGGCAGGACCATTGTTTCTGGGGCGTCCGACGACTCAGTGCGTTTGTGGAATGTGCAGACGGGGAAACAGAAAGCCGTTCTGGAGGGGCATACCGATGGTGTCAACAGCGTAGCGTTCTCTGCCGACGGTAAGACGATTGCATCGGGTTCGGATGACAATTCGATTCGCACTTGGAGATACAACGACTATTTAGACAGATTGCCGACAGAACAAGAAATTGCAGACGCTCAAAACCGCTTGGGGTTGAAGTTAGAAAAGGTTGATATTGTGCCCGCAGATATTCCAACAGCGAAATTACACGGGCGTCCTTTCTCATCGCCGCGGTGGCCAGTCACACATCCGTTTCATTGGATTTTACGCGCCGAAGCGAAGGATGCCAACGCAATGACACAATTGGGACTTTGTTATGATCGCAATAGCGAGAATGATAAGGCACTCAAATGGTGTCAAAAAGCAGCAGACGCCGGGGACGCATACGGCAAGGAGCGGTTGGCTTTTTTGAAGCAATGGTTGAAGGACCAACCTAACCAGAAATAGGGCAAATTGAAGTCTTTGTTGATGAAATCAGGGATGTGCGCTCTAGAAGTCGTTTGGTGAGATTGTTTCTCCGCCGTTGGGGGTGCTGAGGGCTTTTAGAACTTTGGGATCGATATTTTTATTCAGAAGTTTGCCGCTGCCATCTGCGAAGATGACTACAACCCCATTAGCTGATGGGCTGCCAAAACTGTCTGGGCCGCCGTTAAGTCCTTTCGCGGGATCTCGCATGTTAGTAGCTGATCCCCAGGCGGGAAAGTTCGCGTTGATTTCGCCAAGGAGTATTGTGTACGTCATCCCATCTGCTAAAGAAATACCGGAGAGACTGGAATTATTGTTGAGGCCCATTACTCGTGAATTAGCCGTGTAATGAGACAGGGCATAACCTTTCGAATTGAATGTCTGGCCTTGAATACCGGGATTGAGAAAACTGGGAAGACTGGTTTTAAATACGGTTTCGTTTTCAGGATCATTCCACGGTTTTTTATGATTGATCTGTTTTGAGAGTTCGACCTGATTTAGATAAGGAAGAATCGCGGTCACCCAACCGTGCTGTGGATTCCCCTGCTGGTCTGTTGTGCCACCCATTGGCAAATTGGAGAGCGCACCAGAACTGTAATTGATAGTTGCTAAACCTATATTTCTTAAATTATTGAGTGAGTGAATATTTAAATCTTTGCTGGTTGAAAGACTTCTCAGAAAAACAGCAAAAGCCACAAATAATACAATGCTCAACAAAACAGGACTGTTTTCTACAATCCTTGATCGCATTGATGGCTGCCCTTTCGTATCGGTCGTGACAGGGGGTGAGGGCTCGTTCATTTTAGGCTGCTCTTTTATGTTTTTGATTTTCCAATCCCGGTCTGGTTATGATTTTCTAATCCTGGGTATGTATTTGTCAGATCACAGTCAGCAGTTCATTTCTCAAGACGCTTCAATTATACAGCAAAAGTCACTTTGGACAAGAAATTCCTGAAAACATCCCCTGCTCTTTCTACCAGTTCCGGATTTTCATCTGCGGGGTGATTATTGTTATAGGGTAGAATCTTTTCCTGTGTGAATTGTCGCGCCTGTTTTGGATAGTGACTTTTTACTTGTGACGAACGGTGGCCAGGTAGTGTTTATTTAATCGTTTTGAGGATCATTCTCAAGAAAGACACCTTTAATGAGATCGGTATTAACCGCGGCTAATGCCTTGCGGCTGATCTTGTTTTTGATCATTAGCCGAATGGCGTTAGCCACGGTTACTCTCAAGTTGCAAAGAACTATTAGAAATAATAAACACTACCTGGCGCCGATCCGCTCAATTTTAGCTCATTGTCAGTCAGGGAATGTCTGGTATGTGGTATCTGGAATACTTACTGTTGAACTTGTTCTCACGCTACGGGAGCGTGCGTTGTTTGACTGGTTCTGATTTTCGTGATGGTCATGAGTGTGTCAATGTTTTTTTATTGCGCGAAGAGTGTTTGATGGGCGCCGATACGTGGTTGAAACGTGTCGATAGGTGGTTGATAAGCGACCGAACGCGTTCGATAAGTGGTGCTCATCTGGAACGAGTTCAAGAGATGTTGACGTCCACTTTTCTGAAACGAGGGACTTTAATAGTGTCGTTTTTGAATGGCTGGTGTTTTCAGCAGTGGATATTTCTCTCACTCGCGCGCGACGCTTATAACGCATATTCGCGAAGCGCGAGACGCTGTCAAGTTCATTTTATGCAGTGCTCATATCACCGGTCTGTCTGGTGCGGAAGCGTTTCAGGAACGCGATTATTTGGCTGGTTTCAACAGGTCGGTGATTTTTTTCTCGGGATCAATCGAGAAGATGGTTTTGGCATGCGGGTCGGCGACGAGAATGTTTTTTCCCTGCAATGTGATGCCGACCGGATTTTTGAAAGGCTCACCGGAGATCCATTTTTCTGTTTTTCCATCGGGTGTGACTTTCCAGAGTGCTTTCTCATAGCCGTCGGTGACGATCGCGGTTCCGTCTTCGAGGAGGACGACATCGTGAGGAAAATTGAAGGGGCGGCCTTTGACGATCACCGAGATTTTTCCGTCCGGTGTGACTTTCAAAAGCTGATCTGCGGTGCCGGAAACGACCCAGAGGTTCTCAGCCTGATCGAGGGCCAACCCACGGGGCGCGCTGACTTTAGCGAACAATGTTGGTTTGCCTCCGGCTGCTGGCACTTTCCAGATTTGATGCAGTTCGAGATCGGAAACGAACAAGTCGCCGGATTTTGTGACGACGACATCCATGGGAATGCCGATGCCCCCTTTGGTGAGTGGCATAGGTTCCGCGCCTGGTTTTTCGAAACGATAGACTTCGCGCGTCGACGAATCGCCGGCGAGTACGCGACCCTGGGGGTCGACGGTAACACAGCGGACGGCGTTCAGAGGCGTGCGGAAGACTTTCGAGCCGGTGAAGTAGCTGGTGGCTTTACCTTTCTCGATACTCCAGATTCCCGGCAGCTTGCGATCGGCGACATAGACGGGGCCTTTGTCGGCAGACGCTACGGACAGGGGGTATAACATCTCGGCTGCCTGGAGGATATTTGTGGAACAGAGAAACGTGAGTACTAAAATACTCGAACAACTTCGAAAGAAAAATTGCATTGTAAGGAGTACCTGATGATGAAACGGAAATAAAAAGACTAGAAATTAGTTTATCGAAAACCGCGGGCAATTGCACTCAAGAAATGTGGCTTAGGGTTTTTGCAGATGATTCCAGAAGCGGTGACTGTTTTGTCGACGTGTATGATAATGCTGCTGATCCTGCTGCAAAAGCTTTTCGTCAGGATATTCCCGGGTCGGATAGGGATAGCCGGGCATCTCCTGAAATGGGAGTGGTTCGACGGATTGCCCTAGAATCGTATGCAGATTGGCGTCTTTGTCCCAGCCGATGTTGTGGAGAATGAAGTCACGTTTCCAGCCGGGTTTGAGTGGTATTTCTGGGGATGAAAAGCGGAGTTGCATTTCATCTCCTGCTCCAAGAATGACGAGTCGATTGTCGGCTGATTCGACGAGCGGTTTGACATCGCCATAACGGGTAAAGTGCCCCTGCATGGGGGGCCATTGAATGGTGTTTGAGAGGCTATGATAATCGTAACGTTCGGGACCATTTCCGGGATGAATTTGGGGAGTGGAAAATCCGCGATAGTTCAAGGTCGCGGATTCCAGTGGCGATGGTTGCGTGGTCCATTCATCGGCTGTTTCATTCACGGTGAAAAAGACCTGGTCCCAATAGAATTCCATATTGGTTTCGATGCGGACGCGATAATCGTTTGTCAGAAACTGGTCTTTCAAATCCACGACGATCGTTTTCGTTTTGCCGCCGGGAAATCCCATGAAGGGTTGAATGACTTTCCAGTTTCCGTTCTTATCGGGAACAGAAAGTGAAGGAGGTTGCGCAGAAGGCATTGACGGATTTTCCGATAGCGCCAGGTTGATGCCGGTATCAGTGGGATAGAGCCAACCGGTGAGAAACAGTTTGATCCGCGGCGTTGTTTTCGCGGTCTTTACTGCCTGCGTATTCAGGTCCAGTTCCAGAGCATGATTTTCGGTGAGACCCTGTCGATATTTTTCGTCGAATGTCTTTGCATAAATGTCGTCAGCGTCTTTGATCTCTGGCAATACATCCCGCTTCCGATGATTAACTGCAGCGCGGGGCATTAGTGGATGTCGAACTACATGTATATCAAACTCTGCCAGATCGGGGGGACCTACTTTTTCGTTAGTGAAGACATCTACTTCTGCCGGGTGGTCGACGGCGATCAGTTCTACCAGATCGAAGTAGCCGGCTTCCCAAAGTTCTTCGGTGATCCGCAGTTCATAGAAACCATCTTTTGCTTTTAAACGGTCTCCCTCAATTTTGAGAAATTCCCAATCACGACAGGGCGCGACGATGCCTTTTCCAAACTGCAAACCGATGGGAGCCGCCCAGAGGAGATCGGTATGAAAGGCAAATTTTTCGCCGTCCCAGGTATAAAGGTAAGGACAGGAGCCCATGAGCGTTTGCTTTTCATAAATGCGCTGATCAGATTTCGCGTTGATGATATTCATGGGGATGCCATTCGTCCACAAAACGCGAATCGCTTCGGCGACCGTTTGTTTTCCCAAACCGAAATGTGTTGATTGCCCGGCGACGATCTGCGGTTGATAGATCGCACCGCTGCGCAGTTCTAAGAGACTGCCAATGCCGTAATGATTCACGCGTCCGCTGGCTGATTTGACTTCTCCTTTGACTTGCTCTGCGCGGAGTGAGACATCGATCCAGTGATAGTCATTACCCTTGTTTTGCCAATGGATGAGTTCATTATCCGCAAGTGCGATCAGATCGAGACTGCCATCCTGATTCAAATCATGCAGGAGAAATTTTCGAATTGGTTTTGAATAGGCGAGAACCTGATCTTTCCGATAGGCGGTCTGTTCTGCATTTATTTCAGATGTACCCAGACAGAGTTGCAGTCCCTTGGGACTTGAGGCGACGACATCGAGTACGCCGTCATTATTCAAGTCGCCGGTCTGTAAAACAGCCCCTTCAGCGTTGACGGGTTCTGACCCTTTCAGCGGTTGGACAGATTTAATCTGCACGCTGCCCGGCGATGGTCGATTCGTCTCTGCCAGCATTAATGTCGTTTCACTGACTCCTATCAAATCCCAGGAACCATTTCGATCAAAGTCTGTCAGTTGACATTCTTCAAACTGATTGATGGCTGCCTGCGGTTCTTCTGCGTTGAATTGTCTCCAACGAAATCGACCGTGGCGCAGATTTTCCAGATAACCTGACTGCTTCGATTGACGACTGGACAGAATGAGATCGAGATCGACGTCACGATCCCAGTCGACGCGGATGATGGAGGTCACGCCTAGATCAACGGGAGGCAACTGAGAATTGGCACTGATGTTCTGAAAGGAGAAATCGCCTCGATTCGACCAGAGTGAAAGGCCTTTGGATGTGGAAGCTATCAGATCCAGATCGCCATCATGATCCAGATCGGTAAAATTGAGCGCCAGAATATCGTTCAACGATTCCAGCGTATTTTTTTGAGCTTTCACAACCAGCGATCGTTTACCGGTTTTAGAATTCCATTGATTTTCAAATACTTTAAGTCCTGATTTGCCAGCCAATACGAGATCCAAATCGGCATCGCGAGAGGGAGAAATCGGAAAGACCTTTTGTTCTATTTTCTCGGTGGTTGCAGACTGATTGAGTTGTTGAATATCAGCATCGAGATCAACGACAAAAACCTGCGAATAATCACCGACATAGTCTTGCTGTACGAAAAGTTCCCAGGCATTGGCTGCATTTCGACTGAAGACGGAGACCTGCTGACTACTGAGCAGAATCAAATCTGGTTTGCCATCGAGGTTGAAATCGTCGATCTGAAAATCTCTAATTTCAGTTGAGGGTGCTTTGCTGAAGAGTGGCGGCCTGACTTCGTCGAATTCTACCGATAACGGTTGCCCTTGATCGGGCCATTTGACGGCGGCGTAAAACGCAGGTGGGAAATCGTGAATCACAAACTCCAGCGGATTCTGTTCTACTCGCCGACGATCACTCTTCACCAGATCTTCGGCGATCAACACGTTTCTGAGGATGCGTGCGTTTCGGATCACCGTATTCCATTTTTCACCCTTTACTGCAGTCAAAGAGTCATCGATCAATTTGTTCAAATCCAGTCGCGTATGATCTTTAACGCTGACTGCTAACGGGCCTGCTAACTGTTTGACTTTTTCGAATACAGGGGTTGCCTGATTGGTTTTCTGCTGTGTTACGATCTGCAGATAATCGAGCGCCAGAAACAGATTGTCCGGTTGCAGTTCCCAAGCGTTTTTCAATGACACGTTCGCTTCCGTCTGGGCGTCGGGTTTTTGAATCTGTTTTTGTACCTGCGAAATTTCAAACCAGATCACTGCATTTTTCGGATCCAATTCCATCGCTTTTTGCAACGCTGCCAATGCCCGAGGATGATCGCTGAGCGCTGTGTAAATACGTGATGAGAGGATGTAGCTGATTTCGGATTCGGGTGCGATTTGAATTAATTGGTCAACAGTGGCGATTGCCTGTTTCGTTAACTCCTGCCCTGCCTTTTGATCGGAGACCTTTTCGGCCGAGAGCTGCAGCAAGCGACAGACTGTTAAATTACGAAAGCCAATCACTTCATTGGGTAATCCTTCCATTAAACGCTTTAACAGGGGATCGCTGTCTTGATAACGTTCGTTTTCCAGGTAAGCAATGCCTTCATTTTTATAGCGCAGTAATTCGTTGGCTTTTTCGTAGGAGATTGACTGAAACTCAGCCAGCCCGTTTGCAGGAGGTGGTTGTTCCACCGTTGAAAACAGGATCAGCATTCCCAGAAAGAGGACCACAGCCACGATGATGGCGATATGAGATGAGCGGTACGACATGGAACCAACCTTATTTCGAAATCTATAGCAAGAACCCTTCCTTTAAGGATACACTTCCTGCCAGCAGATGTCAGCCAACCTGTGGGCCGTTTGCGAGTAGAAGCCCACTGAATTATTCATTTCAGGAAAATAAAAAAGGATGACTGGAAATCAGCCATCCTTTATTTAGATGAATCGGAAACGATGTGAACTTTTGCTTAACCAAAGAGTTCACGCACGGGTTGTCCCATATCGGTAATTGGTACAGGGCGATCGCCGGAATGCAGTTCTTCGGAAGGATCAATGCCCAGCGCACAATAGATGGTCGCATGCAGATCGGGAACAGAGACCGGACGGGAGACAATCGATTGCCCGAGTTCATCGGTCACGCCAATCGTTTTTCCATTTTGTAAACCGCCACCCGCCAGTACGACGCTGAAGGCTTTGGACTGATGACCGCGGCCGCCGCCTGAATCGAACTTGGCAGGACGCCCAAATTCGGATGCAACGACGATTAATGTTTTGTCTAGCAGCTTATTTTGTTCCAGGTCGAGTACCAGAGCGGACAATGCCGAATCGAGCTCTTTAATCAACAGGTATTGATTGAGTTGTCCGTCATTGTGAGTATCCCAACCGGTGCCGTTCACAAAATTCAGGTTATGCGAGACTTCGATAAACCGCACGCCGGACTGAATCAACCGACGTGACAACAGACAGCGTTGTCCAAATTCGCCGCCGTATCCAGTTCGCAATTCACTCTTTTCGTTATCCAGTTGGAATACTTTCATGAACTCGGGACCGGACAGGCGGAGTGCTTCGGCAACCGATTCGTCATAATCCTGTATCGTTTGCCCACCAAAGCTTTTCTGCCGATATTCTGCTCTCACCTTTGCAAGCAAGCGTTCGCGTCGATCTTGCCGACTCTGACTGACGCGGGAAGATCTCGTGAAACCGCTAGGGCCTGCATGCGTATCTGTCAGATAGACATAGCCGGCTTTACTGCCCAGAAAACCGGGACCGCGGGTGACATTAGGATATCCGATTAAAACATAAGCGGGTGCATGCTCGCTGGCGGCGCCTCTTTGATGGGCGACGACAGAACCAACGGAAGGATAAGTAATCGTTCCCGTAGTAGGTCGGCCGGTATGCATGCGGTTCGTTGCGGCGGCATGTTCGTCGATCACTTCATGATGCACGCTGCGGACAATATTGAATCGATCCAGGATGGGCGCACACTTGGAAAGATGCTGACAAACTTCTGTTCCCTTAATCGCAGTTGGAATGGGATCATAATAGGAACCGGCTTTTTTGGCTTTCGGATCGCCTTTGATTTTGGGGTCCCAGGTATCGATGTGACAGGAGCCGCCTCCCAGCCAGACCATGATACAATGCTCTGCTTTTCCTACGGGCATAGGAAGTTTTTTGGTTCCATGTTTTTTGGCCCCGTGTTTTTCGGCAGCCAGAAGCTGTTGCCAGGGAGTCCCCAAAGCGGATGCTGCCAAACCTGAGACAGAGGCCTGTCGTAAAAAATCGCGGCGTGTGGAATGAAAATCGTGCATGATTTACTCTTATTATTGTGAGTTTAAAATGTAGTAATATTTTTCTTGATTTCTGGTATGTTGATTTTCCGCACTAAGGAACAAACACAAATTCCGGTGAATTCAAGAGT
>NZ_CALEMX010000145.1 GCF_937910335.1 uncultured Gimesia sp. | reverse complement strand
TGTTACGACGATATTGGAAATGAAGTGAATTTCTAGTCGATTCTGACTCGAAATTTCAAAAGTGACACTTTACAATGCCCTGCTCGCTATCCGCGTCAATGACACGGATTCTGCGCCTCGCTGACTCTAGAGGCGGCATGAAGCTTGGTGAGGGTTAACTATCTATTAACAATGGCATAACGCTATTGATTCTGAATACAAATCGGGTTGATCTTGAGATCCCAATCCGACTTCAGCAAATTATTGATCAAAGTGTAAGTAGAAAAGAAGGTTTGAGGATGTTTGCAGTAATCGAAGATGGCAGCCACCAACATCAGATTCAGGAAGGAGATATCCTGACCATTGACTATCGTGCTACAGCAAAAGAAGGTGATTCCATTACTTTCGAAAGCGTTCTGCTTGCCAATGGTGGGGGAGCCAGCTGTATTGGTGCACCTGTCATTGAGGGAGCTTCTGTAGAAGCGGAAGTCGTTCAGCCGGAACTCAAAGGCGAAAAGCTCGAAATCCAGAAACTTCGACGTCGAAAAAATTCACGCCGCCATACAGGACACCGCCAGAAATACACGACCGTTCGCATCAACTCGATCAATGTACCCGGGCTGGAAATCGTGGAACCAGCGGCAGAAGAGCCCGAACCAGCGACTACTGAAGGCTAAAGGAACTCTGCTCCCAGGCTGTGCTGAGCGATAAAAACCGCGTGAATCACGCGCATTAGAATACATCAGAGTCTTATATCAAAAAGCTCCCTGAAATTTCATTTCAGGGAGCTTTTTCCATATCCGGTCATGACTGTCTACCAACTTTTACACTGCCTGTCATTCAAAACGGGGTTGACCAAAAACGGTTATTCCGCGTAACTTTACGCAGTTTTTGAGATCTATTCAGCAGAGGAATCCGCTTTTGTTCCTGACCGCTGATTCAAAAAACAATTCCATAATGTGCCAAGGATATTCTGATGCACTTGTTTTTTTCTGTAGGCGAACCCAGTGGTGACCAACATACAGCGCACCTCATTCATGAAATTCGTAATCGCCGTCCGGACGCGCGCTTCTCAGCATTTGGCGGACCGGAAATGCAAGCCGCCGGTTGTGAGCTGGAAGTACGACTCACCGACTATGCAGTGATGGGTATCTTTAATGTTTTGCCATTGATTTTTAAATTCATTCAGTTGCTCAAACAGGCAGGACAGTTTCTCGAAACACAACGCCCTGACGCCGTAATCCTTGTTGATTTTCCCGGCTTTAACTGGTGGATTGCTAAAAAAGCTAAATCGCTTGGCATCCCTGTTTTTTATTATTTGCCACCCCAACTCTGGGCCTGGGCTCCCTGGAGAATTAGACGTGTTCGTAAAAATATAGATTATGTCCTCTCTGGATTACAGTTTGAAAAACAATGGTATGAATCACGTGGCGTCAAAGTCGACTACACTGGTCACCCATTTTTTGATGAAGTGGCCTCCAGGTCGCTTGATCAAGGCGTGCTGGACGAACTCTCGCAATCTGGTGAAAAAATCGTTGGCATCCTGCCGGGCTCGCGGACAAGCGAAGTCAACTATAACTTTCCAATGATGCTGCGCATCATTCGTCAACTTTCACAACAGTTTCCGAATTCAGTATTTCCCGTTGCCTGCTATAAAGAAGCTCACCGTGAACTCTGCAAAAAATGGATCGAACAACAAGCAGCAACAGACCTTCCCATAAAGCTCTATTTGAAAAAATCGTCCGAAGTCATCGAATCGGCTCAATGTTGTCTGATGGTCTCAGGATCAATCAGCCTTGAGTTGCTGGCGAGAAAAACGCCGGCCGTTGTGATATACCGCAGTCATTGGGGCATGTATGTTATGGCGAATCTGTTAATTACCTGTAAATATATGTCGCTGCCAAATCTCATTGCCAATCGGGAATTGATGCCCGAATTTCCTTCCGTAGGATCGCCCGAAAAAGATATCGCAAAAATAAACACCATTCTGAGTGACTGGCTCTGTACTCCACTTTCTCTGGAACGTGCCCGAAATAGACTCATCTCTCTCTACCAGGAAACAGTGATACCAGGGGCTTCTGCGCAAGCTGCGGAATCAATTTTGCGCAACGTTGAGACTGAGCCTCAACAAAAAGCAGCCGCCTAGTAGACATTTGGACCGCAGAATGGGCTCTGTTTTCTGTTAAATAAGACACAAAGCACCGACTTTCCAATGAGAATTTAGGGAACATCCAATTGTTTGTTTTGTGTGAATGGTCCTCATGAAATCCCCTCGTTAGAATCATCGGATATGAGAATACAGACAGGTTATCAGCAAAAAATCGCTTTTGGCTGAAAAGAACCTTTCAATCTGAAAAGCATCTTGGATTATCGGGACTACATATACTAATGGGAAAAAAAACGATTCGGATTGGAATTGTTGGAGCCGGGGCAAATACAAAAAGTCGCCACATTCCGGGATTTCAAGCGATTGATGATGTCGAAATTGTGGGTGTCGTAAACTCCACGCCAGCCTCGACAGAAAAAGTCGCACGAAAATATGGTATTCCACAAACCTATTCTTCCTGGCAGGAGCTGGTCGAAGATCCGGAAATCGATGCCGTAATGATTGGCACCTGGCCCAATCTGCACTGTGATATCACCTGCATGGCATTGGAATCAGGCAAGCATGTGCTGACCGAAGCAAGAATGGCATGCAATCTCGCCGAAGCAGAGAAAATGCTGAAATATTCCCAGGCGCGCCCTGACCTGATTGCACAGGTTGTTCCCAGCCCCTTTGGTATGAAATATAATCAGGAAGTCATCAAATTGATTTCGCAAACCTATCTGGGAATCTTGCGCGAAGTCGTTGTACTGGGAGCCGATGACGCTTTTTGGGATTACAGTAATAAATTACATTGGAGGCAGGATAAAGAAATCAGCGGAAACAATGTTCTGACTCTGGGAATCTTACACGAAACGTTAAGCCGCTGGGTACCTCCCACGGAAAGAGTCTTTGCACAAAGTTCCATCTTCGAACCGCAACGTCCGTCATCACACGGTCAGGGGAATGCAGATGTCACGATTCCTGAAAGCCTGCAAGTCGTGACCAGACTGCAGGGAGGAGCAAATGCGATCTACCACTTAAGTGGTTCGATTTTGTTTGGCCCTGGACTGCAGATCCACTTATACGGTGACCATGGAACGATTAAAGTTCAATTCACTCCCGAAGAAAAATTATTTGTCGGACATCTGGGAGAAGACCAGATGAAGGAAATCCAAATTCCGAAAGAAGAAGAGGGCTTCTGGCGAGTAGAAGCGGAATTTATCGGCGCAATTCGAGGGGAAGAAATCGTCCACTTCACCGACTTTGCCACTGGAGTCAAATATATGGAATTTACAGAAGCGGTTGCCCTGAGTTCTGAAAAAAATGAACCTGTGACCCTTCCTTTGTAACATGTCTCTTAAAAAGTCCCTTGTGACTGACTGGGATTGCCTCAATCATCAATTGATTCGATGATGGAAAGCATCAACTCCAAACCATCAAATTATTAACCTGATGCAAAACCAGCTCACTTAATGACGCAGAATTATGACAATACCATATCAACAGGAATTACAGGTAGCGCTTGCTGCAGTCAGGCAGGCATCGCTGATATGTCGCTCGGTTCAGGCTGCGATCACAGATGAAGTGCTGGAGAAACAAGACAAAAGTCCGGTGACTGTTGCAGATTTTAGCAGTCAGGCTGTCATCTGCCGGGCTCTCAACGCTGCATTTCCGGAAGATCCCATCATCGGCGAAGAAGATGCTGCTGAGTTACGTCAGACAGAAAATCATGAGTTTCTGGAAAAAATCGTCACAGAACTGAGTGCTGCCGGCATTCCTGAATCGAATCCTGAAAATACGTGCCGCTGGATCGACCAGGGAGGCGCCAAAGAGTACAGCAGCCGCTTCTGGACTCTCGATCCCATTGATGGAACCAAAGGCTTTTTACGCAAAGAGCAATATGCGGTTTCGCTGGCATTAATTATCGACGGTAAAATAGTAGTCGGTGTCTTAGGCTGCCCCAACTTACCTCACCCGGTTAATGAATCGATCAAGGGCACGATTTATCATGCCGTCGCCGGTCAGGGCGCGTTTGCGACTCCGCTGGATCAGGAACAGGCTGCCGTTCCCATTCGTGTTAAAACTACCAGTGATTTTTCTCAATCGCGATTTTGTGAATCGGTGGAATCGGGACACAGTTCACACGGTCTTTCACAACAAGTGGCAGCGAAGCTGGGAATTGAAAAAGAACCGCGGCGGCTCGACAGCCAGGCCAAATATGCTGTTGTCGCCCAAGGAGACGCAGACATTTATATGAGACTGCCCACACGCATTGGTTATCGAGAAAAAATCTGGGACCATGCAGCCGGAGTTTTGCTGGTAGAAGAAGCAGGTGGCACAGTAACAGACATCAATGGAAAACCGCTGGAATTGAATCATGGATATGAACTGACTGATAATCAGGGGGTGATCGTGACAAACGGACCTTTACACCTTGGCTTGATTGAAACTCTGGACAAACTCGCAACCGACCAGTAACAGGGTGATGAAACAATCACTTCGCCTTCGCACCGATCTCTATCTAGCTTATGAAGTTTTACTGATATGGACTGGCAAATTGTAGTAACGTTCCTGGTTTTGGGAGGAGTCATTGGCTCTCTTACGTTTCTGCGTGCCGGCGCTGACACCATTTTGCTGGGAGGCCTCACCATACTGGTTGTCACCGGGGTGGTGCCATCAAAAGAAGCCATTGCCGGTTTTGCCAATGAAGGACTCATCGCTGTTGCGTTTCTGTTTGTAGTCAGTGAAGGAATCCGACAAACAGGAGGAGTCGCCTTCAGCGGACAACAATTATTAGGGCGTCCTAAATCATTGACTGATGCCCAATCACGTGTGATGCTACCTTCGGCCGTATTAAGTGCATTCCTGAATAACACACCCGTCGTCGCCATGATGATGCCCGTGATTTCAGACTGGGCCAAGAAAATGCGTTTTTCGGTATCTCATCTCATGCTTCCCTTGAGTTATTCAGCCATTCTGGGAGGCTTATGCACGCTGGTTGGCACGAGTACGACACTGGTCGTAGATGGATTGTTACAAAACGAACCAAACCAAGCTGGCTTATCCATGTTTGAGATCGCCTGGGTGGGATTTCCAATTATGATCGTCGGCCTGATCTACTTACTGGTTTTCTCACGCTGGTTACTGCCAGAAAGAAAGCCAGCCATTACCCCCATGGATGACCCGCGAGAATATACGGTAGAAATGGTTGTAGAGCCTGGCTGCCCACTCATCGGCAAAACGATTGAACAGGCGGGCCTGCGTCATCTTCCCGGCATGTATCTAATGGAAATTGATCGGCACGGTGATGTGATAGCCGCTGTTTCCTCCAATGAACGGTTGGCCGCCAATGATCAGCTTGTCTTTGTCGGTGTTGTAGAATCGGTCATCGATCTACAAAAAATTCCCGGCCTCAATCCTGCCACCGATCAACTGTTTAAACTCTCTGGTCCTCGCTCTGATCGCTGCCTGATCGAAGCAGTCGTGTCTGATAGTTTTCGATTTATCAACATGTCAATTCGCACGGCAAAATTCCGCTCGAACTACAATGCCGCCGTTATTGCGGTGGCTCGTAACGGCCAGCGCATCAATAAGAAAATTGGTGACATTGAACTTCAACGCGGCGATACCCTGCTGATCGAAGCCCATCCCTCGTTTATTGACCAGCAAAGAAACTCGCGCGAATTCTTTCTAGTCAGCCAGGTTGAAGATTCTACTCCCCCTCGACATGAAAGAGCCTGGATCGCCCGCTGGATCTTACTGGCTATGATTGTACTGGTCGCGTTTTTTAATGTAAAAATGATCGTCGCTGCAATGGTGGCAGCCGCTCTGATGACCGCTACTCGTTGCTGTAGTGCTACGGAAGCTAAACGTTCTATCGACTGGGGTGTACTCATTACAATCGCGGCAGGTCTGGGAATTGGCAGTGCCATGGATAGTTCAGGCGCTGACGACGCGATTGCATCATTTTTTGTAAGCGTGGCTGGCAATTCATCTAATACGCCTCTGATCATGCTGGCGATTCTGTCGTTAACCACTCTCATCTTTACCAACTTGATAACGGCCAAAGCGACCGCGACTCTGATTTTCCCCATTGCCATCGCTGCTGCTCACTCGTTGGGTGTCGACATTATGCCCTTCGTGATTACTGTGATGATCTCCGCTGCCGCCTGCTTTGCAACACCCATCGGATATCAGACCAATCTGATGGTTTTTGGCCCTGGTGGATATAAGTATGGTGACTACCTCCGAATTGGGGGTCCACTGACTTTGATCGTCTGGATTATGACTGTAATCATCGTACCTCTTGTCTGGCCTTTCCATCCGTGATAATGTTACTTTAGCGGCAAGTTGCCGTTTCGTTTCGGATTGAAACTAATCTTGGTCATTATCAGGGTTCCACCATGAATCGCCTCTTTTGCTTCAGCATCATTATCTCACTAGTGTTGTCGGCATCCTTTTTTGCGAACACCCAAAATTTGAGAGCGCAAGAGCCAGCGCCGGAAGATCGTGCCAAACTGGAGCAGCAACTTAAAGAGCTTCAAACTCAAATTACTCAGTTAAAGCAGGATCAAAAGATCAAAAGATCTCTGCTCGCTGATGTCGAAGTCTATGCCAAGGCCGCGGAATGGATTCTCAGGCACAACGAGTTTTACAAACCACAATATGTGAAATATACCAATCAGGTTCTCGAAACAGGATTAAAGCGAGCACAGCAACTCAAGGCAGGCACACCGGAATGGCTGCAGCAAAACGGAACTGTCATCTTCGGCTATTACTCAAAAATTGACGGTTCGGCCCAGCCTTATGCGATCACCTTTCCTGCAGACTTCAAAACAAAATCCAGTCAACGCTGGCCCCTGCATGTGGAACTACATGGTCGTGGCAGTACACTCAATGAAGTTTCATTCATTAATCAAGCCAGCCGCAGGGCACCCCGAGAAGGACACAACTGGATCCATCTTGCTCCCTTCGGCCGTATTAATAATGGCTGGCGCTGGAGTGGCGAAACCGATGTGCACGAAGCCATTGCAGATGTAAGTCAACGTTACATGATCGATAAGAAACGCATTACAATGCGTGGCTTTTCGATGGGAGGCGCTGGTGCCTGGCATCTGGGTCTCCATTACCCTTCTCTCTGGTGTGGAGTGGGCCCCGGCGCCGGATTCGTCGACTTTTATCAGTACCAGAACCACAAAGAAAAACTGCCACATTACCAACACAAAACTCTACGCATTTATGATTCGATCGATTACGCATTGAACGCAGCCAACGTTCCCGTCGTGACCTATGGTGGTGGTAAAGACAAACAACTGGTATCAAGTACCAGAATGGTGGAGAAGGCGAAAGCGCATGACATCAACATCGCACTCTATATCAGCCCGGAAGCGGCCCATCAGGGTCGGATGCCCGCCTTTCAGGATTACCTTGCTGATTTACAGAATCATTCAAAACAGGGACGCCCTGCCTGGCCCGGAAAAAAACAGATTCGCTTCATCACATTTACTCCCAAATTCAATGAGTGCGAATGGCTCACAATCGAAGAACTTGACGAAATGTATGAACCGACTATCGTAGAGGGAGGCATTGAAAAAAAATCGGGAAATCTGGTTCTCAAAACCGAAAATGTAAACGCCCTTTCCATAGCCCGGGATATCGCCTACAAAGTAGAGCTGGATGGAACCCTGCTCCCACTCGAATCGGCCGCAGAAGGCCTGTTACCGCAGGTGTATTATGTGAGAAGCAATAATGGCTGGGATGTTTTAAAATATGAAGACTCCAGAACATTTATCGAAAATCCGGATCAGAAAAAACGACGCGATCTGCAAGGACCCATCGATGATGCATTTACACTTCCATTTGTCTGTGTGAAAGGCACAGGCAAAGCCTGGAAAAATGAACTCAATGAATGGTCTCAGTCAGTTCTGGCTCTATTTGAAAAAGAATTTGATAAGTGGCTCAGAGCAAAAGTACCGGTCATCAATGATCACGAAGTCAGTGACAAAACCATCGCCGATAAAAATCTGATTCTATTCGGCGACCCGGGCTCCAATTCTCTGATTGCTAAAATCATCGAAGACCTTCCAATTCAATGGACCAAAGACCAGATTACCGTCAACGGAAAAAGCTATGATACACAAAACCATGGCGTCGTTCTGATCTATCCCAATCCATTGAACCCTGCCCGCTATGTGGTGATTAACTCCGGACACACG
>NZ_CALEMX010000144.1 GCF_937910335.1 uncultured Gimesia sp. | reverse complement strand
AGCTTATCGTTGAACTGTAGTCATGTTTTTGAGGACATTCATGTAGTCAACGGTGATATTCAAGATTTCGTCGTTGTAATAATCTTTCTTGAAAATATCTTTTTCGGCTTTTGGATCCTTCTTTTTTTCTTCTTCTTCTTTTTCCTTTTCTTTTTTCAGTTTCTCTGCTTTTTCTTTCGCTTTATCGCCTGTCATTTCTTTACGTCGAACCGCTTCGGCAAGAGAAATGGTTTTCTGATCTTTCTTCTTCAGGTATTTATCGATTTCAGCTAGTTTTTCTTTGAAATCCTTATCTGTCACAACTCGCTTTGAACTGGATTCCTTCAGGCTTTTCAGAATTTGCTGGTTGACCAGATTTACCGGAGCAAACGGAGCAACTTCTGTTTTATCGAAGGCCATTGCATCATCGAGAAACGATTCTCCCAGATCCATTTTATCAATCAATGAAGGGAGTACGATATCAGAGCGAACACCCCGATTTTGGGTACTGTCACCATTGACTCGGTAAAATTGATTGATGGTCAGTTTCAATGCACCCAGATCTGGTCCGTTTAAGAAGCTGAACATCTTATTGCTGACGGTCATGACATTTTGCACGGTTCCTTTGCCGTGTGTTGTCGTATCGCCAATGATAATGCCTCGTTTATAGTCTTTAATGGCACCCGCAAAAATTTCTGAAGCAGAAGCTGAGAGTCGATTACAGACAACCACCAGCGGACCTGAATAGACTGCACCTGGTTCTGCATCGCGATGAATTTTACGTTCGCCATCCAATTGCTTGACCTGAACGACGGGGCCTTCATCTACAAATAAGCCGGAAACTTCAATCGCTTCGCTGAGGGCACCCCCACCATTAAAGCGTAAGTCGATGACGATTCCATCAACTCCTCCCTGATCTCGGAATTCATAAAGAACTTTTCTTACATCGCGGGCTGTGCTTTTGAAGTTTTCGTCACCTCGTTGAGCACCACGGAAATCACGATAAAATGAAGGGATGCTGATGATACCGATCCGTCCTGTCTGTCCTGGAATCCGTTCACCAGAATCAATGATTTTCCCTTTGACTTCAGATGTGCTTAATTCAATTTTCTTTCGTGTTAATTGATAGACTTCGGGAGAAGTATTCTCTTCGGTTTTTACACGCAGTTTAACGATGGTTCCCCGTTTTCCACGGATGTATCGCACGACTTTGCTGAGTTTCATTTCAACGACATCGACAAACTCGTCATCGTCCTGAGCCACAGCAATGATCTTGTCGCCCGGTTTGAGTCGGCCATCGGCGTCAGCTGCACCGCCGGGAACAATTTCTGCAACGATCGTAAAACCGTCTTCAGAGCGGAGAGCAGCACCTATTCCATCCAGACTGAGTTCCATACTGATTCGGAAGTCTTCCAGAGTTTGGGGAGACATATAGCTGGAGTGAGGATCGAAACAGTGAGTCAACGCACTCAGGTACATTTCCAGCTTTTCGGATTTCTCCGTCTCGGCCATGTTTTTCACGTTCTTGGCATAGCGTTTATGCAACTGTTTTCTTGCTTCTTCAATTTTCTTGTCATCCAGGATGAGATTCAGAACGTCATATTTGACTCGTTTTCGCCATCGTTCATTCATCTCAGATTGATCTTTAGCAAAATCAATATTTTTAGCATCAACGTTAATAGATTCATCAACGGTGAAGTCATGGTCGACGTCAACCAGTTGCTGAGCGTAGTCCATTCGTTCCTGAAGTCGCTTCAAATACAGATCAAAGCATTGATAGGCAAACTTGACATCTCCGACGATCAATTTATCGTCTAGTAGATTTTTCTCTGCTTCGAAATTGTTAATATCTGATTTGTAGAAATAAAGCTTTTGAGGATCGAGCTGTTTGATGAATCGACGCATCAGTTTTTGTGAAGTTTCATCATTGATGGGCTTGCCACTAATATGAAAACGGCTGACCATCGCACACACTCGTTTCGCAGTATCGGAATCGGTGGACGAATTAGGAACAGTTGCCTGCTGCGCGAAAATTGCAGTTCCCAAGAGGAGAACCATACAGAGGCAAAGAGCAGAGGCTGCTTTTGAGGGAGGATTTAACTTCATAAGTTTCGTCCGTTTACTGAATTTTATGTGATTAAGAGAAACAGCTGGAGAAACCGGAATTCAGCCCGGAATCCGCAAATGTCAAGGGTCCGATATTATAGGATCAGAGAAAACAGGACAAGACAACATTTTTGGGGAAACATTTACCGATCTACTTGTCAGATATTGATTTAGAGTAAATTGTATCCAGATGCCACTATTTATCTATCTTATAACTTCCATAAAACTTAGTACGTCATATGCAGCGAATTCGTTGGTCATTCTCGTTTCATTCCTTGTTTTTTCAGTGGGGAAAGATCAAAGACGACAGCATTTGGGGAGTGGGATTCGCTGTTTTTTGAGGGAACAGCAAACAAATTGGTGGTACAAGTGATTGATATTAAAGGAGATATGATTTATGTACGGTTGGCAAGCAGTCCAGGGCATTAGCTTGGAGTGAGGAGTTTTGTGATGGCAGCAAGGCTTTCAGACCATTGTGCTTTGAACTCTTCAGAGTTGACGTGATTTCCCGTAATCATTTGTGCTAACTGAGGTAGGGTGGCAGGAAAAAAGACCAGGGATGTGAGGATCAGCATCAGGCAGACCGGGTCAATCTCTTCTAAGAGATTTCCTTCAGACTGTGATTTTTTCAGGCTATCGATGTGTTTCTTGTAATAGTCCCGTCTCCAGGGTTCATCGATAATAGGGTCTCCATCATTTTGCTGTGCCTCATTCAGCAAGACGCGGACATAGTCCTGATCCCTTAAGTTTTCCTCGAAGAAATATTGCAAAATTTCTGCAATATCGACAGGGATTTTTTCGACATTGTCAGCACGTTCTTCCAGTTTGCTTTGCAGGGCAGCCTTAAATAACCCGTGTTTATCAGTGAAATAGCGATATATCAGTGATTTATTAAAATTTGCCAGCCTGGCAACTGATTCAATTCGGGCACCATCGACGCCTCTTTCTGCAAATTCCTTGATCGCAGCCTTGAGAATTGCTTCCTGGGAGCTGGCTTCTTTTTTCTGCGGTTTGTTTTGTATTTCGCTAGATGCCATTGTTGCTCCCATTTCAGCTGAAAAGGCTAAGTCTACCAACCAGATTTTCTGGTGTGAAGATCCTTGAGTCAGACCAATCAAGATTTTGTATTCGCAAAAAATAATATTTTCTACAAATTCCAGTTGAATTCTGGAATCCTGCTGTTTATTATCGTGCTATTGTAACGGTAACGTTACCGATTATCAAATGGAATTAAGAGTATTTAGATCAAATTTCACTGAAATGGCGGTAATACAAGCAGGCTAAGCCTTATCTCGAGACAACCCTGTCTGTGATTCATGAACATTAAATTTGAATGAATGATTTCATTCTTTTCAACTTTAGAGAAATGAGTAGAGGCGGTTAACGTCTTTAACTTTGAGAGACACTGTTCTTTTGCGAAATTTTTCCGTCCTTTAGATCACCGGGTAATGGTGAATAGCTCAGGGCCCTTTATTTTTCATGCTTAGGCACTTTCAAAACCTTCTGCCAATGTTAGGAGTCATGCTATGTTATTTGGTAAACCTCAGAGAAGAGGATTCACACTGATCGAGTTGTTAGTGGTGATTGCGATCATTGCAATCCTCATTGCTTTGCTGTTACCCGCGGTTCAACAGGCCAGGGAAGCGGCTCGTCGTTCTCAGTGTAAAAACAATCTGAAACAATTCGGGCTGGCCATGCACAATTATCATGAAGCCCATAGCATGTTTCCGCTTGGAGCCAGTGTTCAGCTTGGGGGGTCTGGTGGAGGTAATTTCAATTCCAATGGTCTTACCATGATGTTGCCTTATTTTGATCAAGCCAATTTATCTAATCTTTATAACTCATCAGTGCCTTGGGAACAGCAGTCATCAGCTGTAGCCAGGACTGTAATTCCCATGTTTGTCTGTCCTTCCAATGTCGGGGTCAATCCTTATCAGAGTCCCGCTTTAGGTGCTTTAGGATTACCTGCAGGAGATACATTCGGGATTACGACGTATGTTATGTGTCGAGGTTCAAATGTAGGCTGGTGTGGTTCCAGCAATCACTCTAGCGCTGTCAAAGGAATGTTTGACCTCAATAAGGGATCCAAAATGCGGGACATTGTGGATGGTTCCAGTAATACGATCGCAATGGGTGAAGCAGGAACGGGTCCAAAATTTATTCTCTGCGAAGGTCAGGGATGTAATGGGTCGACGGCGAGTACCAATGAAGCCACCCAACCCTGGATCATTCCGCAGCCAGGAAATACTGACTTTAAGCCTGCGACCGGAGCGACGGCGAGTGTCTTTGGAAGTACAGCAGATCGGATTAATAAGCCCTTCACGACTGAAACGTTTCTTGACATTCCCGGCATTGGTGATTGCACCTTTAATGTTGGTGGAGATGCCACGAGTAACTTCCGTAGTCAGCACGTGGGAGGTTGTCACTTTCTCTATGCAGACGGGTCGGTTCACTTCATTAGTGAGAATGTCGACTTGAATCTGTATCAGGCACTCTCAACGATTCAAGGTGGAGAAGTCGTCACACTTCCCTGATCTTTGAGCCTCGTATTTTAAACCATTTCACGAAGATCGAATATGGGTTTATAAGAATGGAGAAGGCAATCCTGCATCAACAAGCTGTATCCACTATGAATCTGCCTGAAATCGATCAGGCTTTGAAAGAGCTGACTGAAGCCAATCGAATTTCGGATGGTTTTTCAGTGGCGCAGCGCATTCGATTGATCGAGTTATGCCTGCAAAGTCTTTCCGAAGCTGTTGTGGAATGGGTTGATCTTTGTTGTCATGCGAAACAGATTCCGAAAGACAGCCCGGTTAGAGCTGAAGAAGTTCTGGCCGGGCCTGTTTCGGTGGCTCGTTACTTACAGGTTTTGTTAATCAGTCTGCAAGCTATACAGCGTTCTGGAAAACCACAATTACCCGGCACTCCCGTTCAAACTACGGAAAAACAGTGGCGCGTGCCTGTCTTTCCAACGAAGGGTATTGACGATGCGATCGTGTTTTCTGGCTTAAAGGCTGAGGCCTGGTTAAAGCCGGGGGTGGAATCCGAGTCGCTTTTCAATCTTGAACATTTAGAAAGAGACTCTACAACTCCGTTCCCTCTGACATTGGTTTTAGGTGCTGGAAATGTTTCTGCGATTCCTGCGACTGATGTTCTGACAAAGATTCTGCAGGATGGAGAGCGTGTACTTCTCAAAATGAATCCGGTGAATGATTATTTGAGACCGGTATTTGAACAGTCATTTCAGCCGTTGATCGAGGCGGATTTGTTGCGTATTGTTTGCGGCAATGCAGAAGAAAGTGCGGCTTTGGTAGAACACGCCGCCATTGATCGCATTCATATTACAGGCTCAACGCAAACTCACGATGCTATTGTCTGGGGGAGTGATCCTGTAGAACGTGAGTCACGGAAGAAGAGCAATCAACCGAAACTAGATGCACCGATAACGAGTGAACTGGGGAATGTTTCTCCCTGGATTGTTGTTCCAGGGAAGTATTCTGAAAAACAGCTCCAGTTTCAGGCAGAGAATATCGCTGCATCGATCATGAACAATGCCTCTTTTAACTGCCTGGCCACCAAAGTGATTATTACGGCTGCTCATTGGAAGCAGCGTGAACAGTTTTTATCGATGATTGAGCAGTTTCTGGCGAAGAGTCCAAGACGGTTTGCATATTACCCGGGTGCTGCTGAGCGTTGGGAACGATTTGCAAATGATGTTCCTGATGATAAAGAGTACTTGCCCTGGAGACTGATTCGGGATGCCAATCCACAAAAGACTCCCTATTTATTTCAAGAAGAATCATTTGTCTGTGTTTGTGCAGAAACTGCGATCGATTCTATTTCAGATACAAACTTTCTGGAGCAGGCTGTCAATTTTGTGAATGATCAAGTATGGGGGACCCTTTGTGCAACGATTACCGTTCCGGATCCCTTTCGAAAAACACAGCAAGAATTTCTGGAACGTTGTGTTTCGCAAATGCGTTACGGAGCCATCGGAATCAATCACTGGCCTGCTTTGAATTATGCCTTTATGTCAACTCCCTGGGGAGGGGCACCGGGGGCTGACTTGAAAAATGTCGCCAGCGGAATTGGTAATGTGCACAACACCTATTTTCTCAGAGATGTTTCTAAAACTGTCTTGTTCGGGCCGCTGACGCTGTTTCCCAAACCTGTCTGGTTTCCCTCACATCCTAATCCTGAATCTGTGGGATGGGGTCTACTGAAACATTATTCACACCCTTCTGTAGGGAATCTGTTACGCTTGGGTCGTTCTGTCGTATTCAAGTAAAAATTTCATTTTAAATTAAGGCAGCCTCTAAGAATCAATTTTTCAGATTAATTAAGATTTCAGAGAGTG
>NZ_CALEMX010000143.1 GCF_937910335.1 uncultured Gimesia sp. | reverse complement strand
AGGCTGCGTTTTAGGTTCAGATAAAGGGGGTACAAATAGGTAAGTCAAGATCTCAGTACAAATGGCTTCGAAGTCACTCCAGCCAGGCTGGCCTGCTGGGATTGCATTCAACCTGTTTACCATATTGGCTATCTCTGTCATAGAACACCTCTATGACCAAAAAATTCATCGACAATTTCGGGGTGCTTAAGTATAAGTTGTTTTAGTTTAATCCCATCTACAACAGTTATTGATGTTCGTTTCTCTTTCTCATTGTATTCAAGCCACTCTAGAGCTGTAGATGTTAGCTGGCCATTCGTAATCAACACGCCATTAACATCTATTGATCGATCTTCTAGGTAATAGCTAAGCTGTTTTAATGAACTGATATCGGCTCTTGAGTTTTTGTTGTACTTGATTTCAATAGCCCAACTAACAAAGCTAGTACCACCAAAAGGATTTCTAGTCTTAGTTTTTGCAAGAATATCGAAGCCCATATTGTGAGAAGATCTTTGCTTCTCTATTTCAAAAAAACGTAGTTTATTTAAGAGAGTAATTATTAAGTGTTCGAACTCGATAGGGGAAAGAGCGTTAAATTCAATTTTAGGGACATTGGCTAGATAGGTGACAAGTTTTTCGATAGATCTTTCTGAGTATTTCTTTAAAGAATGGCTATGGCTTTCATTCTCTAAAAAAAATGTGACTTGACCACTTGATGGTGCGAAAAATCGATTCCCACCTAAATAGACGGGAATTAAGAGAATGCTTCTACTCTTTAGTTTGTACTTTAGAGTTTTATTAAGCTCACGAGGAATCCATTTTCTTTCATAGTCATCTTCAGGCATTAAAAGTAAAACAACATCAGATGACTCCACACTATAGAGCACATGATGCAACCATTCATCAGCTAATTCAGCCTCAAAAAAATCCACGACCGGAAATAAACCTTCATGATCTAATCTATAAGCTAACTCACGAGCTATTTCCTCTTCATTTTGAGTGCTTGATATAAATATTCTGCTCATTTCATACTCTTATTTTGAATTCCTGCCTGACTGAATAGCTTGTTATTTACACGTACATCCTTGTTCATACATAAAGTTAATATGGAACAAATACTTGCTAAATGACCAGTTTAAGTTCTGACATGATGACATAGAGGCTTCATTTCACGCATAGATTCTGGATATAATTCCAGTATACTGTATATGATATCACCTGCCCAAAGCAATTCAAGCTATCGCTTCTTGGTGCTTAGATATTTATATCCAGTCATCTACACAGACAGAAAAACGATTCCAAACCAGTCATCTCACAAGACTGACACCATATACATTCAAAGTACTGAACGTAGTTTGTCCCACGAAGTTTATCTTAATCCAGATCTCCTTTGTATCGTTTTCGTTTTCGGCGTTTGGTTGGTGGATCACTGCCAGTCTTTGCCTTTAATTTTTTCCTCTTTTTCTTTTTCGGTTTCTGCATGCGGTCGCGATAAAATGTAAAATTATCATGAACCATGTATCCACCAAGCAAAACAAAGAACAAGGGGAAGAATAAATTAAGGGTGACCATCCAGTTTGTGCCTGATTCCAGAACGGACTTGGAAGGATCGTCCGGGGAATAAAAGGCTTTATGAACGGAACCAACAGGATATTTGGTGGCAACTTCTTCTGCATGACTGTAAATGGGAGTATTAAAACTGCGCCAGCTGACTTCAGAACTGGTGAAGTCCTTGCCGTCCACGGTATACCGATAGGAAATATTGGGGTTCCAAGATGGTTTGCCTCTCACATCTTTCTTGACGACCTCCGACTTTGTGATCTCGGCATCAGTCTGTGGCCAGGAAGCACTTTGACGTGCCTGATTGAAACTCCTGATTGTCGGCATGACCAGGAAGGGAGCAATCACAATGAAAGAAATACCAACGGCTGATTTGGCTAAAAGAAACCAGTTTGGATCGCCTTTGTGAGGAGAGAGTCCCATCATTTCTCTACCCTCCGACTGTTTCGGGAATGCAACGGTCGAGGGATTTCAAGGTTGCTGGTTGTAGAACAGATGCTTGGGTGAATCTTCACCAGATGTTGATAGCAGGAGCAGTTTAAACGAATCATTTTTCAACCAAATTCAAAGCGTGCCTGCTTTTTCGATTGATGTGTAATTCGATATAATAACCGTTTGTTGTAACTCAATTCAAGACAGAAAATCTATGATAAAAAAGAACCAATTCTGGAACGAGATCACTACAGTAAATGAACAAGTGAAAACACAGTCGCTGGTATCTTTGATTGTTATAGGCCCCGTGCCAAATTTTTATTCTTCGGGCCACATCGACAGATCCCATTTGGCGATGCCCATATGGTAGCGTTGATGCCAGGGGAGTGTATGGGCGGCGAACTCCGGTTTCTTCGGACCGAAATAATAGGCGGTGACAATCGAACCATCGTCAAGCTGCACGCTGGAAGGATAGCCGGAATCGGTTTTGTGCCAGTCCCGCGCCGGGCAAGAGAGTAGTACTACCGGCAGCGACCATTTCTCGCCACCATTGTCACTCATTCGCATCACCACGCCGAACAACCCCGGAATGCGGCTCGTGATCGAACACAGCAAACGCCCATCGGCCAGCTCAAGCAGATGCGAGTTTTCCTGTCCCTGGGGCGCGATCAACCGGGGTTCTGACCAATTCTTTCCTTCATCATTCGAGCGGATAAATATTTCTCCGCTGCCATGCGGCAAGGCACTGTCCATGCGATCGCGGCAGTTCGTGCGACAGACGGCCAGCCAGTCACCATCGTCGCGACGACGCAGGACATAGGTTTCATTCACATCCTCAGCCACGACTTGTTCCTCTCCCCAGCTCTTGCCCCCATCACGACTAAAGATCAAAGCAGAGCAAGATCGTCTCGGCTTCACACTCAAGCTCTTATAAACGGGGCAAGCCAGTCGCCCATCGGGCAGAGTGAAAATGTCGCCATGTGGAACCAGATTCAGATCCAGCAGGCCGCGGTCCCACGTCTTTCCATGGTCGCTGGAAATGCAACGCTGCAGTTTGAGAAAGGGTCGCTTCTGTCCTTTGTGATAACCACTGACCAGCGTCACGAGTTGTCCCTGCGCGTTCAAACCAGTGGCGTGGTTCATACGAATCGCGTCCGGCTCTTCCGGGTGCGAAGAAATCTTGCTCCGAAAAGTCCAGCTGACCCCGGCATCCTGACTGATCCACAATTCGACATCGCTGTTGTCGCCGTAACCGTGACTGGGATGATTATAAATCGCGGCAGCAAGTTCGCCGTTCGGAAGTTTCGTCAGATTGGGCCAGAGCCCCTTGTTATCGATCGCCACATAAAACTGAGCACCGGGCAACATCTGACAGCCATTAAATCCCTGAGCCGCAAAAGGACGATTCGCAGCGCGGGCCGAACCGGTTCCCAGCAACAAAGGCACAGAGACAGCGGCAGTCGCCTGCTTCAGTAACGAACGACGATTGATTTTCGTTGAGGATGAATTCTGCAGATCAGTCTGTTTCACAGGAGAAAGTCCTTCAGGAGGGAGCGCAGCCGGGAATCGGAAGAGGCAAGTTGATTACCATAGCCTAAACAAGACACGATCAGGATACAAGAAAAAATGAAAACACACCTTTCCCTTAGTATCAGGTAATGTGAATAATGGACTGGTGTAATTAGTGGCAGTGCCATTCGTCGCTGAAACTTTTTTATCCTCGTTGGGCTGAGTTATGTAGATTTCCTCATTCCCCTCACTGTTGGAGTGATGAGAGAATGAGATTAATCTTTCCAATCACCTGCTGTTGAGCCTCAGGATTTTCGCCAAGGTGACGTTTTGCATTTTCTTTCAGAGACTCCAACTGGGATTTCTCAAGTTCGGTCCCTGCTTTAGTTTGTTCATCCAGCGGGAAGCCGAGCAACTTAGCGATTTCATTTGGAGGGGCGTCTCCTTGCCCTGCGAGTGCAAATGCCAGCAAGAGTCTGCGGGTGTTCTGATAAGTGTTATTTCCTTCCGGGAAATCGATCTTCCGTAATTCCTCGGCAAGACGCTGCCAATCTACATTCAACTTTTTGTGGATTTCTTTGAGCACTATCTTCCAGAGGACACCACGCACAACTTCTAACTCAGGGACATTTTTACCAAAAACATGAACGACCGCAGCAGGACGAACGTCATTGAGATCGAGTTTTGACTTGTTCCACAACTTATTGAAGGTGATCACAGCTATTTTTTCGTTAAGATATTCTTTTGAAGTACTTTTGAAGAGCACGTCTCTCATACTATTTGATGTTCTGACTGTATTTATCAGCATATCTACACACTCGTGGTAATGCCCCTGCTTGTAGAGAAGTTCGGCAAGCCCTTGCATAGCAAAGTCATTCTCAGGCTCAAGTCTCAGAGCTTCTTTCAGGTCGTCTGCAGCGCTTGCCAAAACACCTCTACGCAGGAACCACCAGCCACGACCAGAGAAGGCATACGTCGATTGAGGCATCAATGTGACCGCCTTGCTCCAATCTTTCGCGATATCTTCAGCACTTGGTACAGATGTCCCTGCCGTTTGTAGCAGCAGTTTCAGGCTTTGGATTTTCGGATAGGCCTCCGACCAGAGTTGCGCTCTTACCATATAAGCAAGGCCCAATTGCGGGTCACACTTTATTGAGTTGTCCAATAAAGTGTTTGCTTGCTGCAGATTCACACGTGCCTGAAGCAGGTTACCGCCCAGTTCGTTTCCATTCATATTTGATTGAAGTTGAACTAAATGAAATATTGCTTCAAATAGATGAAGTCTGGCTTGCGTTTGTTGCGTTTCACGATCCGGTTCCAACTGTTCGCGGACTTCGGCGATTGACTCTCTCAGCTCATTCGAATCGCCTGAATAGCGGGCTTCGATTACAGAAAAACCAATATTCATTGCTCGACCAAGTCGACGCTCACTTGTCCTCAGATCAAGGTTCAATTCTTGAGCCTTGTCCCTTTCGACGTTCGCTCTTTTCTCATTGTTCTCGGCCTCGATTTTGTTAAAGTCTGCAACTTGACCCTGGTATACTGCAATTATGGAAAAACTGATGGCGCTCAATGTGAGGATGACAAAGAAGAACATGATCCTCATCACCCAGCTTAGCCGCTTCTTATCTTGACGTTCCACTTTGAATGAGTGTCTTAACTCATCAATCACGCTTTCTGACGGAACGTGACTCGACACTTCGGATGTTGGATCAATTCTGTCCGGTTCTTCTGTGATCCAGATATCTTCAGGCTCTAAATGTGCGGAAAGTTCTGAATTGGGAAAGGCCTGCATTCTCAAATCGGCAAGATCAATTGGCATCACCCGCTTACTTTGGCTCTTGAAGTACGTCAACTCATCGAGGACTGGTTCTGACGTCAGCGATTTGGGTGAAACAAGGAGAATCAATCGCTGTGTCTTTGCCAACGCACGCCGACCGACAATTCTCCAGTTGTCTCCCTTCACATAGTCTTTTCGATCGAGAAAACATTCGAATCCCAGCGCATGGAGTTGCTCACTCAGCGCTTTTGCATATTGCTCCGTATCACTGTGTGCATAGGAAATAAAGAAGTCATATCCCCAAAAAAAACCTGCGATTCGTTTCAGAAAAGACTGACCGGACACATGCGCTCTCTTTCGTGTTTTTGTAGAATCAGATGGCCTATTCATTTAAACCGATATTTCCCATTTGGGTTGAGCCAGGAATCGATCCAGGCTCGAAT
>NZ_CALEMX010000142.1 GCF_937910335.1 uncultured Gimesia sp. | reverse complement strand
ATCAATTCCGGGATTTTCTTCAAATCCACAATCAGATCAGCGGACACTCTCCCTGTACGCACATGATCGATCAGATCGGTCCCCCCCGCCAGCGGGCGGGCCGTTCCATTACTTTTGGTCAACAGGCCGACAGCGTCAGCCAGTGAAGTGGGTGCCTCATAGTCAAAGTCACGCATAGCAGGTTTGTCCCTCTCCAAATGGTCGTTTTCTTCATCCCATTACTCGTGAATCTCAGAACTGAGTCCGAGCTCCACCGTAGTCCTATTATCAGTCACAAGTGTAGTAACATCAATGCAACCAAACAGGATCAAACACCGTATTTCATAATTTCCTTTAGAATAAACACTCGCCAAACACTGACAAGTCCCATTCACCCCGGAGAGGCAAGAAAAGTTCTGATTGAATTCCTCGCAACACTTACCTCGCCTATTCGGATTTGTTACCCTGCTTCACAGTGAAGAGAACTTCGCTCAGAAAATACAGCCAAAAATAGGGACTTCCCCCGGCCAGATGGAACAGGCCAAACCCATCACTCCCAGGAATACCTGCGTATTAGAGATACTGACAGGATGTCAGGCTTCAGGGGCTTCAAGAGATGGAACTCCCTGATCCAAAGATCTTCATTAAAAATGAACTAAAAAAGGGAAAGTGCAGACTGCACTCAGAGGCAGGTTATATAAGTGGCACAAAAAAAATCGTCTACAAGCCTGAATCAAAACATTGAGCAGCGCACGCAGGAGCTCGGCCAGCAGATGTGGGATCTGTTGGAACGACGCGAGCCCTCAATGTTCGAAAAACGCTGGTGGGATGATCGAATTCTCTCCTGGGCGATGGCAGACGAATCTGTCAAGGTGCAGATGTTCCGCTTTGTGGATGTGCTCCCGATGCTCCGCTCACATGAGTCCATCGTCAGGCATTTACACGAATATTTTGAAGATGTTCGGAAACATCTCCCCTGGGCGGTTCGGATCGGGCTGGAGCTATCGCAACCCAATTCCGTACTGGGACGTGCATTGGCTTTGAACGCCCGCTCCAATGCACAACGTATGGCCAGTCGATTTATTGCCGGCTCCAGTGTAGAAGAAGTACACTCTACGATTGATCGACTCAGAAGTGATAATCTCACTTTCACTCTTGACTTACTTGGCGAAGCCGTCATCAGCGAAGTAGAAGCCGAAGCCTATCTGCAATCCTATCTTGATCTCATCGCCGGTCTTGCACCGCGTGTCAGGAAATGGTCCGAAAATGTTCAACTCGACTGGGACAGCCAGGGGCATCTACCGCGAACCAACGTCTCGATCAAACTCTCTGCCTTGTGCAGCCAATTCAAACCGACTGATCCGGCAGGCACGATGGCAGCCGTTCAACCCCGGTTAAGAACATTGCTGCGTAGTGCGATGAAATACGATGCCTATCTGCACATCGACATGGAACAGAATTCTTACAAGCCGTTAACGCTGGAAATATTCAAGCAGACGCTGATGGAAAAAGAGTTCCGCGATTTTGACAATGCCGGTATCGTCATTCAGGCCTACCAACCACAGGCCGAACAAGATCTGATGGATCTCTTAAAATGGACCAAAAAACGCAAAACGCCCATCTGGATCAGACTCGTCAAAGGCGCTTATTGGGATTATGAAACGATCACTTCTCAATATCATCACTGGCCCATTCCTGTCTTTCAGGAGAAATGGGAATCGGATGTAAATTTTGAGAAGCTGTCTCAAATATTATTGAAAAACTACCAATGGCTACGCCCCGCATTTGGTAGCCATAATATGCGAAGCCTGGCAAATGCCATCGCCACCGCTCATGAACTAGATGTCCCCCCTTCTGCCTATGAAATCCAAATGCTTTACGGCATGGGAAAAGAGCAGGCACAGGTCTTTGCGGAAATGGGCCATCGCGTCCGAATTTATACCCCTTTCGGCGAATTGATTCCCGGCATGGCCTATCTGGTCAGACGATTACTGGAAAATACTTCCAACGATTCCTTCCTTCGACAAAGCTTTACTGAGCACGTCAACCTGGAGACTTTATTGATGAATCCTGCCAAACATGCCAAGAAATCAACCAAAAATAAATCGACAGAAGAACCAGAGAGTGGCTTCCAGAATGAACCACTGACAGATTTCAGCTTGGAAGAATCCCGTACGCAGATGCAGGAAGCACTGGAGATGGTTTCCGATCAGCTAGGTAAAGAATACCCGCTCCTGATCAACGGGCGCGCGATCGATACCAAAGCCACCATTACATCCCGCAATCCGTCGCATCACTCGGAATCGGTAGGGACAGTCTGCTCAGCTTCAGCCGACGATGCCATCGACGCCATTGATGCCGCCCGTCGTGCCTTTCCTGGCTGGTCAAAAACAGAACCCCAATACCGCTCGGAATATCTCGAACTGATTGCCGCTAACATGCGCCGCAAACGCTTTGAGTTGGCAGCCTGGATCGTTTTTGAATGCGGGAAACCCTGGGAAGAAGCAGATGGAGATGTCGCAGAAGCCATTGACTTTTGCATGTACTATGCCGATCAGATGCGCAACCTGGCCGAACCTCTGGATTGCAACGTTCCCGGCGAAGAAAATTCCTACTTCTATCGACCGAGGGGAACCGTCGCTGTGATTGCCCCCTGGAACTTCCCACTGGCAATTTTGACAGGCATGACAGCCGCAGCGCTCGTCACGGGTAATACCGTCGTGATGAAACCGGCAGAACAGTCCTCTGTCGTAGCAGCCAAACTCATGGACCTCATCCACGAATCCGGCATTCCAGATGGCGTCGTCAACTTCCTGCCCGGAATTGGCGAAGAAGTCGGCCCCGAACTCGTCGGGAGCCCCGACGTCGAAATGATCACGTTCACCGGATCGCGCGATGTAGGTCTGGCGATTCATGAAACCGCTTCCAATACTGACCTCCGTCAAAAGATGGTCAAACGAGTCATCGCAGAGATGGGCGGCAAAAACCCAATTATCGTCGACGATGATGCCGACCTCGATGAAGCCGTACTCGGCGTGATGCATTCCGCTTTCAGTTATGCCGGCCAGAAATGCTCGGCCTGTTCCCGGGTCATTGTGGTAGAGTCCATTCACGACGCATTTGTGAAGCGATTGATTGAAGCTACCAAGAGCCTGAAGATCGGACCCGCCGAAGATCCCGGCACCATTGTAGGGCCCGTTATCGACGAAGAAGCGCAGCAAAGAATTCTTGAGTACATCGAAATTGGAAAAGAGGAAGCCACATTGGCGCTGGCCTGCGAGTCACCGGAACTGGATGAAGAAGGATACTACGTGGGACCGCATATTTTCACCGACGTTGATGCCTCATGCCAAATTGCACAGGACGAAATCTTCGGACCTGTTCTGGCAGTAATGAAAGCGGAAGACTTTGAAGAAGCAATCTCCATCGCCAATGACACGCTGTATGCTTTAACCGCTGGCATCTACAGCCGCAGCCCCGCTCATCTGCTTAAAGCCAGACAGGAACTGGTTGCCGGCAACATTTACCTGAATCGAAACATCACCGGCGCTATGGTAGAGCGACATCCCTTCGGCGGCTTCAAGCTATCAGGCATCGGCAGCAAAACCGGTGGCCCGGATTATCTACTCCAGTTCCTGATCCCCATCAATATCACCGAAAATACCATGCGCCGCGGATTTGCTCCCACTGCCGATGGTGGTGATGACGAAGAAAAAGAGTAACCCAAGAGGACTCTCAGACAAAATAACGTCCGAGTCACTTCACAGGTCTTTTCTACCAACCTCTCAATGCTATGATTCTCATTTCAAATAGCCTTGGAGACGCTGCAACAAACCTGGACACAGGCTAAACGTTCTTTTTCTCATCTGAACAAAATATTTGATAGTCGAGATTTTCACTGTACAATAACTAACATCTAGAGTTGACACCTTCGATCCTGCTTCCTATCCACTGCAGATCCTGCCCTTTTGTCAGTTTTTATTCTCAACTGACCTAAACAAGGAGGTGTCCGATGTCCCGCAAACTCCGATTGTTTCTTGCTCATAGCTTTGCCAATGAGAAACTAAACGCGGAAGGCCGTGAAGATTCGCACGGAAGTTCCGACATTGATCTGGCAAATATGATTTCTGACTGGATCGTTGAATTTAGTAACGGCAACATCGAAGTCGTCCGTACGCGTGACCCATATCAGAATTACATTTCCACACAAGTCAGAAGAGACATCTGTAGTTCCGATCTGATGTTATGCCTGTTTACGAAACGTGTATTTGACCAGTTAAAAGAACTCTGGTTGCCTTCGACGTATGTGATCAGTGAAGCTTCAGCAGGATTGATGCAATACCCTTCCCACAAACGACTCTTCGGCCTGGTTGAAGAAAGAGTTGATCGTGAGCAATTGGGAATGGCATTTCCTATGAATAAGACTGCCCCCAGTTTCTCTCGCATAGACCCGAACGAGTTACGCTGCAAGGTAAAATCAATCGTAGATTCCATTCAGAACAATAAACTGTCGAAGCGAAACGACATTGAATATCTCTCACTTCATAAGACAGCCACCATCTGGCGTAACGGTGCGATTACAGTAGAGTGCCGCCATCGATTTCGCTTCACAACTTCTATGAATAAAATGACGATTCCTCACGCAATTTGGCGCGTAAGCCAACCTTTGCCACCCATTAAGACTATTTTTAATGGAACGCGTGATGTGGAGCGTGGCTATTTACGCTGTGTTCCGATTTCTTGTGGTAATAATGAAATAAGAACAAATCAGTTCCATTTGATTCCTAAAAATACAGGTACAGAAAATGAGCATCTCTTTGATTTAGAATTCTCCAATTTAGATGCCCAACCAGGTGATGAGCTGGTTTACGATATCGCGTGGGGATACAAGGGTGCATTTCAGGATCCCAGTAAACAAGATGATAAACCAAATACCGTTGGAGTACTGACATTCGAACGTGGTATGGTTCAGTCCGCCGCACTGACACTTCAATTCCAACGGGATCTTGATGACGATGCCGGTGAACCGACTCGGATTCTGGATGAACCCCCCATTGTTTTCAAAATAGACACGCCACGGCTTCCAGCAAACCCAACTGTTTTTTGGCACGAGGCGAAAAATTGGGAAAAACAGGACCAACTACAGCTGTGCCAGGATCGTTCTGGCGCAATGTGGGAAGTTTTTCACTGGGAGGATACCTGCTTCACAGGGGCTGCCAAAATCAATTGGACTCCGCATTTTAATTATCTTGATGACGAAAATCTCATCAGCACAATACAACAAAGAGCAAAAAAGCCAAAGGATTAATCAGTCTTTGTAGTACAGGAAGCAAGAACCATGACTATCCGAGACCTCAGAAAACGTTAACCGAAACCGCCACCATCGCCCATGTAACCCCCTTCGGGAACATCGACATTAGCATAATTGCCAAATCGCATGGACTCCTTCAACCAGATCAAATTCACGATACCGGTAGGGCCACTACGGTGCTTGGCCACTATCACTTCTGCCAAACCGGGATTGTCTTCAGGATCGTAAGCATCCGGACGATGCAGAAACATAATCAGGTCGGCATCCTGTTCGATCGCACCACTTTCACGCAAGTCAGCCAGACGTGGTCGTTTATCTTCTCGCAATTCCACACCACGGTTTAACTGTGCCAATGCGATGACGGGAATGTCCAGTTCCTTACATAGCGCTTTCAGACGACGTGTAATCAACGCAATCTGCTGTTCACGGGGCATTCCCTTATCATCCGGTTCGATTAACTGCAAGTAGTCAATAATAATCAGTCCCAGATTGCTGAGCCGCTTCAATCGTCGGCAGATGGCACTGATTTCCTGAATGGTACGCCCCGGTTTATCATCAATAAACAAAGGCAACTCGCTCAGCTCTGATGAGGCTTCTATTAGACGATGACGTTCGTCATCTTCCAGTACACCCGCTCGCAGAGAATGTCCATTCACGCCGGAACGAATACAGAGAAAACGTTCCGCTAGTTCAAGTTTGGATTGTTCCAGACTGAATACGATCGTCGATGCCCCTCCATCATCGGCTGCCGATTCTGCCATGTTACAAACCAGAGCCGTCTTCCCCATACTGGGACGTGCCGCAAGGATGATCAATTCCGAAGGCTGAAATCCATTGAGCTGCGTATCCAGATCGATAAATCCACTCGTTAACCCAGTAAGCATCCCCTCTTTTTGAGATCGTTCATCAATCCGATCGAAGGCATCCATCAGAATGTCCCTGATCTCGATTTTGTCACCCTCACCCTGGGATTCCAAAATACTGAAAATACTCTGCTCTGCCTTGTTCAACACATCCAGAGTATCCCCCTGCGGTGCATAGCTCTCTCTGATGATTTCCGTGCAGGAATGAATCAGCGTACGTTGAACCGATTTATCTCGGACTATTTTTGCATAATACTCTGCATGCGCCGCATGGGGCACACTTTCCAGAATTTCATGCAAATACAGAACGTCACCCGCTTCAGCCAACTCACCTTTGGAATCCAGCTCTTCGGCGACAGTGATCGCATCGATCCCGCGCACACCTGAATCATGCAAACGCAAAATCGCCGCATAGATGCGTGCGTTTTTTTCACTGTAGAAATGATTGGATTTGACGATCTGAACCAGATCATCAATCACAATATTGTCCAGGAGAATACTGCCCAGGACCCCTTTTTCTGCTTCTACATTTTGTGGGGGTACCTTACCAAATAATTCCTCGACCGATTCCGGTTTTGGACGGCGAAATTTTCCTTGACCGGCAAGTGACATGACCATCCCCTGGCTCTGTAGATGTTATGAAGTGAGAACTCAAAGCAGAACTCGCAATCATTCGCCGAATACCGGAAAATCAATTTGTCCTGCAAGCTCGATCATATAAAAATAAAAGAGGCCCGGCAATATACCAGACCTCTCACTTATTCGGGAAAATCAGAGTGGCAAAAATTTGTTTGCCACATTGGACTTAACTTTTTTCTGCTGCAGGAACAACCCAGACTTTGACTTCTGTTTTGACTTTTTCATGTAACTGCAACTTAACGGTATACATGCCCAGTTCTTTGAGAGGGCCTTCCAGACGAATGCCGTCTGCAGGGACATCGAATCCCCCTTCTTTCAGGGACTTACTGATATCAACGGCAACAATCGATCCGTAAAGATGACCATCTTCGTTGGCATTGGCTTCCATCGTCACGCTATGCTTACTCAGTTTATCAGCCACAACCTTTAATGATTTCAGGCGGTCTTTTTCCAGTTCGACCAGACGTTTCTGGTGTTGAACAACCATCCGCTGATTATGCTCTGTAGCGATCGTTGCCAGACCATATGGCAATAAATAATTTCGGGCATAGCCAGGTTTGACACGTACGATATCACCCTGCTCACCAAGGCTATCAACTTTTTCTGCCAACAAAACATCGACAGACGACTTTGAACTACCGACAACTGAGGTACTACGTTGCTTGCGAACCATTATCAATCACTTCCGTAATTTTTATTCAATCGTTTCAATGAAAACTATAAATTGTCCAGGCTGACTGCCTGCCCGATTCAAATGCAGCTTCGCTAGAAAGGAACATCATCATCAGGTGCTCCACCCGGAGCGTCATTATAAAAAGATTCTGAAGGGTTGGAAGCCCCTCCCTGAGGTGGTGCAGATCCCTGAGAGGGTGCAGGTGCATTGCTCGCTTGTGAATATCCGCCACCAGACTGTCCACCACCGCCGCCGCCACCAGACTCACCTTTTCCACCCAACATGGTCATGTTTTCGCCCACTACCTTGAGCTTGCTGCGTTTCTGACCAGATTCCTTGTCATCCCATTGGTCTAACTGCAAACGTCCTTCAATTAATACAGAACGCCCTTTGGTCAGATACTCGCTGGCCACTTCCGCGGTCCGACCCCATAATGTCACATCAACAAACGTTGTTTCTTCCTTGCGAGAGTTGGAATTTTTATCGAACCAACTCCGATTGACGGCGAGGCCCACTTCAGCAACTGCACTGCCTCCCGGTGTGTAACGCACCTGCGGGTCGCGGGTCAAATTCCCTACCAGAATGACTTTATTGAAACTGGCCATCATCGGCCTCCCTGTGAATGAATGATGTGAAGTTAAAACTGACTGGAAGATCTGAATTTCAGATGCAACGTTTAAAAAGTAAGCTAGTCTTCATCATCAACATCAGCAATGGCATCAAATTCTGGGGTTTCCAGATCCTCAACTTCATCAGCTACAACTGCAGCGACTACAGCAACAGGATCAGCAGCTTCAACTGCCGGATCAATCGCGGCAACCATCGCATCAAATAATGACTGAGGCTGATTGATGACCAACTGACGAATGACAATGTCACTCAGATGACAAGCACGAGTCACAAGATCCATCCCTTTACCTGGCATTGTAAAGTAGACCAGATAATGCAGGCCTTTCATATGACCTTCAATCGGATAGGCCAGTTTCCCATCCTGCCAGGGACGGTGTGCCACAACTTCTGCACCCGCTTTTTCCAAAATTTCCATCAGATGAGCAATCGTCCCTTCATGGTCAGCAGCAAATTTCCCACTGTCCAACAGGAACATTCCTTCATAATTAGCACTTACTACTTTTTTCTCTGCTACAGACAAGACACTTCTCCCGGAATAATTGGCCTGTTTTGGCCTGATAGACAATCAATTTCTTACTATATATTTTAGCCGGCTTGAATCCAAACCAGAGTCTTATTCTTCAGGCGCATTCACCTGATTCATGGCAATTTCAAGACCATCTTGAATCCAACACTCAATTCCTTTAGCAGCAAAGTGAACTGCCTGAGAAATTAACTCCGAATCATCAGATCGAAAACGCCCCAGTACATAATCCGCCGCTGAAAAACCTGCAGGAGGACGCCCTACCCCAACTCTGAGACGTGGCACTTCCTGAGTACTCAAACTCTGGATGATGTCCTGTAATCCTTTTTGACCACCGGCCGAACCTGACCCCCGCATACGGAGACGCCCGACAGGCAAATTCATATCATCACAAACCACCATCACATCGGTTGAAGGCAGCTTGAAAAATTTCACTAATGCCGCAACGCTGCGACCACTTAAATTCATATACGTCTGAGGGGCAACCAGCAACGCTTTATTACCCGCAATCGAAAACTCTCCCACAACCGCCTCAAACTGACTTTTGAAACTGCTCACTCCATGCCAGTCTGCCAGCTGAGACAGAACATCAAACCCAACATTATGACGCGTTCGCTCGTATTGTTTACCGGGATTTCCCAGCCCTACGACCACTTTCAAAACGCCACCTGTCAGATTCTTAAACGCAATCTATTTGATCACTCTCGAAACAACTACTCAGCTACTTCGGGAGTTTCTACTACTGGTGTCTCTTCTTCTTCTTCTTCTCCCTTAGGAGCAAGCACATGTACCACAATCTGGTCTTCGGCGTCATGCAGCTTCGATCCGCGAGGTACTTCCAAATCGCGAACATAAATGGTATCGCCTATTTCCAGGCCATTGATACGTACTGATATATTGTCGGGAATATTGTGGGCCAGACAGTCCAGTTCGATCGAATGCAAGGCCAGTTCCATGATCCCACCCGAGACCACACCAGGCGAAGTTCCCCGCAACTTTACCGGAACTTCTACCGTCACACGTTCTGAAGCATTAATGCGAACCAGATCCACATGCAGGATTTGTGTCCCGAATGTATCCCATTGCAGTTCACGCAACATCGTTTCTTCGACCTTTCCCTCAACATCAATTTCAAATACACGCTCTCGGTTCTTGATTAGGTTATCAAGAGCACGATTATCCACGCATATATGAGCAGGTTCCTGCTCATGCCCATATACGACGGCGGGAACCTGCCCGGCACGACGGATACGGCGACTTGCGATCGAACCTAATTGATCCCGCTTGGTTCCACTGATTCTCTGTAATACAAATTCGTCTGACATAACCCAACATTCCTCAAGAAGTGACCCGACCTAACGCCCAGGACCACTCTTCCATTTAAAGACTTTATTACTTGTCACACTGTAATATAAACAGTTGATTATCAATCATCACGACCATCAAGCCAGAGATTTCACTCTCTTTGCCCGCTCAGGTTTGTGCCCAATCTGTGATTTTTCATCAGGATCAGAGCGTTTCCCGATAGCGCACAGATTATTCAGGGGCAATCATAGCGATCCAACCTGACATTGGTGGTTGGTATTTCGCCCGTTTGCGATAGTTGAAGCGTGCAAAAATAACTTCCCGCGAGGAAATTCGCAACCGATTCCCACCTCTATCTTGGTTGAAAGTCATAAGACAGTCTGATTTATTGATTTCATCCCGTCTCACACAGATTCCTCTATTCCCTTCTCTTTAAAAACGAACACATACAACCATACACATGAACACACTTTATTTCAACCGAGTCGCACAACCCCAGAAAGACTTCGCGGAAAATTAATGAGTCCCAGAATCGTCAGATTATGTATTGGCTCAAAAAAAACAGGCTGTAGAATGGAAACAGAGTTATTATAAACACGTTGACTCCCCGATGTCTCAGGGAAGTAAGGCCCCCTCGCTTTGTGCAAGGGGGCTCAGATGATTTGATTTTACCTGCCAGGCGACCAAAAGGCTGAGTTAATGCATTCAATCATTCTAAACCGGATCATACTCTTTATCGTTACAATCAGCCTGATTCTGTCATCAACCCTCAATCTGGTGGCTGATGAACAACAAAAGAAAGCGGATGACTTTAAACCAAATGCCCCCAAACAGGGGCAGCAACCACCGCCTCTGAATCAACTCAAACAGATTATCCAGGGCATATTCGGCCAACCCAAAGCAGTGCCTGCCAGGAAAGCAAATACACCAGCAAAATCGAAAGATCCAGATTACTACCGTTTTCCGCAGGACCTGGATCAGGAACGTCGATTTAAAAGCGCACAACAATTGATCAACGATCAACAATGGGAGGCAGCGCGGGAAAAACTGCAATTGATGCTCGAAAACAGTATTAATCTCCCCGTGCATGTAGCCGGTTCACAAAAACTGATTGCAGATCGGGAGCTCATTTATCAGTTATTGGAACTTCTCCCCGTTGAACAACGTGAAAAATTCAACCGTCAATATGAGGCGCTGGCTGAAAAACAATTCCATGATGCGCGCTTGAATGAATCTCCGCCGGAAATCTATGCTGAAATCGCAACTCGTTTTGTAGGCACACCATTCGGATTGAAAGCCATGAATTATCTGGCATCCTACCATATGGAGCGAGGCGAGTTTGGATTGGCCGAACAATATCTGCAACGACTGTTGATTCACAAAGCGCCGATCACCAAAACGCCGCAGTGGAGAACAAAAACTGCCTTTGTTTTCAAACAAACAGGGAAACAGTCACTGATTCCCGATCTGTTTCAAACAGGCGATGAACCACCAAAACCAGACCAGCAGATCATTATTGCAGGCACCTCTCAATTACCACAAAACTGGCTCAATCAGCAGCCAATGGTCAACACGAATTCAAATCCACTTTTGAATGAATGGCCGATGCTGCATGGTTCACCCAGCCGGGCTGCACGTTCGAAAAATGTGGACCCACTGTTAATTCCACGCTGGTCCTTTCCACTCACATCGAATCATACGATCCAATCGCAGTTGAATTTGATACAGGAAGACCTGGCAATTTCACAACGTGCCACAGTTCCTGCACTTCCGCCAATAGCCATTAATGGAAAAATTGTATTTCGAACTCTCAAAGGTGTTCAAGTACTTGATGCACAGACAGGAACTCCCCTATGGGAATCTCCTCTGAATAGCTCACCTGAAGCTGCATATATCACTGCCCAGTTAAAGGGCCTCAATACGCCTCAGGCACGAGGCCTGTTTGAGCCTACCCCGAATACTCAGTCTTTTTCCCTTTATACAGGTACAAATCCGGACACACACCCTTTGACCAGCCTGGTCTATAGAAATGCCAACTGGGGGAGCCAAAGCAGTGACGGCCAGCGTTTGTTCATTGTAGAAAGCATGCGACTAAATTTCGGCTCGTCAGGATACTCCCACAATATCAATCGGTTTCGTCGAGGGAGGAAAGCCTTCGAGGAAAATTACTGGTCATCAAATCAAATCAGTGCCTACGACCTCGAATCGGGACAACCTCTCTGGAAAGTAGGCGGCACCAGGTTTGATGAACCCTTTGATCTGCCACTTGCAGGTACGTTTTTCTTTGGAGCCCCCACCCCGGCAGGAGACGAACTATATGTTGTGGGAGAACGCAATCGGGAAATCCGCGTTTATGCCCTCGATCCACAAACCGGTGAAGAACGCTGGTCACAACAAATTGGCAACCCTGACCAGGACATTGCCACCGATATGGTCAGACGCTGGTGGATTGCTCCAGTGGCCGTAGACCAGGGAGTCCTGGTCTGCCCTACGACTATTGGCTTGCTCACAGCCATTGATCGTTTGAATCACTCCGTCCTGTGGTCAACAAAATACAAGGCTTCTAATCCAAACAATCGTAACCAGCGGTTCCGGCGCACAACCAATACTTCTTTGGAACCTTTGAATCAGCGCTGGTCACCTTCCACTCCGATTATTACCGGAAATAAGGTGATTTATACCCCTCCCGATGAAGATGCACTGATTTGTCTTGATCTAATCACCGGGACTCCCAGTTGGACAGAACGGGCCAAAGAAACCTATCTGTATCTGGCTGGTGTCGTAGAGAATCATATTCTACTGGTCGGAATGAACGGCATCACGGCGATTTCAGTGACCACCGGAAAAACAGTCTGGAATACCGCATTCGGAACATCTGCCGGTCCACCTAGTGGGCAGGCAGTGATTGCAGACCAGCGCCTGCATATCCCCTTGCAAAGCGGCCAGGTTTGGACCCTGGATGTGAACTCCGGAAAAGTCAGCAATAAACTGTTCAGCACCAGTTCCAATCAGCCCCTGGGCAATTTGCTGATTCATAACGGCCAGTTTCTATCACTCAGTCCGAAAGGTCTGGTCAGCTATGAACAGAAACAGACTTATGAAGCACAAATTAAACAACTCAAACAACAAAACTCTCAAAGCCCATTGGCACTGTTTAATGAATCTAAGCTACTGATGATGAGCCACCGTTATCAGGAAGCACTAGTAAAATTACAACAATTGGAAAGCAACAAGCTTCCAGCTCAACATCAGGAGAATTTCCAGCGACTGGTTATGAACTGTCTAACTTCAATCATCCGTTCTGATTTTCAGAAACATGATCAGCTTGTCGACCAATTGAAACAACGCGTTCGCTCTGACAAAGAACGAATCGAACTCCAGAGATTGATCATCGAACGCTATATAGCCAGACGGCAGTTTTCAGATGCCCTGGATAAGATGCTCGAACTGGCCAAGGCTCCCGCGAACACTTTTTTCCAGACCACCACCACCAAAATACAAATCGACTGCTGGATTGCCGGAAAGGCCTCTGATATCTGGAATCAGGCCGATCCTGCGTTTCGCGAACTGTTTTCCAGGAAGATCAGCCAGAGCACACAGCAGGTCTTGAGTTCCCCACTCTCTCAGCAGGAACGTTATCACTGCCAGTTTGGTTTTCACGATGCTGTGATTCCGGTATTAGAAGCACTGATCAGGACATCCATGAACTCCGGCCGCTTCTATGAAACAGAACTCTGGATTACTCAGCTGACGAAACACAAAACCCCACACGTAGCTGCCAGAGGAGTGGCCTCAATGGTTGAACTCTGTCTGAAGCATCAACTGCATCAGGATGCCGCATACTATCTAGAACAGCTCTCTCACTATGATCACAGTTTCATCGTCTCGGAAAATCGGCCCGTGTCACAATTTCTCGAACTGAAAAGACATGCCATTTCCATTGATGCAGAAAAAAACAAAGGCGATTGGAGACCTGAAGAACTCAAACTGATCGTAGGCGGTTCGGCTCGGTACTATCACAATCAAGAGAACAAATTGAATACCAGCGCATCGCAACTGCCCTTCTATCGGGACAGAAGACTCGCCGTCAACCCGAAAGAAAACCGATTGACGATCATGACCCCTTTTGACAAGCGTATGCTCTGGTCGACTCCCCTGCGATCTTCTGATCACTCCCGTTCATCCGGTTTTAACGAAAGTGAAATCGTAGGGCATAATTTAATTCTACAACACCGCGACATGCTGCATTTCTTTGATCTCGTTGACCAAAAACTGATCTGGAGCCAGAAACTCGAAAAACAACGATCGAGCAGCCATTTCTCTTATCAGAAATCCCCTCCCCCGATGGGTGACCTGGCGACCCTGATGCTTCGAAATAACCCTTCAATTGCAAGTCAAAAAATTGGTATGATCGCTGCCGCTAACGCAGACTACACCTGTTATTTTAGCCGTCGCAAGATCATACTCATTTCCACCAGAACCGGAAAAACCCGCTGGACACACGAGAATGTCGATAAAGAAACCAGAATCCTCGGTGACGACGATTTTATCTATCTCGTCACTCCGAATCGTGTCACTAAAAAAATCCTCCGGGCCAGTGATGGTAAACAGATGGAATTGGGAAACACAGATATCTATCTGAAAAATGCCATCTATCAAAACGATTCTGAATTTGTTTCTATCGAAAAACTGATTAATTCAATCGATCCGCTGACCGGCCAAAAACGACCTGTTTCGAAAAGTGAAATCTCCCTCTATAGCGCTAACCCTCAAGCAAAAGTAAAAAGTTGGAGCCACGCTTTTCCCTTACTTTCTCAATTCGGAATTTTCGACGCTCACTATCTCTCAGTATTAAGCCCCAAAGGAGAGGTTTTTATCGTCGATCTGCAATCCGGAAAGAAGTCGGCACTGGAACCAGTTCCTCAGGCAGAATTGAAAAAACATAAAAATTTCTATTTGGTCTCCGACGATAATTACATGTATTTTGTAAACCATTCTCATTCCAGCAATGTCATTTCCGTGAGTGCTCCCTCAATTCCCGTCAATGGCATGTTGTATGTTTATGAACGCCAAACAGGCAAAAAACTTTGGAATCAATCTATTAAAGAGCAACATCTTGTCCTCAACAGGAAAACACCGCTTCCCATTACCTTACTCGTCTCGCGGAAGCAGAAACGTATCGATAAACTGAAAAATCGGCCGATGAATATCATTCATTTGAATGCTTTGGATAAACAAACAGGAAAAAGTCTGCTCTCCTGGGAGGCCCCCATTCAATCGAATATCCGCGCTGTTGAGGTCGATTATCAACAGAAAATGATTGAAATCCTCACATATAATGCAAGAATCCGCCTCTATGACGCCGATGAACTGGCTGTCAGGACCCTGAAAAAGACCAAGACCACTTCCAAAATACCCCTCAAAACACCCATCCAAAAGAAATAAAGAAACTGCTTGCCAAATCAAACACATCAAAATACAATGATATGGTTTCACCCCGTGGCAATTCTCTCAAGCTTGAAGAGAGTAATGATGTACCCAGTTTTTGTCCTGTTAATGATGATCTCGCTGCTGCTTCCCGCAGTTCCGGTTTCGGGATGTCAGTGCGCTCAGAATCAACCCAGCTCTCCCAAAAAAAGCTGTTGTTGCAGTAAACCTGATTCAGAACAGTCACAAAAACAAAAATCCTGCTGCTGTCAGTCAACCAGACAGCATGAATCACAACCTGCGCCAGCAAAGAATCAGATTCGATGCCAGAAGCAAAGCTGTCAATGCCAGCAGATGTTCTCGCAACCCGCGATCATCGTTTCTATGAAATCGACAGAACTCACTGAGCAACTACGTTACCGCATTGATTCAGTCGATCAGACATCTGAACTTACTCTTTCTGTTCGTCCCGCGTCCACGCTCTCTATTGAGAAGCCTCACCCTGTCAGATCTTACTCTGCAGGGGAGTTCTGCGCGCACTTCTGCCTCTGGTTGATCTAATTCTCTTCGATTCAATGTCGGATTGACCTGATCCGTTCCGCAAGCATGCCTCTCTAGTGAGAGAGATCACATGCGGCTTTTCTTGCTGAACTATCTCTTCCACAGGAAATTTGAACGGATCTTGTTTTTAAATACGAGTTTTTAAAGTTCACAGAAACCATTAAACATTTATTTTACTTTCAAGGAGAAACCGATGCGTCAAGTTCTATCTATCGTAGCCTTAGTGGCTGTCGTTGCATTTGTTGGTCAAACTGTTGCCGCCGAAGGCAAAGGCAAAGCGATCTGCCCCGTGGCAGGCAAAGCAGCTAACCCCGCGGTTACCGTTGATTACAAAGGGGCAACTGTCAGCCTCTGCTGTGGCAAATGCAAAGCAGCCTTCTCAAAGAACCCTGCCAAGTTCGCCGCCAAAGCAAATCTGCAACTGGTTGCCACTGGGCAAGCCAAGCAGGTCAAATGCCCCTTCGCTGGCAAACCAGTCAACCCAGCTCAATCAGTGACCGTTGCTGGTACGGAAGTCTCATTCTGCTGTGGTGGCTGCAAAGGCAAAGCCTCCAAAGCGGAAGGTGATGCTCAGATTAAGTTGATCTTCAACGACAAAGCATTTGCTAAAGGCTTTAAAGTTACCAAAAAATAGTGAACTCTTTATGAACTTCAATCCAACAGCTATTTGCGGGCCAGCTTGTTGGGTATGAACTAAAAGAGAACTCACTCAATCGTGACAGGAGCGGGAGATTCTTACGAGAATCTCCCGCTCTTTTTTTATCTCCGACCCAATGACGAGAGTGCGCCAAATCTAACCGTCACGGCTCCATCACGATGACACTTGATCCAAATTGCTTGGAAGACGCTGCAATAAACCTGGATACAAGTTAAGTCGTATATTCTGAATTGAGACGCACATATTCCTGCGTCAGATCGCTGGTCCAGAAGACAACCGATGCTTCTCCAAAGGGCAATTGCACCTGAATCGAGACATCGCGATTCTGTCGGATCCCCTCGGAAACAGCCTGCTCATCAAATTCGGCAGGTACGCCACTTTTATAAATCAACGTACCGTTGATATGGAGAACAATATCCTGCTCAGTCAGTTTGATACTGGTCCGTCCGATGGCAGATACAATCCGTCCCCAGTTGGGATCCGAGCCCGCGATTGCTGTTTTCACCAACGCATCGTTGGCAATCGTCTGAGCAATTTCGAATGCTTCCGCTCTCAGTTGAGTGCCTGCAACCTCAATCGTAACAAAATGGTCCGCCCCTTCCGCATCCCGAATAATGGACTGTCCTAATTCAACTGCAACTTCATCAATGGCAGCTTGCAAATCACTTAGCTCCTGCACAGTGAATGTCCCAGATCCCGCAGCACCATTTGCCAGCAAAATCACGGTGTCACTTGTACTCGTATGACCTTCAACCGAAACACAATTGAAACTCCGGTCCACAGCATGTCTCAACATTTGATCCGTTTGAGACGGATCGAGCGAGGCATCGGTCATAATCACTGACAGCATCGTTGCCATGTTAGGAGCAATCATCGCAGCTCCTTTCGCAACGCCACTCACTCGCACAGTTTTCCCACCAGCCGAAAGCGTGCGTGTAGCCTGCTTGGGAACCGTATCAGTAGTCATCATTCCTCGCGCTGCATTCAAAAATCCTTTAGAATCAGAACTCAATTGCCGGATGGCTTCAGGAATCCCCGCTTCAATTGGGGAACGTGGTAGAAAGTGTCCGATAATCCCTGTCGAACAAATCAGTACCTGAGATTCATTGACATCAAGACCACTTGCCACCTGCTCTGTCATCCAGCGGGCATCTTCTATTCCACGCTCTCCGGTGCAGGCATTGGCATTTCCCGAATTGATGATCACCGCTCGAATGGAATCGGCGGGAACACGTTCGCGAGAAACTTTTACAGGCGCTCCACACACCTGATTTTGAGTAAAGACACCAGCCCCACTACAGGGTGTCTCTGAAACGAACAAAGACAAATCAAAAGTCGATTGATTCACTTTGATACCACAAGCCAGACCAGCAGCCCGAAAACCCTCGGGTAAAATCATTTCAGCAGCCAACGGTTTCTCCTTCGAGATCTAAGAAAATTCAGACGATTAATCCGGTCGTTTCAGCGTAACTCGACATCAGGTTAAAATTCTGAACGGCAACCCCTGCCGCACCTTTGATCAAATTATCTAATGCCGAAAAGACGATCAATTGATCGCCAGAAAACTGCACCGAGATATCACAATAGTTTGTATTCGAAACGTCTTTTGTCGCAGGAATTCGATCAATGACCCGCACAAACGGCTTCCCCTGATAAAACTGCCGATAAACCTGGAGTATCTCATCCCTGCTCGCCACCTGAAGTAATCGAGGATACATGGTCGCCAGAATCCCACGATTCATGGGAGTCAGATGGGGAGTGAATACGATCTTGACTTCTTTCCCGCCAACAGTGCTCAGCACTTCTTCAATTTCCGGTGTATGGCGATGTGTGCCCACACCATAGGCGGTAATACTTTCGTTGCATTCAGAGAAAAGCGTCCCCAGCTTGGGATTGCGTCCCGCACCACTCACGCCACTTTTGGCATCGATGATAATGCCCGTAGGATCAATCAGTCCTGCTGCCAGTAACGGAGCGAGCCCCAAAATCGCTGTGCTCGTATAACATCCCGGGTTAGCAATCAGATTGGCTGAGGGAATTTTATCTGCCCAGAGTTCAGGCAAACCATAAACGGTACTCCCCAATCGGGTCGGATCAGTATGCACATGATGATACCACTTCTCGTAAACAGCCGGATCATTCAGACGATAGTCAGCACTTAAATCAACAACCCGACACCCATCGGCCAATAATTCAGGAATGACTTCCATACTGGCCACATGCGGTAGTGCACAAAAAACAAAGTCAGCCCTTTCCGCGATTTCCGCTGCCGACAATGCTTCGCACCGCAGATCCAGGCGCCCTGCGAGACAGGGATGAATTTCGCTGATATGCGGGGCATCCGTCTGACGCGAAGTCAACGCAACAATTTCAACGTCCGGATTGCGCAACAGAATTTTAATTAACTCCAGAGCCGCATAACCGGTGGCCCCCATAATGGCAACTTTCGTCATCTTTTCCCGATCCAACTATATTCTAAGAGCAATAAAAACCATGTCAGGCTTCTGCCAGAGATCAATGAGTCATCTATTTTAGAAGCGAATAACAAGACGACAAGGATTGACTCCATAAGGATCGCCCGCTTTCTCTATTTTGGCAGGATCGTATTCCATAACGACAACAAACAAAAGCAGAGCTCTACTGATAAAGCAATAAAAAGGGGATCCGACTCAAACTTCCTAGGAAAACTGCTGATTTTATAATGATTATTTAGAATTAAGAAAGTCAACACTCATGCGGCAAATGGCTGTGATTCTTTCAAATTAAGCTGCAAAATCAATTCGGTTTCCTTTTCAAAAACCATTGGAAACATCACAATAAAACCATTGATCCAGATCATATTCAGAGACAGCAATTCAATGGCTATGTTCTGAGCTCCTAAATGATAAGGCGGTTATGTTATTGATCGTCTGGAGCTCAAATGAACACTCGCCAGTTTAACATGAAATGAGAAGAGGAAAGAATGTCTAACGTTGCCAAACTTGCCACCGATGCACTCACTGAAGGTGGTGGAATTTTACGATTGTCTCCTACATGGGTTCCCCGTTCCTTTCTTCAACCCGGTCGTCGTTTGAAACTGCATCCCCAAGACTATTATGCCTTGGGAACACACCGAGGCGGTATTGATGAACGCTGGTTTGGATCAACAACAGTCGCCGCCAACGAAGGCGCACCGGACGACGAAGGCTTGAGCTACTGTGCCTTCGGCGGGGAAAAATTTACCCTCCGTGAAGCCATTTCCGAACTGGGAGCCGAAGTCATCGGAGACTCAATTTGGGGCAAATATCAGAAATGGCCCGTCTACTCCAAGTTCTTCGATAACATGGGGCCCATTCCGCACCACATGCATCAAAGTGCCGAACAGGCTGCATTGGTAGGACAGGAAGGAAAACCGGAATCCTACTACTTCCCACCACAAATGAATGCCATTGGGAATAACTTCCCCTATACTTTCATGGGACTGGAACCTGGCACCTCAAAACAGGATGTAATCGACTGCCTCGATCGCTGGAATGACGGCGACAATGGAATTCTCGATCTCTCCAAAGCCTATCGACTCAAACCGGGAACAGGCTGGCTGATTCCTCCCTGTGTCTTACATGCCCCGGGAAGCCTCGTCACCTACGAACCACAATGGGGCAGCGATGTCTTCGGAATGTATCAGTCAATGGTCGAAGGCCGCGCCGTGCCAAGATCATTGTTGACCAAAGACTTCCCGGAAGACAAGCACGACGATAACGCTTATCTCGTAGATGCGCTCGATTGGGAAGCCAACGTGGACCCCAACTTTAAAGACAATAACTACCTCGAACCAATCCCGGTTGCCGACACAGCCGCTGAAGGTTACATGGATCGCTGGATTGTCTACGGAAAAGTCAAAGGAGAGCAGTTATTCACAGCCAAAGAACTGACCGTTGATCCAGGTACTAAAGTGACCATTAAAGATACCGGCGCTTATAGTTGGATCACAGTGCAAGGCGAAGGGTCGATTGGAAACTTAAGACTGCAGACACCCGCCATGATCCGCTTCGGCGAAATGACCGAAGACGAAGTCTTCGTCTCGGAAAAAACAGCACAAGCAGGAGTCACCATTGAAAATACCGGTAGCGAACCTTTAGTCTCCCTCCGCTATTTTGGTCCCGGCGCCTGCCCGAGTGCTCCCAATATCGGCGATCATAAAAATAAATAATCAAATCCTTTAAACTGCCCGAACTCTCGGGCAGTTTCTTTTTGATCTTACAATTCACGCTAACTTCAAGGACCCTCTCATGAGTGATACTACTTCCAACAGCTTACCGAAACTTCATAATGCAGCCTGGCCGGGAGTCGTTGGAAAAGGCCCTGATTCAGAACCCCCAATTGACCTGGATACAATGCTGGATCTCACAGCCGCCGCTGAAGTGGACGGAATCAAATTCGATGGAACGGACCTGTTCCTCTTTGATCCACATGTCAGCATTGATTCCAGCGACGATGACTTGAAACAACTGGCTGAGAAGGTACAAAGTCGCAATCTGGTAATTGGCTCTGTAGTGGCACCTGTCTGGCCTCCCACAGGTGGCGGCTCTGCCATGGGAAGCGAAGAAGAACGCAGCCAGTTTTTAGAGCAAGTCCGCAAAGGTTGTGGCATCGCCAAAAAACTGCGTGAATTGGGAGTGCGTCCTTATGGCGTCGTTCGTATTGATTCCGCTGCCGGCCCCGGCGATTGGATTGAGGACCCGGAAGGCAATCAGGCCAAAATCGCAGAAACGTTCAAGCAAGCCGCTGATATCGCCGCCGATCATGGAGAACGCCTGGCCGCGGAAGGCGAAATCTGCTGGGGTGGCATGCATAGCTGGAAACGCATGGTGCAACTCCTCGAAATGGTTGACCGTCCCGATGTTGTAGGCTTTCAGGCCGATATGTCGCACACCCTCTTGTATCTGATGGGCTACAATGCTCCGGAAGACCGTCTGCTTCCTGAAAATTTTGACTGGAACGACGAAGCAACCTTTGATGCCGCTTATAAAACTCTAACCGACGCCCTGCGCCCCTGGACGATTGATTTCCACGTGGCTCAGAATGATGGCACCGTTCACGGCACCGGCTCACACGATAAGACAGGCAGACACTGCCTGCCCACTGACCCGAATGGCAAGCTCGACATCACCAGACGCGCCGGATTCTGGCTAAGAGACGAAAACGGAAACCCAACGAAAAAGTATCAGCACATCTGCTGGGATGGTTGCATGTTTTCTAATGAAGTCATGATGAATCCTCAAACCTGGAATGATATTCTGGCAGCAATGATTAATGTCAGAAATGCTCATGGATGGTCATGATTGCTTATTCGACGCTTTAATCTTCAACCCGTTTTAAATCACAAGTTAACTCACAAGGAACCACTCCAATGACCAAGCCAATACGTGTCGGCCTGATCGGTTACGGATTCATGGGACGTACCCACTCCAATGCATATAGACAAGTCAGTAAGTTTTTTGATAACGAACACACACCCGTTTTGCAGGCAGTTTGTGCCCGTAGCGAAGATAAAGTGAAAGATTTCGCTGAAAATTGGGGCTGGCAATCTTACGAAACCGATTGGCGAAAACTGATCGAAAGAGATGATATTGACCTGATCGATATCACTACACCTAACAATTCTCACCATGATATCGCGATTGCAGCCGCTGAAGCCGGGAAAATGGTACTCTGCGAAAAACCACTCGCCATGAATACCGCAGAAGCCATCGCGATGACCGACGCCATCGAAAAAGCAGGTGTGGCAAATATGGTCTGGTTTAATTACCGTCGCGTGCCAGCGATTTCTCTCGCCAAGCAACTGGTTGATGAAAAACGGATCGGACGTCCCTTCCACTACAGAGCCTGTTATCTGCAAGACTGGACCATCGCAGAAGACGTGCCTCAAGGGGGCGCAACACTCTGGAGACTCGATGCGAAAGTCGCAGGCAGCGGCGTGACAGGCGACCTCCTGGCGCATTCCATCGATTCCGCTATCTGGCTCAATGGGCCAATTACATCCGTCTCAGCAGCGACAGAAACTTTCGTGAAAGAACGCGTTCATCAGGACACCGGCGAAAAAACTCCGGTTGAAATTGATGATGCCTGTATGTTTTTAGCCCGCTTTGCCAATGGATCTATGGGAACGTTTGAAAGTTCACGCTATGCACGCGGACGGAAAAACTTTAATACCTTCGAATTGAATGGCGAAGATGGCTCCGTCTTCTTTGATCTGGAAGACCCACAGATTTTGCAATATTTTGAATATGCAAATCCCACGACCGGCCAGAAAGTCGAAGATCATCTCACCGGATGGCGCCGGATTCATGTGACCAACTTTGAACACCCCTATATGGATAAATGGTGGGTTCCAGGCTGTACGATCGGCTATGAGCACACTTTTACGAACGCATTGGCCGATTTCTTCCAGGGACTCGATTCCGGCAAGCCTACTCAACCGGACTTCCGATCTGCATTGGAAACCCAAAAAGTTTGCGATGCCGTTCTACAGAGCGCAAATGATCAGCAATGGGTCGA
>NZ_CALEMX010000141.1 GCF_937910335.1 uncultured Gimesia sp. | reverse complement strand
TTTTAGATGGAACGTATTTTTAGTGGTGAAAGGAACAGCCACATGAAGAAGAAATCTCTCGTCCGATCTCCTGAACCCATTCCTGCAAAAACTGCCGCTCGCATCTCCTCGCTTCAATTTGGTGCTCCCCATTCCCTGGAATGTGAAATTCAGCACGCCTTAGTTATTGATTCTGATGTTAACGTAAAATCATTAGTCGTACATCGCACTAAGAATGGGGTCTGCCTGGAGGGAGTTCTCGAATTTGAAGGGGAATGTCCCGACATTTGCAAGAGAATCCAGGCACTTACTGGAGTTGAAGAGGTTATTAATCATCTACTTGTAAAAAGGCGTATGCCTCTGCCTCCCAAAGGGTAAGTCTGTCTTTACGAAATCGATGATCATGCTTGAGTCAGAATTCATCTGACTCAGTATTTTCGCAAATAGTGAAAGGTGCGAATCAATTATCGATCGCAATTTGATAAAAAATAAAAAATTCCTCTGTGCGCCGATTCCGACATCTGATAAGTTTCCCGAATCGTCCTCGCTGTTTTAGGCGTCTGTCCAATCTGAAACACATCTTCAATCATGACATACATTTTCCGACGCCCAATCCAAATTTTATTCCTTTTACTTTATTCCAGGTTGTTGCAGGCATTCATGAAGAATAAAGCAACAATCTCAGGTAATCATTGAAGCACTTATCAGTAGCAGGAAGGCCACTATGAGTCTCAATCAACATTCTAACCAAAGTACAATGGTTCAAATCCGCTGGCTTATCCGGAGAGATATGCCGGAGGTTCTTCGAATTGAACAGGAAAGCTTTGAATATACTTGGACGGAAGAGTATTTTCTAAGTTGCCTCAGACAGCGAAATTGCATTGGAATGGTGGCAGAACACAATAATCAGATTGTGGGTTTTATGATCTACGAACTCCATAAGTCCATGATTCAGGTGTTAAACTTCGCAGTCGCTCCTGAATTCAGACAACAAGGAATCGGACGGCAAATGGTCCAACGTGTCGTAGATAAGTTATCTCAGCAAAGGCGTCGTGAAATTGTGCTGGAAGTGCGCGAAACAAATCTGCCGGCACAATTATTTTTCCGCAAAATGGATTTCCGTGCCGTCTCGGTACTGCGAAACTATTTTGAAGATGCAGGAGAAGATGCCTACGTTCTGCAATACCGTCTGGAACGTGCTGAACAGGATTTTGCTCCCGGTCTTTCTCCCAAAAGTCGCATCAGCAATTATCTTGATGCCTCGGATGCTGCTTGAAATACACAGCGAATGAATAAACAGTTACCAGGCGGATCTTCTTCCAGCAAACTGTTATCAATGATTCAATTGCGTGGCGTTCGGGTCCATAACCTGAAAAATATTGATCTGGATATTCCACTGAATCAACTGACTGTTGTTTGTGGAGTCAGCGGTTCCGGTAAAACCAGCTTGGCTTTCGATACGCTTTATGCTGAAGGGCAAAGAAAGTACATCGAAACGCTTTCCACTTCTGCGCGACAATTTTTAAATCAGTTTCCCAAACCGGAGGCTGATCACATCACAAACGTTCCACCAGCCATTGCACTCCGACAAGACTCCCGAAAAAATCACTCATCCGGAAGGGGCATCGAACCCACCGTTGCCATAACATCCGGTATTCAGCATTACCTGCGACTACTTTATGGATCATTTGGACAAGTCGTTTGTCCGGAATGCCAATCGTCAATTACTCCTCAATCTCCTGAATCGGCGCTCTCTTTCTTAAAAAGTTTATCTGACAATACCAAATTCCAGATCTGCTACCCGATTCAAAAGGCCAATGAAGAATCTTCAACTAATCTCATTCAAGACCTGATTCATCAGGGAATGACACGTGTCATTATAAACCATGAGACAGTCAAGCTGACTGAAACTCTACCTCAGATTGATGCTCAATGGGATTCTTTACTGGTGGTTCTAGATCGTTTGAACACAAAGGTCCTCAATGAACAACGTGTTTTAGACAGCCTGGAACTCGCCTTTGAAAAATCCCCCGGGCAAGTCACGATACTCGTTGAACAAAACCAGTCAAAACAGAAAATGGCTGTTTCTCTAGAACTCGATCGGAAGAAATGGTTTCGGTATGACTTCTCGATTGAGTTAATCTGTCACTTCTGCCAGAAAGAATTCATTCTGCCCGAACCACAACTCTTTAATTATTACAGCCCGACGGGAGCCTGTCCTGTTTGTGAAGGGTCAGGTATCACTTCTGATCTTCAGAACCATGCCATGGTTTCACAAACCTGCCCGGCCTGTGCTGGCAGTCGCCTAAATCCAGCAGCATTAGCAGTACATATTCAAAACCACAACATCAACCAACTCTGTCAACTCCCGTTTCCAGTTCTACTTCAATGGCTCCAGGAATTTACACAAAACCTGAAGGATTCGGATCAAGAACGCCTTTCACCAGTGCTCCGCGAGATAAATGACCGTCTCTCTTTATTAAGCGAACTGGGAATCAGCTACCTGACATTAAACCGCTCTATGAAAACGCTTTCTGGTGGAGAATCTCAAAGAATTGCATTGGTGTCTCTGTTATCATCAAATCTGGTGAACACGCTCTATATTCTGGATGAACCCTCCTCGGGCCTGCACAGTGCTGATAACCACCGTGTCATTACGGTACTCAATAAACTGCGCGATTTAAAAAATACTCTGGTTGTAGTAGAACACGATGCTGAATTTATTCAAGCAGCAGATCATATCGTTGAACTGGGTCCTGCTGCGGGTAAAGCAGGGGGCGAAATCATCTTCGAGGGTTCGTATCAGCAGTTACTCTCTTCTACCAGTTCACCCACAAACCAATTCCTGAAATCGACTTCAGTTTCAGTTCTTAATTCACAACCCAGAATTCCAGACCCGCAGATGATTACACTTACTGGAGTGACGAGGAATCATCTAAAAAACATCACGGTTTCATTTCCTTTGAAACAACTGTGTGTTGTCACTGGACTCAGTGGCAGTGGCAAGAGTAGCCTGATCGAGCAAACTTTATTTCCGATTCTCTGTGAGCTTCTGGCCGAAACAACGACCCCAGATACTTTCCAATTCTGTCAGTCCGCGACGGGAACGGGTCAAATTGATGAGGTTATTTTGCTCGATCAATCACTTATCGGTCAGACACCTCGAAGTATCCCGGCCACATACCTTAATTTATTCGACGATATCAGAGCAGTTTTTTCTCAAACAGCCGATGCAAAATTACGCAATCTTTCTCCCACACATTTCAGTTTTAACAGTAAAAACGGTGGCCGTTGTCCTGAATGTAAAGGAACAGGTTTTACGGAAGTTGATCTACAATTTTTGGCTGATATCACGATGGTCTGCCAGGAATGCCATGGAAAACGTTATCAACGCGAATTATTGGATATCAAGTACCGTAAACTCAATATTGCTGAGGTATTGGAATTGACTGTTGATGAAGCATTTCCTTTTTTCAGAGGCCAACCGGCATTGCAAAAGAAAATGAAACGATTGAAAGACGTGGGGCTAGGCTATCTTCCACTAGGCCAACCGATTTCTTCACTCTCTGGTGGAGAGAGTCAACGCTTGAAACTCGCAGCCTACCTGACCACCAGTAGTCGCAGTCAAACACTGTTTCTGATGAATGAGCCCACTTGTGGACTACACCCACTTGATATCCAACAGGTGCTGAACTGTTTTGATCATTTACTGATGGCGGGGCACTCGATTATCATTATTGAACACAATTTGGATGTCATTCGAGTCGCCGATCATATTATTGACCTGGGCCCTGAAGCGGGTGAAGCAGGGGGTAGCGTTGTTGCAACAGGAACACCTGCAGAAATTGCTCAGCACTCGACATCTTATACTGGGGCAGTTCTCAAAAAACTGATCGCTACCAATTAAAACGCATACAGACTATTTATTGCGTCGCTGTCGTTTTCTTTTTTTTCCGGTGCGAGTTGATTTCCCAGTTTTTGATTTGCCTGATTTGCCATCATTGTTTTTGAGATTGTCAATCCGATCGCGTAAGATTGCAGCGCGTTCAAACTCCAGTTTTTCTGCTGCTTCCAGCATTTCTGCTTCCAGTTCCCCCAAAAACTCCTGCGTAATGTATTCTGATTCATCAGTAAACCCTACTGATTCTCGAACAAACTGCTGAGCTTCAGCCTCTCCTTCAATACCTCGCTTGATCGCTTTTTTGATCGACTCCGGAGTAATTCCATGCTTAGTATTATAATCTTCCTGTATTTTCCGGCGACGCTCAGTCTCATCTATCGCATTTTGCATACTGGGTGTCATCTTATCTGCATATAGAATCACCTCCGCGTTCACGTGCCTGGCGGAACGGCCAATTGTTTGAACCAAACTGGTTTCACTTCGTAAAAATCCTTCCTTATCGGCATCAAGAATTGCTACCAGTGAAACTTCCGGGAGATCCAGCCCCTCGCGGAGTAAATTGATCCCCACCAAAACATCATATTTCTTTTCTCTCAGCCCTCTCAATATTTCAACTCGCTCAAAAGCATCAAGTTCAGAATGCATCCATGCACAGCGGATGCCTTGCTCTTGAAAATAAGCTGCAAGGTCTTCCGCAAGTCGTTTCGTGAGAGTTGTCACCAGCACGCGTTCACTAACTTCCACACGTTTGAGTATTTCATCTTTCAAATGTGGAACCTGACCACGCGCTGGAACGATTCGAATTACAGGATCGATCAGACCTGTCGGGCGAATCACCTGTTGTACAACTTCTCCTTCTACACGCTCTAATTCCCAATCACCGGGTGTTGCTGAAACAAAAATCGTCTGCCTGCGACGAGCATTCCATTCATCAAATGTCAGTGGGCGGTTATCCAGTGCCATCGGCAGACGAAATCCATGATCGACGAGATTCGTTTTACGTGACCGATCTCCTGCAAACATTGCACGCACCTGTGATACAGATACATGTGATTCATCCACAAACATCAGGAAATCATCGGGGAAAAAATCCAGTAACGTATCAGGCGGCGTCCCTGGTTTTCTTCCTGCCAGAGCACGACTATAGTTTTCGATACCAGGACAAAAGCCAACCTCTTCGAGTAATTCTATATCGTATCTCGTCCGCGCACTTAATCTTTGGGACTCCAGCAATTTTCCTTCGCTCTGCAGTACTTGAAGCCGCTCATCTAATTCCTCTTGAATCTCTTTGATCGCTGAATCAATTCGCTCCTGTGGCAAAACGAAATGCTTGGCTGGATAAATATAAGCTTCTTGAACTACTCTCAGAACTTCGCCCGTCAAAGGATTAATGACTGCGAGATTTTCAATTTCATCTCCCCAGAACTCGATACGATAGGCAAACTCTTCATACGCCGGCCAACATTCAACAACATCTCCACGAACACGAAACTTCGCACGCGATAGCTCTACATTATTTCGATCATATTGAATGTCAATTAATTTACGCAGCATCTCATCACGGTCAATTTCTGTTCCCACTCTGAGTGGAATCATCATTTCCAGGTAGTCCTTGGGAGACCCGAGACCATAAATACAACTTACACTCGCTACCACGATGACATCACGTCGACTGACCAGTGCGCTGGTTGCCAGTAATCGCAGGCGATCAATTTCATCATTGATTGAGGCATCTTTCTCAATGTAAATATCGCGTTGCGGAATGTAGGCCTCAGGTTGATAATAGTCGTAATAACTAACGAAATATGTGACGGCGTTGTCTGGAAAAAACTCCTTAAACTCTGAGTACAATTGAGCGGCAAGAGTTTTATTATGTGAGAGAATCAGAGCTGGTCGCCCCAACTCTGCAATGACATTCGCCATAGTGAACGTTTTACCTGAACCTGTAACTCCCAACAAAACCTGCTCTGCCTTACCTTCTTTGATCCCTTTTAGCAACGCCTCAATGGCAGCAGGTTGATCACCCGAGGGTTGAAAATCACTCTTAAGTTGGAAAATAGACATGTTCTCTCATTCCTTTGATTCTGCGAATTGACAGCAGAATACTTCTTTCACGCAGAGGGAATACAGGGATGGTATTATCTATTGTAGAGAAACAGCTTCGATCAGGGGAAGGGACTCAAAGCGGAGATTAAAGTCCCCCTCGATATCTTGAACGAAAACGGGTGAACACAGTAATGTATTCACCCTGCGCTTGAGACACTTGGGAATGAACGATGGCTTAGTCTTCTGAAGCCGTTTCACCGGATGAGCTTTCTTTCGTGGACTCAATCTCTGATGGTGGCATCAAATTTTCTTCGGCAGCCGAAAGCTTGGACGTTTCCTCGACTTCATCCCCCTCAGCGAGCGGCGGCATCAACCAAATTTCTCCATATTCGACTGGCTGATCTGCCCGGAACTGATGATGGCGCAACAGTTCCAGAATAGCCAGAAAGATTCCTATGATCCGACTGCGAAGTTTTTCACCCTCAAAGAAAGCACTGAATGCTACCCGCTGTTCTCCACGTACACGCGCAGCAATCCTTTCGACATATGTCGAAATGGGAGTATCATCATAGGTGATACTGGACTCTTCTTCCACTTCCTTACGCTTGACCACTCGCGCGAGGGCACTTACAAGATCCCAAAGTTCCACTTCTTTTATCAGATCTTCTGAAGGATCTTTACCCGACCTGGGTCGCTCGTCTGTTAATCGCGGATAATGTTCCTGCCATTCTGCTGCGTGCTCCTCTAATGCAGTGGCGGCATCTTTGAACTTTTTGTATTCAAGCAACTGTTGGATTAAATCGCTGCGTGGATCATCAATGACCTCTGCAATTTCTTCCTCTTCTGCCCTTGGCAGAACCATACGACTTTTGATCTCTGTCAATGTACTGGCCATCACGATAAAATCGCCGACGATATCCAAATCTATCAACTCCAATACATCAAGAAACTCATTGAATGATGCAGTAATGGAAGCGATCGGAAAATCGAGAATGTCCAATTCATTTCGCCGAATCAGATATAACAGCAAGTCCAATGGACCGCTGTATATATTGAGATCGACTCGATAGTGCGCCGTCGTCATAGTCTCATTTCAGGCTCTATTGACAGGTCTCAGTTCATTGTCCGTTGATAAACTGTTTCCTGACATTCATTTACATTGTATCTTAGTTTCGGAATCTCATACAATGAATCGTCAGTGAGCGCGATATTCAATCGCCTACATTCGTTATCGTCAGATTAACCGTCACAAATTCAAATATTCCCGATGTCGGGCCCGGAAATAAAAAATCGGCAAGTTGTTATGACTTGCCGATTTCAATCTCATCGTTTCACTAAAACACTATACAGAAGGGTATTCTGCTAATAAGTCATTATGCCATTTCAACAAATCGAGGTCGGTCTAAGCAGCTTTGCGGACAGGCATTTGCAAAATTTGTGGTTCTGGCTCTTCACAGGCGGCCAGGAAGTTTTCGAAGACCTGCATATCCAATGCAGATGCAGAATGATTTTGTGGATGCCATTGAACGCCCACACAAAACCAGTCTTCATCGGGAATCTCAATTGCTTCGATAACGCCATCTGCAGCAGTGGCTGAAGCAATAAACATTTTTGAGATGTACTTAACTGACATGTGATGCTGACTGTTTACTCGAATTTCGCCAGGACCATACATTTTATCAACACGTGTGCCAGGTACGATATCAATAATGTGTCTTAAATTGGCTTCGACTCCATCACGGTGATACATGGCACCGGGAACGTCTTCTGTAACATGCTGGTGCAAAGTTCCCCCACTCAAGACATTCATCAACTGCATGCCCGCCCCGATTGCCAACAGAGGCATTTTCATTTCCATTGCCATTGTGCAGATTCGTCTATCAAAATCCTCACGGCGTAGCGGCATGGCGCGGGAAGCAGGGTGCTTTTCAAATCCAAGGCGAATTGGATCCAAATCCAGAGCACAACCGGAGAGCACCAGGCCATCGAGTTGTTCTAGAAATTGTTTTAAATCATCATCATCTGATAAGGGAGGTACCAGTAAAGGTATTCCACCGGCATCAGTCACGGAATCATAGTAGCCAGTATAAAACCAGCTCAAAGGTTGCGACTCTTTTTGCTCGGGACGAAAGTCTCCGGTAATTCCGATCAAGGGTTTTTTAGACATTGGGTCCATCCTTCACTTCTAATGCACTTCCTGTGCGGTCAAAAAACATTCTGGGGAAACTACGGGAATTCCCCAACTATGAGACCAGAGGAAACAAACTGCAGAAAAGCTCGCAATAGAAGTGCGCTCGAGTGGATGAAATTCCCCCCTCATCGAACGAATAGAAAATAGAATCCATTCTCTCTATAGCGGTCCGTTCCTTCGGTCCGATTGCTACTGACAAAGTACAGTAACCTCAAATGAATATTCTTGAATCATTTCAATTCATTTGAGTGAGCGGATCTTAGTCACCTGAAAACAGGCTGTCCAGTGAATCGGATATTTTGAGTGAATCTTTTGATAATCTCTCTTTGAGATACCATATCTTGTGTGAGCTCAAACCCATCTTTGTTCGTTTTCAATCAAAACCAATATTTTTCGTCTACGCTGGCCAATTTGGTGAAAAACAGACGGAATTTAACAAATTCCTGATTTTCACTGTCGATTTTTCTCGGTCTCCAAGGTGAATCAGCACTTTAACCCTGTCGATGTTCCTAATCCTACTGCACCACAGGCATCACATACTAAAAAATGAATGACTAACTAAGCAAACTAATTATACGGATTCTGCATCAGGTTCAGCTTGCCTGGAAATAGAAGGCAACAACATCGCGCCCAAAGTTGCCAGAATCAGACAAGGAATAATGGCGTGGAAAGCCTGGTGGGGAACATCGATCGCGACAAAATGACTTGTTATTTTGGCCTGAATCATTCCGCCTCCCCCCCAAGCCATACCCATCGTAATTGCCGAGGCAACACCGCCTCCTTTGGGAAACAGTTGATGCGAATAGGAAACCATCGCCGGGCTGGTGCCCCACAATACCAATCCGCTGGGAATCAACATCAATGTCATCAGCCATGTCGGACAACCTTCCCAGCCGAGTACTACCATTAAGGGAATACCCAATAGCGGACAACCTATCATAAATGCTTTTTCATGCCCCGACTTAAAACGAAATGCCATCAATAACATCCCCGCACTGGCAGAAAATAAAAATACAGATTGCATCATGCCGATCTGAAATGCAGATGCGTTCTGTTTCTCGAGAATGAAGGAAATCAGCTTATCCATCGCCATATTGGGTACCAGTCGTAGCGAACAGACTAAGAACAAAAAAAAGGCCAAATAGACTCTACCTTCCAGCATTTGTGATAATGACTGTGCTGGCTTTTTTCGGTCTCGTTCAAACAATTTGGCAGGGGGCTTACCGAATTGATACAGGATAAGAATCAGTCCCGCGTAGAAAGGAGCGAGAACCCAGATACTGGAAAGTCCCCAGGTAGAAACAACGGCACCACAAATGATGGGGCCCAGGGCTAATCCCATTGCTCCACCAAACATAAATAACGAGAGACTGCGCGTACGGCGTTCCGGAATCAGAGTACCCGCTACGACTGCTGCCTCTGGATGAAACGAACCGATTCCAATACCGCCCAATAAAAGTGCCAGGCTTAAGACAATCAGATTGTTGGCTGGCCCGACCATTGGCATCATGACTGCTCCCAGCAACGGGCCGATCCATAAAATGGATTTAATGGGATACCGATCACGGATATATCCAAACACGGGTTGTGCCAGAGAAGAGGCCAATGCATGAATGGTCAACACCATAAACAATATATTTTCCGTCAAGGAATGTACACGTTTTAACTCACCCCACAACGGTCCCACAACAATTGCTGAAGCATCAACGACCATGTGAGTCAGAGTGAGACAGATCAGACAACGATAGGCGTGAGACATTTTAAAGATAAACTTTAAGGCGGGAATACGAGCGAAAAACAAGCCTCATTCTACAGGGAAGGGCATGGAAAGGGGAATCAGGTTCACAGACCACTCTTGCTGTTTTTGCGACATTTTCTAAATCGGGTTTAAAACGGCTTGGATTGTGATTTCGCAATCAAAAAGCTATACCTGCAGTATCATCTAAATAAAAATCTATTCAACCTTTTCAGGAAAGTACTTCTTTGAACGCTGTTACAGAGTGGTGTTTTAAGTCAACCAGTGAAAACGAGACGATGCGACTCGGAACCATGCTGGCGAAACTACTTGAACCAGGTACGGTAATTGCCTTAAATGGCAACCTGGGCGCTGGTAAAACCCGTCTGGTCCAGGGGATAGCCTCGGCAATGGGTGTTGATCGCAATGAAGTCAACAGCCCCACCTTTGTTCTGATCCAGGAATACCAGGGGCAACTGCCCCTATACCACTTCGACACCTACCGCCTGAAGGATACCGATGAATTTTTGGAACTGGGAGCCGATGATCTAATGTATGCAGATGGTGTCTGTCTGATCGAATGGGCTGACAAAGTCATGGAAGTCTTACCACATGATTTACTTCAGATCGAGATCAAGCACACAACAGAAACAGCACGAACCTTTCATTTCAAAGGGCAGGGGGCTCGCTCAACCAAAATCGTAAATGCATTAAAATATGAGGATCCTGAATATCCCAGCTAATCTTCACCAGTCATCATGTGAAGCGAGGAAACCAGACATGAAAATCGTGTCGGGGGATAAACTCTTAGTCACAGGATGATTTAGACTCGCGGGCAGCTCTATTTTTGCTGAATGACAAGAGCTGGCTTGACCCATCAATAGTTTGACATTTGACCCGGATCGCCTCTCGCGTGTAGAATATCTGATATGGAAAGTGAACCAAAACAATCTCCTGCTCTGCCTGAAGAGCAACAGTTGAAGCCTCCAGAAAAGTGGTCATGGCGGCGGTATATTATCACTTCTTTTATCCAGATCACCATCCTGATGGTGTTATATGTGCTTTCCATTGGCCCCTTCTTCTGGCAATGGTATGCTTCGTATAATTCAATGAGTTCCCCGTTCTTCGCTGCTTTTTACACACCACTCCTATTGGCCTGTGATCTGATCCCCCCCCTCTCTGATGGCGTGAACTGGTATATCAATTTCTGGATCAGTTAGTTTCACAGATTGCAGGGACGCCTTACTTCGAATTCAAATTAAGTTTCGTCTGAATCTTTTCAGATTGAACTAGAATTATCGACCATTCAGTCTGACCCTTTACCTGAAAAAATGGTCCTCGATACTATGAGCCATTGTGCAAATCAAAAACCATATTCTCAAAGCCACAGGGTTGATTGACAAATCAGATAATCCAAATACACTCTTCATAGGGGAGACTCTTGAAATTTTTTCCCAT
>NZ_CALEMX010000140.1 GCF_937910335.1 uncultured Gimesia sp. | reverse complement strand
TTAAGCAAAAATTATTTTCGAAAACATCAAAATAATTTTTGCCCGCTTTTTAGAGAGTTTTAAAAACGTACGCACGTTTTTTTTATTCCGTTTTCACACAAACAAATCGTTTTTCATAAAACAAAAATGTCGTTTTCACACTATAATAGAAGACCCAAATCGATGTTACATTTTATCGGTCTCAAGTAACACTTCACAAAATGATTTCTGTTTTTGAACGAGTTCAAACTGAAACACAAAGTTCGTGCAACACCAGAACAAGCATAAAAATACGATTTCGTAAAAGAAATGGCTTGCAGAATTTTCTGAAATATTTACGATGATTGCCATCAAATAGATGTAAGTCCTTATTGTGTAATGAGTGTGAATTTGAAAAAACGTTTTATTGAATAACACTTCATTTTCAACAGGGTCAAACATCGGGGTTTGTCAAGGTTGACAGACTCAATTCTTATTCGTTGTGGCAGACCTGTGCCGACTTATAGCCCGGAGCCAGCGGCAAGGCAGCCCTCGTTTAACTCTCAAAGGAGGATTTGCGGTGGCAAAGAAAAAGGCAAAGAAAAAAGCAGCACCAAAAAAGAAGGCTGCTCCAAAGAAAAAAGCAGTGAAGAAAAAAGCAGTAAAGAAGAAAGCTGTTAAAAAGAAAGCTGCTAAGAAAGCTACCAAAAAGAAGGCTACCAAAAAGAAAGCAGCTAAGAAGACTGTGAAGAAGAAAGCTGCTAAGAAAAAAGCCGCCCCAAAGAAAAAGGCTGCTAAAAAGAAAAAAGCTGCTAAAAGGAAGAGATAATCGACCTAAGTAGTATTTGGAGACTTCAAGCCATAACGAGTAAGAAGCGATCGATCTTTCGATCGCTTCTTCTATTTCTATCGCTGTCAATTCTCGAACCGCTCGCATTTCACGCTGCTTATATTGGCATCCAGACTCGGTTTAACGCTAAAATACCTGACGTACTTTCCGTCGTTTTTTTAAGCATTCTGAAAGAAGTCCCTCGCATTGAATCGAAGCAATAAAGAATTGACTTTGAAACCAAAACGCAAGCTATGGCGCACGCGGTTTAAAATGGCGCGGAAGACGTCCATGTTCGCTCCGCGTATTTCAATTGATCATGTTCATCAGCCTGAGATAGCGGATGATGAACTGCAACATTGGGGCGAATACAATCTTGTTTCCGATACGGTTTGTGTATTACATCGTGATGGAACAATTACACGACGTGCTCATTACATAACAAAACTTTATGCAAATGAATCGTTAGCGCAATGGGATGAAGTTTATCGTATTTATGATCGCCAAACATCTCGCTATAAAATCCATGCAGCGAAAGTCTATCTTCCCGACGGAGGTATTAAGAAGGCCCGGAAAGTTGTTCAACCTTACGGACAGACTTCTTTGAATTTTTATCCTCTTCGCCCCGGTGTAACAGTCGAGTTGGATGAGCAATATGATTTTTTCATTCCCGATCGAATTGGTGCCTGCATGTGGGGTCAGGAATATTTACGCTTTGCAATTCCCTGCCGACGACTTCGTTTTACCGTAGCCGTTGCGGAACCATTTTCACTCGAATATAAATTGTATCGTACTGACGAAGAGCCGCAAAAATGGAAACAGGGAAAATATCAAGTCTATCAATGGGACCTGCATGATGTTCCCGGTTATGAAACTGATGATGGCACTCCCCATGCACGTGATGTACTACCATGGGTTGATATTACAACACTTCCTTCCTGGGAACCTGTCACAAAATTCTATATGCAGGATCTGGAACCCCCGCTCAAGATACCTTCCCAAATCCAGAAATTATCGGAAGATCTCACACAGGAAGATCAGACCAGTGAAGAAAAGCTCTTTTCGATTTATAAGTATTCTTCTGAAGATGTCAGATATGGCCGGCACCCCAATGAGCTGAATCTGGAAAAAACTCGTGAAGTGGGATCCATGCTGGAGGACATGCGAGGGGACTGCAAAGACAAATCCTCTTTGATGGTTTCGATGCTCAGACATCTGGGAATCAAAGCCCACATTGCTATTCTTCTCACTCGAACAAATGGAAGGGTCGCATTCTTACCAGGAGCTCGATTTGACCACGCTATTGTTTGCGCTGACCTGGATAACGGAGCCCGACTCTGGCTGGACCCGGCCGGTGGACCTGTTACATTCAAAGATTTGCCATCTAATGATCAGGGGACTCAGGCTCTGCTCTTAAATTCCGAAGGAGGAGAACTGACTACGATTCCCGATTGTAGTCCTGAAAGTCATCAGATTAATCGCAACTGTGTCGGTGTTTTATCTGAAGACTGCTGTTATCAATTCACGGCGGATGTGACAACAACCGGCGATATGGCGCTGGAGTATCGCTTACGATACATTTACCGCAACGAAGAATCCACGGCACTCACGATGGAGAAAGAACTGGCGTCTGACTTGACGGGCGCCAGAATTGAATCGCCTCGGTTTCTCAATCTCAAAGACATTTCAAGAGATGTCAGCTATACTTATCGAACCACGCTTGACCAATGGTCACGACAGATCAAAGAGATCATCTTATTTCGCATCCCCTGGATTGGGGCCATGCACTCTGCAGGCGTTGTGAATGTTCAAAAAAGAACTTCCGCCTTGCAAACTCCCACCCCTGTTCGTTTCACTGACTACCACAAAATTGAGATTCCCTCGGGTTATCAGGGCTATGGATTGCCTTACGAACATAAATTGCAATGTGAGTGGGGCCGTTATGAGGCATCCATTTTTGTTGAAAATTCACATTTGATCTGTCAACGTAAAGTGGATCATCTGGGAGGGATCGTATTTGAAGATCAGTATCAGGAATATAAAGCATACTGGGAAGCCTGCACCCGCGCAGACGCGCTGGATGTCGTATTAATGAAACCATCAATCTAAACAGTTGTACATTTTCGTATACATACAATCGATTAAGGCTTGAAGTAAAGACTCCATTCAAATTGCTTATGAACTTAACGAGCGTATTTGGTGTCACCATTAAATAAATAGCCTGTTCTCTCAATGACAACCTGTTAAAATGGGACATAGAAGAGAGAACCATAAATTAGCCACTTCACTACTGACTACACCAAATAAGGTTGAATTTCCTTGTCGGATCCTAAACGAGAAGAACTACAAGTCAAAGCTAAAAAAGCGATTTTGGTCTCAGTTGTTTCTCCTTCAAATCATGTTGACAAAAGTCAGGCTTTGGATGAGCTAAGAGGTTTAGTCGAAACTGCTGGCGTCCAGGTAGTTGGCACACTCGTTCAAAATCGGGAGCATCCTCATCCTGCCACTTGCCTGGGAAAAGGGAAGCTTACAGAACTTCAGCAAATGGTGGATCATCTGGATGCTGAACTGGTCATTTTTGACAATAATCTTTCCCCCTCTCAAGGAAGAAACATCGAAGAGGAAACGGGAACTGTCATTGTAGATCGCAGTGAATTGATTCTCGATATCTTCGCAACGCATGCAAAAACTTACGAAGCCAAGTTGCAGGTTGAGCTGGCACAACTGCTCTATTTTCGTCCTCGATTAAAACGATTATGGACTCACCTGGAACGAATTGAAGGGGGCGTTGGTGCAGGCCGTGGCCCTGGTGAAAAGCAGCTCGAAACCGACCGTCGATTATTAGACAGGCGCGTTGCAGAATTAAAACGCAAACTTACGGAAGTCGAACGTCGCAGGGAAAGAACCGTTTCCAATCGGTTTCAAAACGTTACTGTTTCACTCGTCGGTTATACGAATGCGGGTAAGAGCACATTGATGAATGCGCTCACAGGCGCTGATGTTTATATTGCAGATCAGTTATTTGCTACGCTTGATACGCGAACCAGGCGCTGGGAACTTCCGCATTGGGGAGAAATTTTGCTCAGCGATACAGTCGGTTTCGTCAGAGACCTACCTCATCATCTGGTCGCTTCCTTCAAATCGACTTTGGAAGAAGCACGACAGGCAGACCTGCTATTACATGTGGTTGACTCCAGTAACCCGGAGGTTGAACACCATATTAAAACCGTCAATAAAGTACTCGACGAAATTGGCATTGATCACGAGAATGCAATTCTCGTGTTTAACAAAACGGATAAGATCGAAGACAGATCTAAACTCGATGTGTTGCGTTTAAAATACGATAACGGCATCAGTGTCAGTGCCGTTTCCGGCGAAGGTCTGGAACGTCTGTCTCAAGCCGTAATTGATCGTCTTGCTTCCGGGTATGTTATTGTTGAAGTAGAAACACCTGTCGGAAATGGTAAGTTACTTTCCCAACTGGAAGATCATTCTGTAATCATATCGCGTGAGTATTCCAGCGATAATTCTCGAGTCACTTTACAGGCCCGCATGGCAAAACGTTTCTTACCAACACTGAAAATATGTGAAGACACAGAATTACGAATTGAGGGAGAAGAGTACCCTGTCCCACAGGAGATCGCTCCTGAAGAAACGATCCCCAAGTTGTGATAACTTTTGAGCGCGCGGTTGCCTTTCACATCTTCGGTAAATGGTGTATTGCATATTCGAGGGTATTCTGTACGCTGGGAAATGAGGGGCGTTTTTCTGAGTTCTCTGCAGGATTCTTGACAAACTGCCATCTTGTCTCCTGGTGTGAGCATGTATGATTAAAGACATATTCTACAACCGTTCCATTTAAAAATCATCCTGAGAGAAACTGACAAAGCATTAACGCGATGAAGAAGCGCTGGATATACGGCATCATTATATTTGTGGGTATCACATCGATCGGTCTGGCCATTGACTGGTGGTCGACACTTCCGGAAGGGGAAGCGGCAACATACGTTGGTCGTCAAACCTGTTTTCAATGTCACCAGAAAGAAGCGGCTCTCTGGAAAGGTTCAGACCACGACCTCGCCATGAATCTGGCAACTCCCGAATTTGTGCTGGGTGATTTCAATAATACAGAACTCAAACATTTCGGCATCACCTCTTCAATGACCCATGCCGGGGACAAGTATTACGTCACCACACAAGGCCCCGATGGAAAGCGATCCCGATTTGAGGTCAAGTATGTCATTGGAGTCAAGCCGCTACAACAATATCTGACCGAACTGGAACGAGGCAAGATTCAGGTATTGCCAGTTACTTGGGACACCGAACAGAAACGCTGGTACTATGCCAATCCTGATGAACCCTTTGGGCCCGATGACCCGTTACATTGGACCGGCTTCGCTCAGAACTGGAATCATATGTGTGCTGAATGTCATACAACGAACTGGTCCAAAAATTATGATATCGCTTCCGATACACATCACTTTTCATTTTCGGAAATGCGCGTCAGTTGTGAGGCCTGTCATGGTCCGGGTTCCATTCATGTGCAACTCGCCAAATCGAATTCCATTTTCTGGGATAGACGTTATGGATATGGCCTGGCCAAACTGAAAGGAAAAGATCCGACTGCGCAACTGGAGAGCTGTGCCCCTTGTCACTCGCGCAGGAGACACGTTGCTCCCGGCCACACCCCACTGGACCGTTTCCACGACCATTATGCACTCTCACTCTTAGAAGAGAACCTATATCATCCTGATGGTCAAATCAACGATGAAGTCTATGTCTTCGGTTCTTTTACGCAGAGTAAAATGTATCGCAAAGGCGTTAGATGTACCGACTGTCATGACCCTCATTCCACACGCCTGAAATTCCAAGGCAACAAACTTTGTACTCAATGTCATCTCGATGCCAAGTATGATGTTCCCGGCCACCATCATCATAAGGTGGGCAGCACGGGTGCCTCATGCGTCGAATGCCATATGCCCTCCAAGAACTACATGGTCGTTGACCCCAGGCGAGATCACAGTCTGCGAATACCACGACCTGATTTAACAGTCAAACTGGGTACGCCTAACGCCTGCAATCAATGCCATACCAAGCCTGGTGAAACTCCCGAATGGGCCGCTAAGAGCATTGATAAATGGTATGGAACCAAGCGACGTAACGATCCCCATTATGGCGAAATTCTGGCAGCCGGCCGATCGGGAAATCCAGAAGTCGAACGTGCTCTCATAAAGCTGACGCGTGATAAAGAAGTGGGCCCGATCGTGCGTGCCACTGCCGTTTCCTTATTAGCAACCCGGTATCATACACCAGAAAGTAGAGCTCTGATTGAAAAGGCGCTCAAATCAAAAGAAGAAATCGTTCGCCTGGCAGCACTGCGTGGCTTTGAAGGTTGGACTCCCCACTCCGAACAGGAAGCAGACAAAATCGGCAAGTTACTCGCCCAAGGTCTGACCGATTCATCGCGGGGAATAAGAACCGAAGTAGCGAGGATTCTGTCTTCGCTGCCCATCTTGCCGGACACGCAAAAAAACAAAGAAGCGATGAAACGCGCACTCAATGAATATAAAGCAGGGTTGCTCGCTGATGGGGACCAGACCGGTTCCCATATGAGCCTTGGAATTTTATCTGCCAGTCAAGGTGACTTGAAGAAGGCAGAACAGAGTTTTCGAACGGCTATTAAACTATCGCCCGCAATCGCTGGGCCGCGATCCAATCTGGCTCAACTTCTCGAACAACAGGGAAGGAAGGACGAAGCCAAACAGTTGCGTACCGAAGAAGCCAAACTTCTGGCCCGCGATGTCAAATTGCTACCTGATAACGGAATGCTGCAATATCGACTGGGGTTACTCTATTACCTGTTGGGGCGGGAAGACGAAGCGGTTACCGCACTCACTAAAGCTTGCGAACTTGAACCGCAGTCGGCTGACTTCCGCCTGATGTTAACGCTGCTTTATGAAAAACAGCAAAAGTGGAAACTGGCATTGGAATCAGTCGACGCGCTCATTCGGCTGCAGCCAGATAACCCTACGTTCCGTCAGATTTTGTTGAATCTCCAACAAAAAGCAAACCCGAAAAACAACTGATTGCTCTTCGGGTTGCCAGGAATTTGGTTTGAAACGATGTTCTCGTTGTCAGGCGGTCTTCCGTAATACTCCCGTGATCCGCTCAAATGCCTCATTGGAATCAAAGGGAATCATAATTTGTCCCGAATGATCTGTCTTGAGTTTGATCTCCACTTTTGATCCCAGAAGTTCCCGCAACTGCTGCTGCAGATCCAACAGATGATTTGTCATCTCGGGAGCTGTGGCAGTCTTCTTGGAATTCTCGAATGGAACGGTATCCACTTCCCCTTTGAGTATCTTACGTACTTCCGCTTCGGTTTTCCGAACCGATAATGACTCGGTCTGAATCTGCTCACACACACTGACCTGCCTTTGTTCATCCAGACTGAGGAGTGCCCGTGCGTGGCCGGCTGAAATCTTCTCTGACTGCAAAGCCTGTTTCACTGGTTCTGCGAGATCCAGTAATCGGATCATATTATTGACGGTAGAACGATCCAGACTTAGCGTCTGAGCCAGCTGTTCAATCGTGCTGTCAAATTGATTCAGGTAATTTCTGAAAGCCTGCGCTTTTTCCAGAACACTCAGATCTTTTCGTTTGAGGTTTTCCTCGATCGCCACTTCACAAACTTGTCGTTCTTCCAGATTCAGTACTCGACAGGGTACCGTTTTGAGCCCGGCCTCGCGGGCCGCCTTCAATCGCCGTTCACCGGCAATCAGTTGGTAGGCCCCGTCAAAAGGTCGGACGAGCAACGGTTGCAAAACACCATGTTGACGAATACTGCCTTCCAGTTCCTTCAGTGAATCCGCGGCAAAATCCTGGCGGGGCTGATAGGGGTTTCGCTCGATCAGATCAACATCGATCTCATCCTGTTCGACTGGGACAGAGGGCTCCGATGATT
>NZ_CALEMX010000139.1 GCF_937910335.1 uncultured Gimesia sp. | reverse complement strand
TGCTTCACCTCTGATTTCCAGTAATTCAGGCGGATTTTTCGTTTCCAGACGCAACGGAACCCCACCGATGATGCGCACATTATGGGTAATATCATCTCCCTGCTGACCATCACCACGTGTAACACCTTGAGTTAAAACCCCCTGTTCATAAATGAGTGAAACCGCCACACCATCGATTTTATATTCCGCGGTTAACTCAATCTGTTCTTCGCCAAGCAGTTTACATATCCGGGTTTCAAACTCTTTAAGCCCATCCACTTCAAAGATATTATCGATCGACAACATGGGCAATCGATGGGCAACCGTCTGGAAACCTTCTATGGGAGCACCACCAACTTTTTTTGTCGGACTGTCTGGAGAATCGAATTCTGGATGTTCCGATTCCAGCTGTTCCAGCCGTTTCATATCCAGATCAAACTCACGGTCGGATATTTCCGGTTTTGCCTGGATATAATAGAGACGGTTATGATGCTCGATTTTCTTACGGAGCTCTTCGATTTCTTTTCGAATTGACATAGGGTAATCCGCGCTGGAAGAAGAAAAGACTAAACAACATCAGGAAGTAGCGTCGCCGAGAATTTTCTCCTGCTGAGTCAACTTCATGTCGGCTTCAACCATCAGTTGTGCCAGTTCTTCAAATGAAACTTTCGTTTTCCAATTCAGTTTCTCACGTGCTTTCGTCGGATCTGCACAAAGCAATTCTACTTCCGCAGGGCGGTAATACTGCGGATCAATCTCGACATACTTCTTCCAGTCCAGATCGACGGCATTAAAAGCAGCTTCCAGAAATTCGCGAACCGAATGTGTCTCTCCTGTGCCAATCACAAAATCATCCGGTTTTTCCTGTTGCAAAATTAACCACATCGCTTCGACATAGTCTCCTGCAAAACCCCAGTCTCGTTTCGCGTCAATATTTCCGAGAAACAATTTGTCCTGCATCCCTAATTTGATCCGCGCGACTGCTTTGGTAATTTTGCGAGTCACAAACGCTTCGCCGCGCCGGGGAGATTCATGATTGAACAGGATCCCATTGCAGGCAAACATTCCATAGGATTCACGATAATTGATTGTCTGCCAATAGGAGAATACTTTGGCACATGCATAAGGACTTCGAGGATGGAAAGGAGTTGTTTCACTCTGGGGTGATTCAACAACTTTACCAAACATTTCGCTTGAAGATGCCTGATAAAAACGAACCTTTTTTTGGTTTTGGTCTTCGTAATACCGTAATGCCTCTAGAAGTCTGAGTGTACCAACACCCGTCACCTCTGCTGTATAAACAGGGAGATCGAATGAAAGTCGCACATGGCTTTGGGCCGCCAGATGATAGACCTCATCTGGCTGCACTTCATTGATGATTTTATTGAGATTGGAACCTTCGGCAAAATCACAATAATGACAGTTCTTCGGTGGCTCCCCGATCCCTGGCTTACTGCAAGAAGTGATACCATGAACTTCATAATTCTTACTTTCCAGAAACCTGGAAAGATAGTATCCATCCTGACCATTAATTCCCGTGATTAAAGCAACTCGATTCACCGTGAAAGATCCTGTATCGAAGTTTGGATTTTCTGAGACTTGTAACGCTATCGTATCACTCTATTCAGTTTAGAAGTTTTCGACGAAATCGCAATAGCCCGCTTGTGCCGTTCTATTGTCAGCCACGGAGTTTAATGGCCTGATTTAGTATCAATCCCCTGAGCAGTTTTATGACCCTTGATATAATACTTCAATATTTCCCAACGCCGAATCACACCCAACATCCGATGCGGTTGCTCTCGGGAAACTACGGGCAAACAATCGTAAGAATCTTCCCGAAATTTACTCCAGACACGTGCCAGTGAATCATCGGGATAAACGACTGTCTCCAGATTATTCGCCAGATCCGCTGCGCGCACCAGAGACCCAATTTTGGGATCAAATAATGTATTACTCAAGTCCTGATAGCGGATGACTCCTACAACCTCATCGTTGGCACCAAGCACTGGAAAGGTATTGTCATGACTATGCTCAATAAAGGAAATCACCTCATTGAATGTCGCCGTCTGTGAAATCCCTTTGACATTTTTCCGATAGAGTTGTTCGACCAGAATTTCATCGTGGGGCTGCTCATCTTCAGAAAGCAGTCCAAAGGAAACTAAAAAGCGACGAATTAATGCGTGGAATTCGCTAACCGGATCACCGGCAGTATGGTGAATCGCGTGAATCAACGGAACCTCGCCAGCACGCAAGACAGATTGACGAATCATGATGGGACCCACAATTTCAAAAAACACAACCGACCCCAGAATGATGGTCTGCAGATGTCCTCCTAATACGGAATCGCGACTCTCTGCAATAGCCGCCAAAGTTATGGCGGCACCGGCTTGTGCAAACAGAGTGGTTCCCAACCATTGTTGCACTTCAGGTTCTTCTTTGCGCATTTTTGCCGGAATCAACACACCCAAATATTTACCCAGTAACCGCAGAACAATATAACCTCCCCCAATCCATCCAGCATGGATGAATTGATCAGGCTTTAAATCGGCACCATGTATCATAAAAAACAATACACATAAAAACCCTGTCAGTGGATTTAATTCCGTTTCAACTTTTGGTACATCTTCTTCAACCAGGGAATTAGCCACAGTAAATCCCATAGCAAGAAACGTCAGCATGTATGGTAATTCCATTGTCTGACACATTCCCAAAGCAAGTGAGATTAACGCTATCAGCATAATGATCCGACCGCTTCCTTTGATCACAGCATTACCATAGCTGATCATCAAACCGCCGAAGATACCGATGAAAATCGAGCCGAAGATATCCAGACTCAGATGCCCCAGTTGCGTAGAAGCCGACGCTCCCTGGCTATCACTCTGAAAAAAATAAATTGCGACAAATATCACTTCAAACGCGATAATGGAGACTAAGTTATTCAGCGCAACCAGGATGCCGGTATACTCGGAAATGGGACCTTCCGATTCCATTTCTTTCAGAACCAGGATCGTTGTCGCCGGGGCTGTGGCAATCGCCAGGGCTCCCAGCAAAATGGAAGCACTGCCAGATTCACCAATCAGGAACAAACCTATTGAAACAGCAAAAAAAGTAGCCAGTATTTCACTGATAGAAATGGGGAGTACGCGGTGGATTAAGCGATTGAGACGAGATAAGGTAAAATGGCATCCAAGATTAAATAATACTAACGCCATGGCCAGATGAACCAGCGGCTCGAGTTCTTCAAGTTGGTGATGCGGAATCACACCAAAAACTGCCGGACCCAGCATGACACCCATCAATAAATAGGCGGTCACTTTCGGAAGACGAAGTAATTCCCCCAATGTGCCTGATATCAAACCGGCAGCCAGCAAGATACCCAGTGTAAAAATGATATGCCATGATCCCATTCGAACTTCCTGTTCCAGATGAATTGAATTCAATTTTGCGGCGATTATAGCAAAAATTGTTTGCTGGTCGATCCTTACAGCACAAATGAGATCATAAATTAATCACACTAAACTACTATGAGATAATAAGTTCGAACATCCTGTTTTGCAGCCTTGACTTCGAAAATGGCCTTTTAGACAGTCAAACCGCTCAATCAAGGCTCATCGTGACCGTTTTCAGTTCGGTATAAGCAGAAAGACCCGCTGCTCCCAATTCGCGACCAATTCCGCTTCTTTTGAACCCACCAAAGGGGGCAGCTGCATCGAACACATCATAACAGTTCACCCAGACCGTGCCCGCTTTGATGCTGTTG
>NZ_CALEMX010000138.1 GCF_937910335.1 uncultured Gimesia sp. | reverse complement strand
CGAATCACCAGAAAGTACAACGGAGCGTTCCTTTTATACCACTGATGCCTTTACCGATTATGCCATTCGTTTTATGGACGAACATCAACGGGAAAACTCACAAAAGGACAATCCGTACTTCTTATATCTGGCATTCACTGCACCGCACTGGCCACTGCAGGCGCATGAGGAAGATATTGATAAATATCGTGGGAAGTACATGATCGGCTGGGATAAGCTTCGCAAGCAGCGTTTTGCACGACAAAAGAGAACGGGTTTGATTTCTGCAGACACCAGGCTCTCTCCGCGTGACAAATCGGTCCCCGCCTGGGATTCGCTGAATGTGGAAAAACAAAAAGAGATGGCTCTGAAGATGGCGATCTACGCCGCGATGATTGACCGCGTTGATCAGAATATTGGCAAGCTGGTACACTGGCTCAAAGCAAACCATCAATATGAAAACACGTTGATCATGTTTCTTTCCGATAACGGCGGTTGTGCCGAAGGTGGCAAATTAGGGCGCGGCGAGTTTTTCGACATCGAGAAACGGAACCTGCAGCCCGCTAACAGCTATGGAACCGCCTGGGCCAATGCCTCGAATACTCCCTTTCGCCTGTATAAACACTATGCCCACGAAGGCGGGAGTGCGACACCCTTCATCATGCACTGGCCGCAACAGATCAATGCGGGTAATAAATGGTTCCGAGACCCGGCACAGTTAATTGACATTATGCCCACGATTGTCGATGTTGCCGGAGCCGGCTATCCGAAAACTTATGCTGGTAATCAGATTCCGGCACTCGATGGCATCTCATTAAAACCAGCGATGAAAGGTGACACATTAAGCCGTGCGAATCCGATTTTCATTGAACATGAAAACAACGCCTTTGTGAGAGCCGGCGACTGGAAACTGGTCGGCCGGAGAGTCACTCCGAAAAGCGGACTGAAGCCCGAGAGGTGGGAACTGTATGACGTACAAAAAGACCGCGCGGAATTGAACAATCTCGCGAGTAGTCATCCCGAAAAAGTGAACGAGTTATCAACCCAATGGCAAGCCTGGGCCAAACGAGTGAATGTGTTTCCTAAGTAATATGCTCAAATCATAATGCTCTGGCCATCGTTAGTCACAGTAAACCAAGAGCGTGTGCCGCATTCATTTCATTCTGTCATCGGAATCCAATCGCGGCAAAGATCGTTATAATTACAAGTATGGCTAACAAGAAGATTATGGATTTCTTTTTGGGCCACTGTGAAAACATAACTCCCAAAGAACCTCCCATCAAGGCCAAGATCATTAACAAGCCTCGATGAACCCAGCAATCGCCCGGCTTGGAAAACAGCACCTTCGGTATTGGTTCATTAAAGATCCGGACAGAAATCGTGTAAAATGAAGGTGCTTCGATCAATGCAAGCACAATCCAGACCAACATCCCACAGAGGACACCAAGCATAATCGGAAAGTTGGTACAGTTTATTATCTCGCGAGTTCCTTCTTGTGTTGGCCGCTCTTGTTGATTTCTCTCCATTGGATTTCCATACTCTTTCAGAATCTTCATTCTTTCGCCCCGGCATCAAGTAACAGTTGGACTATCTGCTTTCTGGACTCATCCACATCTTCAATCGTCTTCGAGTTCCTGACCCAGTGGAATGGCGTCACTCCATTTGCATCTCTGGCATTAACATCCGCACCCGCGGCTATAAGAATTCGAACACTTTCTACATTGTAATCATAGGCCGCCCAATCCAAGGGGGTATGACCAGTATCGTCTTTGACAGTGAGACTGGCACCATGCTTCAAAATAACTTCGAGTACGGCTGGGTGCCTTGTGGCAAGGTGCACTGGCGTTGCGAGGTGTTCGCCACTAAGAGAGTGTCGCGGTATCAAATTTGGATCGGCGCCTGATCTGATCAATAATAACGCAAGCGGAACATATCCATTTTCAAGAGCGACATTTAGTGGAGTTGTTCCAAAACTATCATTCAGATCAAGTTGGGCACACCGATTAATGATTAGTCTGGCAATTGCCACACGTCGTCTATCACAGTCCTGGAGAACTTTCGGATCAACCACTTTTGTTACGATGTCGTTCGCGTTTTTTGGTGGAGGTGTACGACGGCTATAAGCGACGGCGAGCAAGGGAATCCACTTGTAAGACCTAGTTGACCACATAAGACCAAAGCCATTACCTTGGAATGGGTTGTTGCCAAAGTGAGGGTGAATGGCGCTGGGACTCACGCGGACTAGGACGTCAGGATCCACGCCTGCGTTGAGTAGAGTTCGGACACGTTCCACATCAATCTGAAATGAGGAAAGTATAAGTTGTTCAGCTGGTGTGTATTTCGGTTTGTCTTCAGATGGTTGTGCCTGTGCAGAAGAATTCACAATAAGCATCAGCAATAAAGTAGCGAGTGACATACGACCAAACATGATTCACTCCTTACAAGAATCCCTTTCGGCATGGCTCTTCTACAGACACGACGTCGAAGCGCAGAGAGTATATCACAAGTCAGAAGATCGAGTCCAAGCTAGTTTTTCAACTGTTATTATAGTTTCAATCAATCCAGTGCAGGACGTTGCGGATGATGGACCAGCGTGGTGTGACGTCTGCTTCGTCTTTGCCTAAGATCCAGTAGTTGTAGAGGGAGGCGAACACGCCTTCTTTCTTTTTGAGTTCGAGCCAGACTTCCATGAATTCTTCGAACTCAACATCGTGTGCGCCCAGGTAATACATGGGGACTCGAATATTCTTCTTGAAGGGATTGATCACAGAGAACCGGGGATACAAGAGCGTCCAGGCTGCGCCGGTTTCGGCACTCGTCACTAATTTTCGTGCGTCTCCCGCTTTGTTCGTGAAAAAGTCTTCTTCCGAATCAATTTGAATAAACGTGGCATTCGGAAAAAATTCGTGTGCCTTTTCATCGTAAAAACTATTGTTAACAACGGCGATTTTCAGATCCGATGAGTGCCTCAATTTATCAAAGTCTAAAAATTCGACCTTACGATAATCGGGAACGACTAATGCCAGTGTGACATCCATATAAGAATCGGCAACGGGGAACGCGGTGGCCCGTTCGATAGTGCCTTCCAGGCCGGACATCGCCAGATCGAAATGATCCTGGTTCAACTGTTCAATCAACGTCTGGGGAGTAAACGGCACAAATTCGATGCTCACTCCCAGGTCCTGCGCCAGACGGTGCGCCATATCAATATCGAGACCCACCAACTCACCTTGATCATTATAGTAAGAAAATGGGAGGCGTTTGGCATCGAAGCCAAGGCGAATGATGCCGCGCCGCCTGATGCGATCGATGCGGGTTTCATTGGGCTGGATCTTGTGTGGATTCGGTACCGACTCTTTAAGAATCGTAGCAGGCACCGCCGGGAAGAGCAGTTGTCGATCCGCAATCATCGCTTTAGATTGATAGTCATCTTTGAAGGTATAATTCAGGACCCCGTGAATGCTGGCAATGACGACTCCTGTTACACACAATGAGAGTAGCGAGTAGGAAATCAAACGTTTCCATTGAATCTTGAGCGTTCCCGATAACGAAGCCGCTGCGAGTATGGCAAAGGAAAACAGGTAAACCGAGCGGAGTACATCTCCCAGTCGCGTGGTGTAGACTCCGACTGCCAGATAGAGTTGAAAAATGTCATGGGGAATATGCATTAGATCGAGCAACCAGGGAATCGAGACTGCCGGCTTGGCGAATGAACCAGCCATTCCCAGCGTTAAGAATTGAGGATATTGTTCGGGCGTTAAACTCATGCCATAAAACCAGGCTGAGAAGGGAATAAATACTAAGCCGACAATTCGACCCAGATCCGGAAAGGGGAAGATCAGCGGAATCAGCACATCGGGCGTACCCCCGGTGTCTTCTTCTTCCAGATGATAGCGATCCAGAATTTCCCGGGCGGCTTCCACAATGAGCGGCAATACTGCAAACGTACTGCCAAGTACAAATGAAGCAATGACGGCGGTTTGTGAGACTTTGATGGCGTCCCAATAACGGACGGGAGTACAAACCGAAATCAGCATTGGCAAAATGCCGACTGTCAGCAGGATCGTGGCGGCTGAAAATGTTAAAAGGTAGGCCTGCAGTAATCCGAATTTTTCAAACGGCAGTGTCCCAACCGCATGTGTGACAATCACAAAAATTCCAAAAGGGGAAAAATGGACCACAATCCGATTGAGTCGCATTAAAGCATTTACGGCCACGGCAATTGGTTCCAGCAAACGCTCCCGTTTGGGAATGCCACTTAAGGCAATTCCCAGTCCAATAGAAAACAGAACCACCGCAGGAACGGCATTGTTTGCCAGCGAGAAAAAAGGATTAGCGGGAATGAATAAATCGTACAGGCTCTCGCTCTTAGGCCCCTCGACGATACTCGTACTGAAAAATGCCCCTTTCTGCCAGAAGGGGAACGAGAGAGACATAATGCAAACAAAGAACAAGCCGATACACCACAAAACCAATAGCAGCATTATCACTGTCAGCGCCATGCTGCGTGTCTGCTTGAAGGAAATGCGACCCAGATTAAAAATGAGTGAAAGCGTAATATAAGGCAGCACTGTCATCTGCAGTAGACCGATAAAGACATCGCCGAACGGTTTGAGCGGGGCGCACAGCTCACCAAAAAATAAGCCGCAGCCAATGCCCAGAAACAAGCTGATCAGAATCCATGTTGTTAAACCGGGTTTAAAATGTGCCCGGGTCTCTTCGGCCATTCTCAGTTCCTTAAGTCCACCTGGATCAGAGTCGCTAAAATTCTCACGCATGACGGGAAAACTGATACCGGACATGGCGAAATTGTTGGTGGATGTGTATGTTTCCAGTTACGATAACGATCATAACGTAACCGCCCCTGTGAATCGAGACAATCAAC
>NZ_CALEMX010000137.1 GCF_937910335.1 uncultured Gimesia sp. | reverse complement strand
ATGGCGCAAATTACGTGCCAAAGCGAGGGAAGTCATCTGGGAAATGCGGGATTAAAGCAGAAACAGATCTGCCTCCGGAAAACATCTTGATGGCGGCCACTCATACACATTCCGCCACGCGTGCCAGCAACCCGAATTATCATGGGTTTCTTTCACGTCGTATTGCCGACTGTGTGCGTCGTGCGTTGGAGAACAGACGACCTGCTAGAATTGGCTGGGGTGGAATCGATGAATCCTCCGAAGTTTTCAATCGTCGCTGGTACACGACAAATCCGGATTTTTGCAAAAATCCCTTTGGTGGTGTTGATACCGTTCGCATGAATCCGCCGCGCGGCAATGCTGCTCTGGTCAAACCGGCGGGTCCGATTGATCCGGAAATTTCATTCATCAGTGTGCAGTCACTGGAGGGTAAGCCGCTTGCTTTGCTTGCAAATTACTCACTGCATTATGTCGGAGGTGTAAACAAAGGTGAAATCTCCGCTGACTACTTTGGTATCTTTTCTGAGAAGATTGGCTCAATGATTGGCGCTGATCCAGATCAGCAACCTTTTGTAGGCATGCTTTCAAACGGAACGAGCGGAGACATCAACAATATCAATTTCCGTAAATCAAGCAAACGCATGAAGTCTTATGAAAAGATGACACAAGTCGCTGACCTGGTCGCATCAAGAGTCGCCGAAGCATATAAAAAGATCAAATACAAAACCTGGGTTCCCCTTGGTATTGCCAGCAGTGAATTGACTCTAAGGATTCGCAAACCGGATGCAGAAATGCAGGCTTATATTAAACAAGTAATGGCAAAACCCGAGGACGCGCCTCAACATCATCGTTATGAACGGAATTATGCAGGCCGTGTTCAAAAACTGCTGGAAGGTCCTGACGAAATGACGGTCTTACTTCAGGCGGTGAGAATTGGCGATTTATGTGTGGCTGCAATCCCCTTTGAAACCTTTTGCGAAATCGGCCTGGAACTCAAAGACAAAACTCCATTCGAAGATGCGTTCACGATTGAGATTGCCAATGGATACAATGGCTATCTGCCCACTCCTGCCCAGCATAAACTGGGTGGATATGAAACCTGGATGGGTACCAATCGCGTGCAGAAAGATGCCTCAGAGAAAATCGTTGCTATCATTCTGAAGTTGATGGGAGAATTGAATCAAAAGAAGTAAGACCGAAATTGTAAAAGGGAATGACTCATCTCACGGAAAATACTGCATTTTGTGTCTGTATTTTTTATGACAGAAGAGCAAAAAGATTAGTTTCAATTGTAGCGGCAGACGCTACAATGCGGTTTCTGTCAGATCTCATCATGAAGTGGGGAGCGTCATGGCCAAACGACCAAAACGACTGATGTATGCAGGAGGGGGCGTATTAATTCTGGGGATCATTCTGGGACAGTTTTTTGGTCTGACCCCTGGCATCAATACAGGTTCGGGTGACGGAGAAGAAAAAACAGAGCCCGCTGAAGATCCGCGAACGATTTTAGCATCGACGGAATCTGACGTCGTGCCTGTACTCATCCAACCGGAACCAAAACATAAGACGCTGGCAGAACTCCCACTCAAAGTTCTGGACATCCTGATTGATAATCGCAGCTACCTGATCAAGGCATCCTCTCAGTCCCAGGACCGTTATCAACCAGCAGAAATGAAACAAATCATTCAGCAAGCCAACCGGACCATCGGAGACGAAGACGGCATTCGGATACGCGTTTATCGCAAAGGCTCTGCGCGTGTCATACCAGAATCACTGCTGAAGGATGAATTGAAGAAAGCGGGATTAGCGCCGCAAATGATTGACTGGAAAAATCATCTTGTCGATTGAATCTCAATTTTTCTCAATAACCCTTCGCGGTCCACTAATACGTTGAATGGCAGCGGTATCGTAGTGGCTCGTTTTTGGAATTCATCGCTGCTCTTAAATGGTTTGTCCCCGATTTCATAAATTCGATCATTTATTTTCAACTGAGCCAGATCAGCGGGTGATGATTTTACGACGTCGGAAATGACGACAACCGTTGGTTCGGACTCATCAGTTTTCCATTCGATTCCCAATCTGACTGGTTCTCCTTTTAACTCGATGGCCATTTTCAGCGATTTCTCTTCCATCGATCTCCTGATTTGCAGAGTAATTTTCCTGGGAGCACTGCGTATCAAAGCGGCGAACCCTTTATCCGACACGGGAGATTTCCCATCAATTGTCAAGATTTCATCGCCCACTTTCAATCCCGCTTTTTCCGCGACGGAATTGGAGAGTACCTGAGTGATCACCAGGTTTCCCTGTATATATTTTTCAGGATTCCAGGCGATTCCCAGTCGGGGAGGAGTGGATTTATCCACGCGTGCCTGTTGATCAATGCCATCCAGGATATCGCGGTCGGCGTTGCGGAATTCCGGTTTTTCTGTTTGAAGAGAGAAGTCCAGTGAAAGCTGAGCTAATAGTTGTGCACACTTTTTCGCACCCGCAAAATCAATTTTGTGGGGATCATCTTCAGGTCGGTGATAGTCCGCATGTTTACCGGTATGCAGCATTAGGAAGGGAATGCCTTTCTGATAAAAGGGCCAATGGTCACTATCGGGACGAATGGCGCTGTCAAATCGCATTTTAATTCCGGTCTCGCGATGATTACATTTAACGGCAAAGGAACGTAATCCAAGGGCTGATCGTGAACCAAACAAATTGAGAGCTTTACCTTTAAGACGGCCCACCATATCCAAATTGAGATAGATGGCGATTTGATCGAGGGGAATATTTGGATAATTGACCCAATGCTTCGAGCCTAGTAAACCCATTTCCTCAGCATCCCAAAATACGAACATCAATGAACGTCGCGGAACTTCTTTGTGTTGTGAAATTGCGGCGATGACTTCCAGAAGAGCAGACGTGCCACTGGCATTGTCATCGGCTCCATTATGAATCTGGCCAATCCCTCCTCGACTGTTGGAAGGTTTTCCGTATCCAACGTGGTCATAATGCGCACCGATCACAACATATTCTTTTTTCAATTCCGGATCGTTGCCTGGAATAATGCCAATGATATTCCGATAGCCACCCTCAAATTCCTGGAAATAGCCCTCTTCGCCCATACCCGGTTTGACACCATGTTTCTGAAGAAAGCCGCGAATATAAGTGCCGGCTGCCTGCCCTCCCTGTGAGCCTGCTTCTCTTCCCTCTAAGGAATCACTGGCCAGAAACTCGATATGCGATTTGAGTTTTTCCGCCGTAATCGAATTCACAACCGCTTTATAAGCTGCTGCTGGATAACTCGTTTCAGCCTGGACGAAATGACAGACTCCCACTAGCACGACGAGGTTGCTTAGTAGCCAGTATAATAAACGAGTTCGCACTGATTTCTGTCGATGGAGAAGCTTGCGTGATCGATCAGAGGCGGAATAATGTAGCGGGGTCAATTGTTCGTTCACTCTGATCAATTTCTAGATATAATGGGGCTGAGGGAGCTTAAACGACAACCTATTTTTACTTCTCTTCTTATCTTTGACCAGGGAAGTGTACATAAGCTGTTACCACAAAGAGGTCTCAGCTTCGTTACAACGACTGGTATTGCATATATTTACGAATTTTCGATAAAACTCACACTGCGTAATGAGAACAATTACCGGCAATTATTGCTGCTAAAAGTCTCTTGGTGAATAACTTAGAGTACGCGACTTTTCATCGAGATGCAAATCTGTTTGATAATTAACGACAGGCAAGGAAGCCATGACACGTTTGTTCGCTCAAAATCTGCTCAAATATTCGCTTCAAATTCTACGAGAGCGATTGGGAATTCTCTTTCTTACGGGGTGGATTTGTGGAGTCTATCTCTTTTCCTGTATCCAACGATTCCAAGCATTTGTCGGCGATAGTCCGGAAGTCTTTGTCGGAATGGGATTAGCGGTAGCCATCGGGATCTGGCTTGGTCTGCCTGCATCGGCGGCGTTGTCTAACAGGGAATCAGAATCGACTACTGAGTCGAATCCTGATGTAGGAAAAATGAGCATTACTTTTTTCGTATTGTCACTCTGGTCGCTTTGTTTTCCAATGCTTTTGAATCAGTTGAATCAGGTATTGCATTTGGTAACGGTTCAACAAATCTCGAATTTCGTTTTTTTAACAGGCCTGATGACGCTGGCTGCAATGGCTCTCATTATGCCTGCTGTGTTCTGGTGCAGTCGCCTGTTCTGGTTGACAGCAAAGAATACGGGCTTCGATCTTAATACGAGCTTACAACTGAATCGGCATGTTGCCCGTTATCTGACAGGCATCGGATTGGCACTCATCACAGCCGCTTATTGGATCGTACCCTTGTTCGGTTGGAATGTTTCTCTGATCTTACCGGTCGGAATGGTATTTGTTTTGTGTTGCGGTCCGTGGATTCTAGCTTACGCAAAACCCTACCTTCCGGAGACGCCCCAGTGGCTTAAAGTCGATTCTGCAAAAGCAGAGTTAGAACCTCTTTTTAAGCCGAGTGAAAATGATCAGCGGGAATCTGCATCGATCGTTCCCCTGATGATACGCGGTTGTAGTTTTCCAGTCAGTCTGGCTGTGGGGATTCTATTTGTCATGCTGAGTCGTGTGCTCTTTCAGCTCTATCCCGATTCACTTTATCTGAAAGTCACAATCTGGGCCGCTTTCTTATGTGGTATTGGCGCTGCCTTTTCATTCATCCGCTCGCGCGGGATAACACAACAGATACAGACTGCTGCCTGTCTCTCATTAGGAACGGGTATTATTGGCGTCAGTTGCCTGGCTCTCTTTCCGCTACTGGTCTCCTGCATGCTCTATGCAAACGCATATATTGAAATTGCCCAGATCCTGGCTGTGGTACGAGGCGGATTAACTGCGATTGTCTTTTCACTTTTAGGATGGTGCTGGGGTGGTTGGTTAAACTTAGCGATTCAAACCCGACAGATGAAAACAGATCCCTTTACCATCTATACACTTCCTGTTTGGCAGCCTTTCTGTTTTCTGGCAGGAATCTTTTTCAGTTTCTGGCTCATAGGGGGTGGCATTGCAGATGTTAAAACGATCATCGTTTTGACTTCACTTGGTTTACTCTGCCTGACTGCAGTTGTGTGGTTTTCTCATCTGCGAATTCCAAAAACTCGATTTCAACTTTCGATGGGAATTTTCAGTTTGGCGGTTCTCATCCTTGGTTTCGTGTTTCATCAGAATTATGACGTCCGTCATTCAGCGAAATTATTGTTTGCAACAA
>NZ_CALEMX010000136.1 GCF_937910335.1 uncultured Gimesia sp. | reverse complement strand
TTGAAAACTATGACTATGCAATCTCTCTTAAGGAGGGGCTAGACGTCGTAACTGCTTATCACGGTCGCGGCGAAGTCTGGTATAAGAAAGGCGAGTATGATAAGGCGATTCTGGATTTCTCTAAAGCAATTCGGAATGATGAAAAATCTGAGAAAAACTATGTTAGCCGGGGCAATGCGTGGTGTAAGAGAGGTGAGTATGAGAATGCCATCAAGGACTACAAGGCAGCCATGCATGTCGCACCAGAAGACCCACTTGGTTATAGTCAATTGGCGTGGCTTCTGGCTACCTGTGCCGAGGACCAATACCGCGATGGTAAGCAAGCTGTTGAGCTTGCTATAAAAGCGTGTGAGTTATCGAAATGGAATGACGCTGGTTCCATGAACTCTCTGGCAGCCTCTTATGCAGAAGTGGGCGATTTTGAACGCGCTGAGAATTATCAGAAAATGTGTATTCTGGAACTCGACAGGAAAATTAATAAATATGATTACACGATACGACTGAAACGCTATTTTGCACGCAAACCATTCCGCGGAGAAAAAGTTGACCGTGAGAAACAGAAAAAGATTGAAGTACCTTCGAACCGTTTCTCCGAATTCTTAAAGACGCTGGAACAATAACTGTTTTTGAATGGATCAATCTGATGATTTCGAGCAGGCGAAAACGGCGTGTTGAAAAATTGGCATAGACGAGTATTCGGAACGGTAAAAGCTTTATAGTGCAAGCAAAACCTACTACGAGAAAAAGACGAAGCACCCTTGAATTGACATGGTTTTGTGATTTATCTGGTATTAGAGAAGTTTCTGTGGCATGATATCAGGCAGAGATTTGATACGTAACATGCTCTGCGGACCATAACCTGAAAGGATATGTCCCATGAAGACTACATTGAAAAAATACTTACTGCTTTTGTTACCGGTGAGTTGCATTCTGTTGCTAGGCATCGTTTCTGTTTTTTTTCTGAATCGTCCGGCGCATGTGGTCTCACAACTTGAAGTGACAGTGGCACAGATGCCGTTAGGGATTTCAGCAGACGAAGCGGATGCGATTTTAGGAACGGCCCCCGACAGCATTTCTGAAATGGATGGCGTGTTAATGTCGCCTGTCACGATGCTGACGGCTTCTAACGAATTGTCAAGAAAGTATGGCGAACCTGAAACCTATTCGTTACGTGTCTGGAAACGTGGTGATGTAAGTGCCACTGTTGCCGTCGATAGCGAAGGTAAAGTCGCCGGTCGTTGGACGTGGTTTGAATGACAGTACATTCGGCACAATTGGCTGACTAGGGGATTCAGCAATGGGTACTCTTAGATATACTGTGAGAACCTTCTCTCTCAGCTATTCTTTCAAGTCATTAGAGTGGCCTTCCAGGATTGGTCGGCTGTCATTCTGCATTCGCAGCCCAATAGACTCCGGAGGCGATGAGGGATTTGGGTCCGTTTTTCATTTCAGGATGAGGACCGAAACAGATGACGCGACCTGTGCCAAATTTGGAGCGGATGATAGCGTGTGTGCCGACCATTGCATTAGCAGGGGCTCCGTTACGGGCGACTTCAGTGTCATATTTGGCTAACACTTCATAGCCGGGCAGGTGGGGCTGATTGTCGGGAACCAGCAGTGGGCCGTTTGCGTAATAAACATTGAATTTTGCTTTCGATTTGCTGAGCACTTCCCGACCGGAGGGAGTTAAGCTGATATCAACATTTTTTCTGCCTCGTGCCCAGTGTTGCCGATCCCAGACACGAGCGTTGATGACTCCGAGTGACCATTGATAATGAGAGGAAGCAAGATAGGCACCCGCACAGATTCCCACATAGCCACCACCGCCACGTACAAATTTACGAATCGAGGAGCGACCTTCTTCTTTGAGTGCTTTAGCCTGTCGGCTGCCACTACCGCCGGGGCAGATCAGGACGTCATAATTCTGAAGAACACCATCGCGTATTTCCGCGGAGCTAACGACTCTACTTTGAAAACCGTTGGAGGGAGTCAGAAACTTCGCAAGAATGTCCGGGCCCGTGCTTTTCGAACCGTCGAAATCGAATATCGCCACGCGTACCAGTTTTTTTACTTGTGGGGAAGGAGCATCGTCTGCCCAAGTGCTAGTGCTGATCATTCCTGCGATCAATGCGAAGGAGATTCTCTGGATGAAGTGTAGATGACGTCCCATTTTCAGTTCCTTGTTATTTTCAATCCACATTCAAAGTGTTGTGATTTGCGTCTGTCGTTCTACTACGGAACCAGGATGGTTTTTTTGACGGGAGCAAAACGCGGTGGTGCGGGAGCCGGCAGGGCGAGAGCCGCTTGTTTCATTTCGCGTAGTTCCTGCTGCATGGCGTGCATCGCCAGCATCGCCATTTTTTGATGGAATTTGGTTAATACTTCTTGAGAAACGCCTTCTTTTCTCCACTCGTCTTGAGCTTGTGCAGTTCGTGTTAGAATCTTATCTTCCATTGGCCAAAGATCAGACCAGATCCCCGGCAGGTATTCCGTATTGATTTTCTTGCCATCCGCAGTTTTGCTCCAGCCCCTGAGTGTAATCGCGATTTCACCAATCTCGCCCCCTTTTTTATCAGTCAATGGGTCAGCCACTTCCAGAACATTCACCCAGCAAGGGACAGCGATAGAAAAACTGGGGTTACCAAGGATGGTCCACATCGTTGATAGCTTAGGTTTCTCACCCGGTTTGACACCCTGAATCACGACCGCGGAAACCGTAGTAGTACGGCTGATTGTGTTGTCTGTGGAAATAGTGGTCGGCAGTGGTTTCGCGACACCATTCACGGAACCGGGGTAAGGCTTGCCGGCTTTGTTCGACAAGTCACGTGTCAGATTGCGGATGACATAGCCTGCTGAGATGCCAACCGCTTTTTGGGAATCGAAACGAGAACAGGCTTGGATATAGCGTTCTGCCGAGTAGATGCTACCCACTTCATTTGCTGTAGGAATGGATGGCAGATCCTGAGCGGTGGTCGCGAAGTTAGAACGCACAATGTATCCATGGGGAGCATCTGTCGCATCATTCGCGTCAAACATGGTGTAGGTCTTGGGGCCTGTCTCAAACAGAGCCGCTCCCCCTTCTGCGTCGATGACACCAAAATTCGCAGCGGTGCGACGGCCCGTTTGGTTCGTCTGGTCGAGTAGTTTTTTGAAATCGGCGACGGTCTTGCAGGTTTGCAACGCCTGTTTCATGAGTGCACCGTTGGCGAGACCTGTGGTCTTCTCGGAAATTCTCAAATCCTTACTCAGCGAATTTTCAATACTGAAACCCGCTTCATTCACACCCATATAAATCGATTTGCGACTGCCCGCATTCACAACTCCGATCGCTCGCAGAGTGCCTTCTTGAAAGAGGACAACTTCATTGTGAATATTCGAGGTATCACGGTTCTTCCAGAGCAGGGGACGCCCATCAACGGTGGCTTTGCCGCTAATCACAGCAGTCGTGCAGGCTTGTGTTGTGTGGCAAAGCGAATTAGAAAGCAGCAGCAGGAGCAGCAATGCATGGAGTAGGTAAGAGCCAATCGCAGGCATGTCTGGCGAATCCTTTATTTAAGGGGAGATCAGAAAAGATCCATCAATGTTAGATTTACTTCTGAATATTTCAAGAGAATCGAATCGTGTTCAAAGAACCTGCATTAAATCTTCATATTGTGTCTTAGTCTGATGAAGAGTGAAATCAAAAAAAGCAGAATTCAAGGGACAAGAGGAAGATTTTCTATCAAAGGTCGGTGAGATCCTATATGATTTGACTTATTGAGATGAAACTCTTGCGATTCATTTTTCTGTCACTATCCGAAAGGGGAATTCCATGACAGAGACGCAATTTTCTGAAAAGCAGATTCTAGCCGGTATTTTTGCTTGCTGGAGCGATGCGATGGGTACGGATCGTTCGTTCGATGCAGAAACACGCGTTGATCTACACATGAAAGCAAATGACGAGTGGGAAGATACGGATCTGGCTGATCTCTTTTTCCGTTTTGAAAAACATTTCGGATTTGAAAGTACTCTGGAAGAGTGGACTGAAGAGCTGGGGATTGCGAATGTGCCCAGTCTGGATGTTTGGGAAAACGAGATGGCACCTAAGTTTACTTTTGGTGCTCTCGCGCGATTCATTCAGAAGCGGTCTGTGAATACGGTTTCTTTTAAGCCCGTCATGGTGATTAACAAAGAGTGTCGACCGGCGGGCGTGTTTTACGGAATCGAGCAGATTTCGAATCCGCTCGTTTCAGCAAAATGTCGGGTGACGCCGAGTACAAAAATCATTGACGCGTTTCGTGGTTATAAACTGAATTCGTTCTGGAGTGAACTCAGCTGGAGATCTGAGGGGCGTCTTCCTCAGCTTTCGAGTCGCGGGAGGAAAATTGAAGCATGGGGTCACTTGTTCGGCAGTCTTGTAGTTTTCAGCATGATTCCGTTATCGTTATGGGGTCTGAATCCTGCAGCTCTGGTTGCAATTTCTGCTTGTGTGTCGATGGGGTGGCTTGGTTTGTCACTATACAAAAACAGGGTCAACCCACTGCCGCCTGAGTTGCAGACATTCCGAGATCTGGCGGTGTTAATTGCCGCACAAGATTGCGACGCGGTGCGCAAATGCGAAGCGATTGAACATGGATGAATTGATCTGGACTTTGTTTGATCAATCCACGCGGCCAGGTTTCCGGTTGTTTTTGCCTTTGCGTTTGGTGCCGGTATCGCCGATATCGGCGCGGGCTTTTTCTGCGAGAACCGTTAAACGTTTGACGACTTTGGGATTCTGATCGGCGACGTTTTTGCTTTCGCTGATGTCATTGCTGAGATCGTACAACGCGAGTCCTGTTTTCTTTTGAACGTAACGACTGGGAGTGCCGTCGGCGCCGGGTTTGTCTTTCAGGCTGCGATAAGCGTGTGGGAAATGAAGTTTCCATTGGCCACTGCGGACCGCATTCAAGTGTCCGCCCCAGTAAAAGAGCAGGGCATCGTGGGGTGATTTGGCTTCGGGTTTTCCGCTCATCAGTGGCCAGATATTTTTGCCGTCGATGATGCGGTCTTGTGGAACTTTTTCGCCGGTCAAGTAGGCGACCGTCGGGAGGATATCGATAGTCATTGCCATTTCATTGCAGACGGAACCAGCGGGGATTTGTCCGGGCCAGGCCATGATACAGGGCTCACGCTGTCCGCCATCCCAGGCGGTCCCTTTGCCTTCCCGCAGGGGGAGAGCCGAACCAGCATGATTGCCGTAGGAAAGCCAGGGCCCGTTATCCGACGTGAAAATGACCAGCGTATTTTCTTCGATGCCATTCTCTTTGAGCGCCTGACGGATTTGACCGACCGACCAGTCGATTTCCATGATCACATCGCCGTAAAGTCCCTGATCGGATTTGCCTTTGAACTTGTCGCTGACAAACAATGGGACATGCGGCATGGAGTGGGGGACGTAAAGCAAAAATGGTTTATCGTGATTCTGGTTGATGAAAGCGACGGCGCGTTCGGTGTACCAGGTAGTAAGTTGTGCTTGCTCTTTGCCTGTAACTTTGGGGTTGATGATGGTTTCATTTTCGATGAGGGGGAGATCGGGAAATCGTTTGCCGGCTGTGGGATGAAAGGGCCACATGTCGTTGGAGTAGGGGAGCCCGAAGTAGTCATCGAAGCCGTGTCTTGTTGGCAGGAATTCGGGAAGGTGGCCGAGATGCCATTTTCCATAGATGGCGGTAGCGTATCCCTGCTGCTTGACGACTTCGGCGATGGTGGTTTCTTCAGCGTTGATCCCAATTTTCGATTGTGGGCCGAGCGCTCCCTGAATTCCGATGCGATTAGGATAGCAGCCCGTGAGCAAGGCAGCGCGGGAAGCAGAGCAGACGGCTTGTGCGGCGTAGAAGTCGGTAAAGCGAACGCCTTCTTTGGCCATCTGATCGAGGTTGGGTGTTTTGATGTTAGGTGAGCCGAAGACGCCAACGTCCTGATAGCCCTGGTCGTCGGTGAAGACAATCACAATATTGGGGTGATCTTTGGCCGGTCGCTGTGCTGCTGAGACTGGTGAAATTGAAAACGAGGCGAGTACGATCAAGGGCAGAAAGAGGCAGGTCATTCGTTTAAGGTTCAGATACGTGGGGCATCCAAGATGAAAACGGGCCATGGGCGTGCCTTTCTGATTGTATAATTCGCTGGTTTTATTCGTCCTGAGCGTTTGTGTTTTACTCGCCGCGGAAGTGGGCATCTTGTACGGGAACGAGTGACTCCAAACATGCGAATAGTACACCCGCTGGTGAGCCAATCGCGTCTATGTTTGAGATGATTTCTTTCGGATAACAACTGAGGACCTGAGCCGATTCTTCACGATAGACTTCGAAACGGCGTCTAATGACGCTTTCATTGGCATCGTCGGCCCGGTTTTCACGGATCGCACGATGGCGAATGCGGTGGATCACTTTCTCTTCGTCGCTACAGGTTAAGTGCAGCACTTTGAGAACGTCAATGTACTGTTCCAAAATTTCTGCCTGTCGCACATTTCTGGGAATGCCGTCCAGGATCAGAATGTCCTTATTCGGCTTATACATTGAAAGGGTCGCACGGGCATCGAGGCCCTGCTTCCAGATACGGATACTGAGTTCATCGGGAACCAGTTCGCCGCGTGAGCTGTATTTATAAATTTCCTGACCTTCCGGAGATTCAATATCGATAGAGCGAAAGACGTCGCCACTTGAAAGGTGAAAAAACCCGGGGATTTGGCCGAGGATTCTGCCCTGTGTTCCTTTACCAACTCCAGGAGCACCAAACAGCAGGACGGCTTTACGTCGTTCCGTCACCATAATTATGCCTCTATGTTTCAAGGCCGATAATGTTTTCAGGAACCACACTGGTTACTGTTTTCAGATTCAGGAATAGATATCCCGAAATCAGTTCCTCACAATAACGTTTCGCAAAATAATTCTCACCCCTGCGGGGGAATATATTAACGAAGGTAAAATAAAAACACTCCGAAAAACCGTGAAGCTTTTCGGAGTGTTGAATTGATAATATTGATTCTCTTAACGAGAGATCAGAGCCACGACCTGACCCACGTCTACGGGCAGGCTGACGTCTTCAATCCCTGGTGCAGTAACTACATTTGCTTCTAAGGATTTTTTGTCTGTTGTAATCCAGGCACATCCAGGTCGTCCGGAATCAATGAGCTCGCTGTAAAGCTTTTTGAGGTTGGGACGATTTCGGACAGAGATGACATCCCCAGGTTTAACCCAGATCGATGGCTTATTGACTGTGACACCATTCAACTGAAAGTGAGAGTGCACAATTCCCTGTCGGGCTTGTGGGCGCGTCATGGCAAAACCTGCTCGACAGACCACGTTATCAAGGCGTCGTTCGCAGAGAATCAAAAGTGCTTCCCCGGTGTTGCCTTTAATGCGGCGTGCTTTGTCGAAATATCGACGCAGCTGACGCTCACGCAGGCCATAATAGAATTTGATCTTCTGCTTCTCGATCAAAGCCAGACCGTAGTTGGAAGCTTTACGACGACGTTGTGACATTCCGGGCGGAAGGTTTCGCTGGTCCAATGCGCGAGTTGCACCTGCATCTTCAAAAACCAACGCTCCTAAACGACGATTCACACGTCCTTTTGGTCCTGTGTAACGACCCATTCAGAGATTCTCCCACATTAATCACGAGCTGCCGAACATTTTTACTTGATAATCGGCAAAGAATTATATTAGAACCTGATCGATATAAACTATTCTTACATAATAGTTTATAGTCATTATGCCAAGAGGATCAGGCTTGAATTAGCAATCAGGGCGATGGTACTCTTCACAATGTTGCGCGTACCACAACCTTTAAAGCGGTCCGCTGTTATCGCAAATTAGACGAGAATCGTCAACCAACTGAGCTGTACGATCACAAAATCTCGGAAAAAATCAGGAGCCGTGATCAGAGGAGTAAGAATGGCCAAGGTGATTTACAGACTTGACGGTCCTTATGTACATGTAGTCTCAGCAAAAGACATGGGGAAGTGAGACGGAAGCTCTAAACAGCGTGGCTGGTTCTTCCGATTCAACGGCGATACGGGGAATGTCCCATTGATCGTGATCGCTGAGCGAAGAGAATCCTCCATAATAGCTGAAGCCCCAGCGGTAATCGGCCTCTTTTAAGCAGTCTCTGGTTCTTTGGTCAAAGCAGTCTTTGCCGCCCACCGGATAACTGAAAGCAGAAATGCTTTGACCGATTTCCGATTCAATTCTCTGTTTACAGTGTTCGATTTCGAAACGTTGTTTCTCTTCAGGATGATTGGCCAGAATCGGATGATTCACAGTATGGCCTCCGAAATCCATCCCGGCCTCGTGCATTTCGCGAACCATGTCCCAGGTCATCCAGACCTGATCTGCAATCTCTTGCGGGCAGCGCCCCGAGCCGGTTTCCTGAGCCAGAAAATTCAGATAGTCGCCTGTTTTTTTACCAGGTAATTTTTTGAAGACTTTCAGTAATGTTTTGATTGTCTGATCATGGTTAGCTGGTTCGAGTGAGAGGGCTGTTGTCGTCCACGAGTTTTCTGGCAGTGAAGTTGATGTCGCGCTGCGAACCATCCAGGAAATTTCATCCCACCAGGCCACTTTTCTTTCATCGAGAAAACCTGTCGTCAGAAAAAATGTGGCGGGAGAATTGTAGGCATTCAAAATCGGAAATGCCCACTCGTAATTATCCCGGTAGCCGTCATCGAATGTGATTAACACAGAACGACCTCGTCGTTGGTTCCAGAGGCCGTCCAAGTCTCGGATCCGGATCAGATCAAAATTCAAACTCAGGAAACGAACCTGTTGTTCGAAATTTTCGGCAGAAGCACTCCAGAGATCATGATCAAACAAGGAGCCAGCACAGTCACCGACCCGGTGGTAATTCAAGACGATTAAACCATTCCAGAGCGGAGTTTTGCGCCCCAGCATGTTTAATCCACTCCAGTCACAGGCTTTTGCCAGTAATTCTTTTTTGCTCACAAGGTCGTTTCCTTTTCGTTTTTTTGACACAGCAAACGATTATTCTGATTCGCTTGAAACGGAATCAATAACCTGAGGCGGCATGTGTAAATACCGAGCCGCTTTTCGTTTGGAATCGATATCGCCGTAAACCAGCTCAATCTGTTCCACAGGTAAATCGATACCTTCTGACACTTCCTCGGGCGAATAACCGTGATTTAATCCGTATAAACAGCAATCCAGTTTGTCATAAGAAACAGCAAAGAAAAACTCCTCTTGTGATTGTTCAAGAGAATAAGTGTCTGTTGTAGGCGGTCGCATGCGAATTACTTCCGGTACTTCGAGATATTCGGCCAGTTGGTAGACCTGTGATTTGTAGAGATGTGCAATTGGTTTCAAATCGGCTGCACCATCACCGTTTTTGACGAAAAATCCCTGATCGTATTCGAGCCGATTTGGTGTGCCGGGAACAGCATAGTTCAATCGGTCGGCGTGATAGTATTCCATCATTTTGCGGCAGCGTTGTTTAAAGTTCGTTGCGGCAACAATCGTTTGATATGCGGCTAAAGGTAGTCGTTTTTTGATGAATTCTCCCTCGGGTGTTTGCACGACGACTGAAAAGACGCGATAGCCACCTTCTTTCAGTAAATTCGGAAGCACGATTTTTGACTTCCAGTTCGGCTGATACTCGGGAATGACCTGTTTGATGGCAGCATCGCGGCGTTCATAACAACCTGCACCTTGCAGCATTGGTGCAATATTTTCCACGATAGCTTCCACATGAAAATGGTCTGCCAGTAATTGACCATAGGTCAGGCTTTCATCTTTTGTATCGTTTTCGGGCATCATGATTCCAAAAACACGATCTGCACCGAAGGCACGGACACAAAGTGCAGTCACCACACTGCTGTCAATTCCTCCTGATAATCCCAGCACACCCCCCTTTTTGCGCATCGTCTTGCGAACGGTTTGCTGCATCCAGCTCACAATACGTTCTGTTTCTGCCGCACAATCGAGGTTTAATAAGTCGGGACTGAATGTTTTTGTTTGAGTGGTCATCGTTCTGAATTCTCCTTAATTGCTCAACGAAGTCGTTAGCAATGTATTTCGGTTAATTATTGTTTGCTGATTTTTGTCCCGTCGATTCAGGGAAGTGTGAGTTGTTTTTTGTCGATCTTGCCATTCGGCGATTTGGGAAGTTCATCTCGAAATTCGATCTTTTGTGGAACCATGAAGTCTTCCAGGTGCTTGCGGCAGTAAGCCAGCACCTCTTTTTCTGTCAGTTCCTGATAGGGCATCAATGTCACAATGGCTCGAATAGATTGTCCCAGTACAGCATCAGGGTCTCCCACGATGGCTGCTTCTGAAATACCTTCATGAGCAAACAAGACGTTTTCGACTTCCTTAGGGCTGACTTTTTCGCCACGGCTTTTGATGATGTCATCCCGTCTGCCAACAAAATATAAATATCCTTCCCGATCCATACGGAATAAATCGCCGGTATAAAGATACATTTCATTGGGTATCTCAGCTGGTTTTAATCGTTCTGCGGTACGTTCAGGAGCTTCCCAATATCCTTTCATGACATTAGCGCCACGTACAACGAGTTCGCCGACTTGCTCAGGCGGCAGTCGATGCCCCTTGTCATCCACGATGAAGACTTCTGTATCCGGCATGGCAATTCCCACCGATCCGGTTCTGATATCGACCTGATCCAGGGGGAGATAAGATACTCGTTTGCATTCGGTCAGGCCGTACATTGAGAAAATCTGCACGTGAGGCAGGCGTTTTCGAAAGGTCAGGATATGTTCGGTGGGTAAGGCCGCTCCTGTATTTGTGATGTATCGTAATTTCGAAAAATCATATTTCGAAAGATCCATTTTCAACAGAATCGCAGAGATCGTGGGTACCAGTGGGAAGCCGGTGACCTGTTCGTCGATAATTCGTTGCAGGATTGCGTGTGGATAAGTGAAAGATTTTTCGAGGACCAGCGTGGCTCCCACACGAAACGCCATCAATAATTGATACAGTCCATAATCGAATGAGAGAGGAAGTACATTTAAAATAATGTCATCCGGCTCATTCATCAGGTAGGTCGTAATCGATCGCGCTGCCGAGGTCATATTCAAATGAGTCAGCATGACGCCTTTGGGATTTCCCGTTGACCCGGACGTATAAACCAACGCTGCCAGATCGACGCTGATTGTCGGAACATTCGGCGGCGTGATACTTTCAGAGAACTCTGCCTGCAACTGTTCCCAGGATTCAAAGCGGGGCATTTGCAGGTCATTGTCTTCCAGTTGTTGGGTAGCGGGGCCTACAGTGACTGCTGTCCGTAAATGAGGCAATAGATCGGAATGTTCTAAAATGGTGTTTCGTTTTTTTTCCGGAATGATCAGCGCGCTGGCGCGACAATTATTCAGGACGTAGATTAATTTATCGATCTTTGTGGTAGGGTTCACCATCACAAAGACACCGCCGGCCTTCAGTACTGCAAAAATCGAGACCACGGATTCAAGCGCATTGTCCAGATGGATGGCAACCCGATCTCCGCGTTCCACACCTCGTTGTACTAAAGCGTTCGCCAAGCGATTACTTTGTTGATCCAGTTCCAGATAGGTAGAACGATTCTGGTCAACAACCAGTGCGACTTTCTCTGGATGCTCATGCGCACTTTGTTCTAGAAATGATTGCAGCAACAACGGCCTGCTCCTTAAGGAATTATTGTAATTCTTTGAGTTTGGACTCAATGAAGTTGATCAACTGATCAATCGAATCCAGGTTTTCAGGAATCAATTCGTCGTCGTCGACTTCAACAGAGTATTTTTCTTCAATGAAGGAAACCAGTTCCAAAACACCTGTGGAATCAATGATCCCTGTTTCCAGAAATGAATCATTGTTGAGTAAAGACTCCGGGTCATCGCCAAACAAAAAGTTCTCAGCGACAAAGTTCCTTACATCAGTTTGAATCGAGCTCATCTTTTTACCTTTATACTGTAGAGTCAGATTAACGGGAATGTGTCTTAGAATTATGTCAGTAATGCAGCAGAGGCAGTGCTTTTTTCAGTCGAAACCGGATTTGAATGGATCATTTGTTCGACCAGTAATTGCGTTGAAAGAATGCCGACCAGCGCCATGTTATCGCGAGTTCCAATGGCTTTGCCTTGTTCGATTTTCTTGACCAGACGCTGTACCGTCGTTGGATGGAATAGACCGTTCTCTTTCAGTTTGTCTGGTGACAATAACTGACTGACATACTCGAACCGGGCTTTCTGTTTGTTCGTATCGATAAAGCTGTGTGCATCTGGTGCGCGATATGGCTGTTTGGGTCGCTTTCGAATGCTATCGGGAATCAGATCACGCATGGCATGCTTAAGCAGGAATTTTTCATTTAAACCATTCATCTTAAATCGAACCGGAATCCGCGAGGCAAATTCCACCACACGATAATCTAAAAACGGGAACCGACCTTCAACCGAATTTCCCATCGCCATTCGATCTCCCTGCGATGACAAAATATATCCCGGCATCAAATTTACCGTCTCCAGGTATTGGGCCTGGCAGAATGAAGGCCATTGGGAAAACTGTTCAGGCAACTGCTGAGAAAATTCCGAGAGTGGATCTTGATTTACCAGTTGTTGTTTTACATCGGCGCTGAAAAATGTTTTCAACTTGGAAGTTAAATCCCAGCGAGGCAGATGAGAGAAAAAGGGGCTGTCGATTTCTTCGTGACGGATTTTGAAAAACGCTTTGAGATAAGCGGGGGACTGTGCCTGCAGATTTTTCATGTAAGGATAAAGACGTTTTAACAGGAGTGGCCTGATTTTTGAATCAGCCTGACGACTCCAGAATCGTCTGATTTTGGTTTCTTTAAACAGATCGTAACCGCCTAATACTTCGTCGGCTCCTTCACCCGTCATGACGACTTTGAATTGATTGTCTCGCACTAATTTTGATAGCAGAAACATGGGTGCGGGAGCAGTTCGTAAAACAGGTTTTTCAGTATGCTGAATGACCTCGGGAAAGATCCGTCCGATATCTTCATAAGAACAGCAGACTGTTTGATGATCGGTCCCCAGTTCACGGATCATTTCCTGCTGAAAGTGGCTTTCATCGTAATCTTTATCGTTGAAATTAACAGAAAATGTATTCAACGGAGCATTGGTATAATTTCGAATAATGGCTGCAGTGACAGAAGAATCGAGACCACCACTGAGGTACGCGCCAACAGGGACATCGGCTCGCAACCGGAGCTGCGTCGCATTAATCAGAAGCGACCGCAATTCGTCGGCCCAGTCATCCAGGGAACGATTTTCTTCATTCGGACTATAATCCTGATGCCAATATTGCCAGATCTTTGTCTGGCCGTTCTTAACGATCATGGAATGTGCGGGCGGTAATTCAAAAACGCCTTCGAAGAATGTACGTGGTGGAAGTGGCGACCAGAAAGTAAATAGCTGGTTCAAAGCGGTCAAATCGACGCTGCGCTCGACATCGGGCAGCGTGAACAGTGCTTTCACTTCAGAAGCGAAAAGAAACCGGCCTTTTGTCTGTGTATAAACCAGAGGGCGAATTCCCATACGATCGCGGGACAGAAAAACCTGTTGTTGCCTTTGATCGTGTATGGCAAAGGCCCATTGTCCATTGAAGTGTTGAACACATTCTGTGCCGTATTCAGCATACATATACCCCGCATTTCCCAGATGACTTCCCTCGCTTTGGCACGTAATTTGCGCCAT
>NZ_CALEMX010000135.1 GCF_937910335.1 uncultured Gimesia sp. | reverse complement strand
CAAATGAGCCTGAGTACGATTTTTCATTTCCAGATAAACATTACCCAGATTAAAATGGGCATCGACCATCTCAGGATCAAAAATCACCGTTTGCTTGTAGGCAGTCACTGCCATACTTAACTGATTTAAACCTTTCTGGGCGATTCCCATGTTATAGAACGCATCAGCTGATTTTTTATCTTTCTGGATTGCTTTTCGCAGAATACTTAAAGCCTTTTGATATTCTCCCATTCGGTTGTAGATGGCGCCTATATTAATATAGGGTGAAGGATCTGCAGGTGCTAATCGAGTCAGTTCCTCAAAATGTGTTATCGCTTCAGGGTATTGCTTTAACTGAAAATAAGCAGCAGCAATTCCGGTATGTGCTTTTTTCTCTCCGGGTTTGACATTGATCACTCTTTGATAAGTCTCAATCGCCTTATCAATATCGCGCGCTTTTAAATATTGGCGTGCCTGTTGCAATAATTCTACGAGTTTTGAGTCATTCATTAGTGTGATATTCTTTCTTAAACGCAAGCTAGAAATAATTGGTTGACTCGGTATCAGTAGAAATCCATTCTGAGCTTTGTAAACTCAGATACGAATTCACCCATATAGATTCTATTCACTGGCAAGTGATATCAGTTTACTCCTTGAGCCTTTTTGAAAGTCAATTTTACCTTCTCTACCAAGCCAGCCAACCGCTTGCATGACAAGATCACGGGGTGCATCAATTTCCCGAGATAATTTACTTAGAGTTACAGGATCATGTTCACTCAAATATTTCCAGACAACCCCTGCAACAACTCCAATGCTCTCGACTTCATGTGATTCAATTTCCGCTGACATTGGCATGCTCCTGAACTATAAACCCGCAGATTTCGGTAATAGAACGCGTTTAGACAATTGTACTACAGATACGTTTCATACTCGATCGTTCATTTCAAATGATTTCGGCCACCAACATTATAAAGTCGAATCACTTTGAGAATCAATCTTTGTTTTTCCAGGTTTTAGCCTGGATCATTATGTTTAAATGATATCTAAATATCCTTGATAGTCGCTACCAAAACAATCCAGACTGTTCGAAATTGCTTCAAGATCTGTCAGAGTTGTTTTTAGATCCTGATCAGTCCCTTGATAAAGAATAAGAGCCGTGAATAACTCCGTTTGAAACAGTCTCAAATAAGCGCTATTGATCAATTCAGAGCACACGAATTCGAGATCACATCCGAGACATTTAGTTCCAGCCAATTCAGTATTGATCTCATAAATATCAAGTTCCGGGTATTCTTCCTGAAACACTTTTTTTGAATGATTATATAATTCTTCCACGGAAATATCTGCAAAATATAAAGAAATTAACCAAAACGAGGAATCTCCTGCAGCGATATTGATTTGTATTTCACCATTGGTTTCATCCACCTCTTTTGTCAACTCCCAGTCACTGGGATATGCAAACGAGATTCCGTATTCATTAAATTTTTTCAGTGGTTTTTCTGTATCGGTCATCTGTCTCATAATTCAAAAAGAAATTCGGTTTTCAGAATAACGTCTCGCGTCTCCCATTGCTTTCAGTATAACCAAATTAGGGTTTTCTGACAGGATTCCAGTTTCGTTCTTTTAGAGGAATTTATCACCTTTTATTGCTGACTGCAGATAGATTACTCAACATCTCTCCAGTATGCCCTACCCTGCGTCCTGCAATTTCTGCAGGAGTTCCATAGTCAATGATATATCCACCAGCCTCTCCCCCATCCGGTCCCATATCGATAATCCAATCAGAAGCACAAATGGCCTGAGGATGATGTTCAATCAACAGAACCGAATTTCCTTCCTGTGTCAATCGAGATAACACTTTTAGAAATCCTTCGATATCTGTCGAATGCAGACCTCTTGTCGGTTCATCCAGAACAAAGAGTGTCCCGCCAACACTTCCCGTCACCAGTTCTGTCCCGAGTTTCAGCCTTTGCGCTTCGCCTCCAGAAAGCATATAGGCTGGTTGTCCCAGTAGAAGATAACCCAGCCCAAGTTCTTCCAGCAGTTTCAGCCGACTTCTGATTTTGGGGATCTGATCAAAAAACAGGAATGCTTCATTGATGGACATTTCAAGAATATCACTGACAGATTTTTCCCGATACTTAATTGACAATGTCTGTCGATTAAAACGTTTCGTTTTGCATTCTCTACAAGGAAGATAAACCGACGGAATAAATTGTAAATCAACACGACGAGATCCTTGACCTTGACAAGAATTACAGCGTCCTCCTTTAGCATTAAAACTAAAACGCCTGGCTGTATATCCTAGCATTCGAGATAACTTCGTTTTTGCAAAAAGTTTACGAATTTCATCCCACACTCCACAATAGGTTGCAGGGTTGGAACGCCCGCTTCTTCCAATCGGCGATTGATCGATTTTTTTAATCTGCTGCAGAGATTCATTGAAATTCACAGACTGGTACTTCAACGAATGTTCCTGCTTTCCCTTCATTTCGGACTTAAGAGCGGGAACCAGTGTTTCGATGACGAGCGTACTTTTTCCACAGCCACTGACGCCAGTCACACAAACCAGTTTCTGTAAGGGCACTTTGAGTGTGACGTTTTTTAAATTGTGAAGATTTGCATCCTTGAGGACAATCTCTGAATCTGTTGTAGTGATTTCCGTAGTATTGAGTTTCAGTTCGGTATTTAATGCACGGGAAGTAAAGGATCGCTTATTCTGAACGACTGACTGATAAGTGCCCGAAGCAACAATTTCGCCTCCTTGAGCTCCAGCATTGGGACCAAGATCAAGTATATAATCACTTGCCCTGACCACATCCAGATCATGCTCGACGACGACAATTGTATTTCCTGATTCTTTAAGTCGTTGTAGAAATTTTAGCAATTTCTCTGTTTCATTGTTATGTAATCCAGTTGTTGGCTCATCCAGAATATAGCAGGCTCCAGTGATACCAGAACCCAGGCAGGAAGCTAATCGAGCCCTTTGAGTCTCTCCACCAGACAATGTGCGTGCAGGACGGCTCAGTGTAATATAACCTAAGCCAATCTCAATCAGGTAACTCAGCCTGCTTTGAATAGCTGGTAAAATCTGATCCGCTACTTTCTGGTTTTGTAGAGCACTTTGTTTCAGCTCTGTACTCGTCC
>NZ_CALEMX010000134.1 GCF_937910335.1 uncultured Gimesia sp. | reverse complement strand
GAATCTCGTAACGTTGAATCACATCCAGCAATGCCGGGAAACAGGGATCGTAGATTTGATCTTTCGGGATTTGTTTGCACTGCAAAACGTTTTGCAGTTCCATTCGCCACTGTTTGAGAGATTCGACACGTTCATCAGTGAAACATTGTGTTTGATCACCCAGGTCATCGACAGTTCTCATGTAAGCGTATAACACGCACATGGCCTGAAACTGCTCTTTGCGTAATCCCAGAAAGGAATAATAGAAGTTTCTCGCCGTCTTTTTTGCCAGTTGCTGACAGTAAGCATAGGAATCGGAAAGCGAAAAATCGGTCATCGAAACTCATAAATGGGCGAAAGGGCTGAAAGGTTTGAATCCATTAAAAGCCATGATAACCACGGACGTATCAAATGAAAATCCGCCATGATCCAGCGGAACTTCGTGACCTGAAAATTCGTTGTTGACATCGATCTTATTGACCGCAATTCTGAATTAAACGTAATTACACTATTCTTTCAAATTGAATCAGCGAATGTCGTACAAAGTATTACGGCTGGATTTTCCCAAACATTCCCTAAAAAACAGATAAATCCGAGTTCACTCTGGCTCATCTATAAAACCGTATGAAGATACCAAAGCGCTTCTGCAATTCTAACGTAAGAATAGTAAAGCAGATCAAAACTGCTCACGCACAACAGGAGTAATTGCAAATTACTTGCATTAGACATTGACTCACGCAAACGTTTTGCAATAATGATTGTATTGTTGCACTAATTTGCTATTCTTTTTTTCTATACTTTATCTAACAGGTGTCTTGGAAATGAAAAGATTCAATACTCCCCGACGTGGTTTCACCTTGATCGAGCTTTTGGTTGTGATCGCGATTATTGCCATTCTGATCGCCTTACTTTTACCAGCCGTTCAACAGGCACGTGAAGCAGCCCGCCGCAGTACTTGTAAGAACAATTTAAAACAAATCGGTTTGGCCCTTCATAACTATCACGAAACGCACTCCATCTTACCTCCCGGTTGGATCGGTGTTGAACCCGGCGTAGGCGCCAATGTTGAATTTGGCAGTGGTTGGGGTTGGAATACAATGGTTCTTCCCTACCTCGATCAATCCAATTTATATAATAAAATCGACTTCAGCCTTGATATTAATAATGTCAATCAGACGAGCGGGATCGTCAATGTAATTCTTCCGTCAACTCGCTGCCCCTCTGACCCAGCTCCGAATACGTTTGAACTTGCTGAGGAAGGAAACCCGGGAAACATCCTGGCTGAGCTCGCAGTTGCCAATTACATCGGAGTATTTGGTAGCGATGAATTGGATTCCTGCGAAACAGTCCCCGCGGGATCTTCCTGCAAAAGCACGGGGCTCTTTTATCAAAACAGTAATACCCGATTCCGCGATATTACTGACGGACTCTCTCAAACTCTGTTTGTGGGTGAACGAAAGACCGACGCGAATCAGGGATGGTATTCTACCTGGGTCGGAGCGGTTCCAGAGGGAGAAGAAACATTTGCCCGTGTGCTGGGAGCAACCGACCATGTCCCCAACTATTTTGCATCTCACTTCGATGATTTCAGTAGTCACCATGTCGGCGGTGCACAGTTTCTCTTTGGTGATGGCCGCGTTCGTTTTATTTCCGAGAACATAGATCACGGAGTCTACCAGTCTCTCTCAAGTATCAGAGGCGGAGAAATCACGAACTTTGAATAATTTCCCATCATACAGCCTCATGTGCTGGTCACGTGCCCATTGAAAATACGATGAAAGACGACCAATCCTATCAAATACGGTTGGTCGTTTTTTATTCCACTTCTATGCCAACAGACTTTGCAGCAAGCAGAGAGGTGGTTAACCTGAAAGAAACCAACGGTTATTCTTTCGCTTTACCATGCACCAAAGGGATATCGTGATGCACATGGCCAGAATAAACAAACTGAATGTCTGGTTAATCTGTTTGTTGTTTTCGATACTCTGTCTGACATTACTCTATCAATCGGCTTCTGCCGATCTGGCTTTGTTACAGAAACCTTTAAAAACAAAACAGAAGACTCCCAACCAGTCAAAGCAGCCTCGCTGCAACGTGACATTGCGCCTGGTAGAAATCGACAAGAATGGAAACAAAAACATCGTTCCCGGCCTGCTACGTATTCTGGATGATCAGGGATTACCAATACCCATTCCAAATTTACTGAACCGTGGAAAAGGAGTGAAAGCCAGTCCAAAATCGGAACAAAAGGGTATTCACAGCTGGTCTGTGATTCCACAGGAAGTTCAAATTCAACTCCCCCAAACCAGGTTAACCTTACAAACGATTTCCGGACTGGAAACAGAGCGCACACAGAAAACAATCGATTTCACTAACAAATCAACTCATGACATTACGCTCGTTTTGAAACGTTTTTCCAACCTAAGCTCAAACTACAAAACAGCCAACACTCATCTGCATATCATGAAACTCAATCGAGTGGAATGTAATCAGTATTTGAAACAGATTCCTGCCGCAGACCGACTTGATCTGGTATTCATATCACACCTGGAACGCGCGATCGCAGATAAAGAATACATTACGAATCGTTACTCAAAGTCAGATTTGAAATCTTTATCCAGGGAATCCGGGATCTTATTTGGATGGGGAGAAGAACATCGACATAACAGTTCAGGATACGACGAAGGTTATGGCCATGTGATGTTGCTCAATATCAAAAAGCTGATTCAACCTGTCAGTATTGGTCCCGGCATCATGAAACAGGGCACTGATGGAATTCCGTTGGCGCGGGGAATCAATACTGCCCTCAGAGATCAGGCTACTGTCCTCTGGTGCCATAATGCCTGGGGAATGGAATGCACTCCTAACGTTATCCAAGGCAACGTACATGCCTTGAATATTTTTGATGGCGGAACGCGCAGCTCTTATGAGAATAGTTTCTACCAATATCTAAATGCCGGTTACAAAATTCCTTTTTCGACCGGTACCGATTGGTTTCAGTATGACTTTTCACGTGTATATGCGGCTATGAAACCACCCTTATCAGTAACCACCTGGCTGGAACACCTGAAAGCGGGACAAACTTTTATTACAAATGGACCGTTGCTGGATCTTCAAATAAATAACAAAACGATCGGCGACCAATTAGAACTTTCGAAAGAAAAGCACCAAATCACCATCCGCGCTACCGGAAAAGGACGTCTTGATTTTGAACGTTTGGAATTAATTCATAATGGGAAGGTGATCAGAACTCAGAAAACCTCTCCGGTAGAGAATCATTTCGAAGCAAAATTTGAATTCAAATTGAAAATAAACCAACCCGGCTGGATTGCCTTACGAACCCCCTCTCCCTCCGTCCCCCCGGACCCAAAACGACAACAGAAAACACCGCTTAATGAATATGGTCGTGAATTGTTTTCGCATACCAGTCCGGTATATCTGGAATGGGAATGTAAGTCCCTGTTTGATATGAATCAGGCGCAGGCATTGCTGGCTGAGATGAAGCAAAATCGGGACAAAATCGCAAAACGATTTCTCTTTGCTGATGAGCATGAACGCGCCCATGTTCTAGATGTCTACTCTGACGGCATCGAGGAATTAACACGCCAAATCAAAGCACAATAAAGACTCTCTTTGAAGACTCTTGAGTTTGAGAGATATTTCATCTAAGATGAGTGGCCCGGCAGAGGTTATTCCATTGCTTGCCAATTTTGACTTCAGAAAGACTTTCAGATATGAATCGATTCAAACTCACTCTGGTGATCCTGTTCACTTTGCTCAGTTCGCCACAGCTTTTTGCACATTCGGGACATGGATCAACAGAGGCCATCAATCCAAATGGGATTCTGCACTATCTGACAGAGCCAATTCACCTGGCTCCTTTCGCCGCAATTGCTCTATTTGTATTTCTGTTGGTAATTGGTAAAAAATATCGACAGCGATCCCGGGAACAGCGCCAGCTGATTGTCATCCCGCGCGATAAAAATCAGAACTAATGTTATTAATTGCGTTCTGCAGCTTCTTCAGCTCGCTGGAGATAAGCACGAATGGCACGTTGGTAAGTTCTCTCTGCTTCTATTCTTTCATGTGCGCCAATGATTTTGTGTCGATTTTTCCAGAGTAGTTTTATCGTTTCGGCACACCAGAGTGCACTCTCGCGCGAAGCACGAATCGGCCTTTGATTCACAATCACATTCACAGGATTCGTATGTAGTTGTGGAAACTGTCGTAAGGCAATCCAGCTACTGTGCTTTACAGGAACTGTAAATGTAAGTTGATGATTTTTTCCATCAGCGGGAACAGATTGCTTTGCAACAACCCGACCATTTTGCACAATCTCTACTACTCTTTGTCCGCCGATTACATAATCTGCGTTTCGAGGTGCATGCAGAATGCGTGTATCTCCCGATGCGCGAGGACCTTCAGGAGGATCCAATAATCCATAAGCAACCGCTTTGGGAGTTTCTGCTGAAAAAGAAACACTGGCTTTTATTTCCACGGCCCCCGGCTCGCTCAGGGATATCTCTTTAAATCCCGGAGACTGACCATTCACTTGAAATTGAAGTGCATGCGCAAAACCATCAGAGACATAAGAACGACCCTGTTTGATTCCCAGGCACCATTGACTGAAGTCGAGTTCATTAACCTCACCCAGTTGCACATAAACTCTTCCCTGCCCGACACGTCGGCTACTCATACAGGGAAAATCGGTTTCACCACTGACCTTCAATGGATATCCACAATTCATGATGTGATACCAGGTGTTCAATTCCGGGATGCGTTCCGTATCCATCGCACTGATAAAATCACAAACGCCTTCAGCAGTGCTCACACAAACCTCCATTGCACCACCTCCATTCATCTCCGGTACTGCCAGATTCGGCAATGCATCAGCCGCCTGTTCTAATGCGAGCGTTAACTCTCCTATGCTCAATTCGGAATTACCATCACCATCAATAATTTCGAATGATTCAGGTAACAATCCCCGAGCTGCTTCTTTGGAACTCAATGTTTTCGACTCATTTTGATCGAGGTTCAATAGCAGTCGCTTTGCAGCCTGGGGAGGATTGACTCTTAATGCCGAGTGAGGATATCCTGTTACCCCCCCCTGCTTCTGACACCAGCGCATGACAGGTACGGTCCATGTAGGCCATCCTTTGGTGGTCCCCAATGTGCCGGGATACGTTTGGTTCTGAAGGTTTAACAGACAAACATGCCCCAAAGCGGCTGAACCAAATCCGCTGATTTCCAAATCATATTTCAGGACGGTCAGAGGTTCGCTGACCCGATCTGCGGTAGAAGTAAAGAACTGACGCTGCGCCTCAAAACAGGGCCCCCAGGTTAAAACGCACCCTACATTCAGGCCTTCCCCCTTCACCTGATTGAACATATCACGGGGTGTGACTCCCTTGGTAGGATTATCATAGTGCGCACAGCCGGCTGCATGAATGTGGTGATCGCCGGAATAAAAGCCGAACTCTTGGGGATTTACCCAACGCTTTAATTCCACTTCAATGGTTTGAGCAGTAGCTGCTGAGATCATCACATTTTCTGTTAATCTCTGATACTCGGGCCCGCGACTGTATTCCATTTGTAATTTGCCGGAAGGAAGTAGCACCGTGTCTCCATCCAGACGATAAATTTGTGGTTGAAAAAAGAAATCGGGAGCCAGTCGCTTTGCCTGCAGGGGAAATACCCGGCCTTGATGATCACGAAAGATCAGACGCGCTGCCGAAGGTTTACCGTCAAAATCTTTGATTGAAAGCTTTACAGGAACTGCCGGTTGAACATTGAATAAAATAGGAACTTCGCCACGAAAGCCAATATCCTGTGTTCCCGCACCTACATCAAACCCTAGAGTCGCTTCGCGTTTTCCGGATTCGTGACTGTAGATTAATGCCAGAGCATATTCTACGTGCAGGCCACTGAGCTTGATCGTCATGGGACTCGCTTGAAACATTTCGACTGCCAGAAAACGATCAGTCGCATTTTTCTTATTTTCATTCTGATTTAATTCAGTTTGTGCCTGCCGTTTCAAGCTGTTTAATGCAGCACCAGAATAAACGGCACCTGCCTGGGGACTGGAAATGTGTAACTGCCGCGTGACTGTACTATGATTGCTGACCTTGATAATAAAAGGAGTAAAACCTCCCTGCTGCAAAATCGCTTGAGCAGGTCCACGAGCCACTTTGGTACGCACTTCGGGATTGAGAGATACTACACACAACACTTCAGAATCGATTAATTTCTGAATCGCTTTCGCATCGCGCCGATCACAGGCAGCTTTTAATTTTTGAGTCAGTGATTCAGGAAGTGGAGAACCTAGATAATTGAGAGCCTTGATGAGCCGTATTACGTTGGCTGCCAGCGGCTGCCCTTCCACTTCTTCAACTTCGGGTTGATGATCTGCGCGAACAGATTGGAATGGAACCAGAGCCAAAAACAGACAGTAGAAAAGCCCCTTCAGAAAAGACACTCGCAGAGTGTTTCTCTTCTCAACAGGGAAACCGTATAAAATCATTGAGAGTCTCCCATTCAAATTCAGGAATGCCACATCTTTTTACCGCTCGTTATTCAACCGAAAATTTATGGATGGTAGTCTGCTCATAGACTTTTCCCGGTTTTAGAATCGTATTTGGAAATTCTGGTCGATTTGGTGAGTTTGGAAAATGTTGTGTTTCCAGACAGAAACCGCCATGTTTTTTGTATCCCCCACTCGCTTCAGTCCCATCAAGAAAATTCCCCGTATAGAACTGGACTCCGGGCTCGGTCGTCGAGATTTCCATAATACGTCCGGATTGAGGATCTTTCACACGTGCGCAGAAGGCGGGTTGTTTCTCCGCTGAATTGACAACCCAGCAATGATCATAGCCCCCTTCCACCTGCGCTATTCTTTCACCGATTTTATGAGCAGAAGTAAAATCCATCGGCGTCTCTTTGACGGCTGCCAGTTCTCCAGTAGGAATCGCATGCCCTGCAACGGGAAGATAACGATCGCAATTCAATACAATCTCATGGTCCAGTACATCGCCTGTACCTGCCAGATTCCAATAACAATGGTTCGTGACATTGATCGGCGTTGCCTGATCACTGGTCGCTGTATAATCAATCTTCAATTCATTTTCGTTGTTAAGTGTATAGACTACCCTCAAGGTCAATTTTCCCGGATACCCTTCTTCGCCGTCCGGACTGACATAATTTAATCGTACTCCTACTTCGTTTTTTTCTGAAAAACTTTCTGCAGCCCAGACTTTTTTGTCAAATCCCTGCTCACCACCATGTAAATGACTGGGAGGATTATTTTGCGCCAGTTGATATTCTTTTCCGTCGAGCGAAAATTTTCCCTCTGCAATCCGATTTGCATAACGCCCGCAGATCGCGCCAAAATAAGGGCCTTTTTTCTCATATTCGGCCAATGAATTAAAACCCAGCGTGATGTTCTCCGATTTCCCCGCGCGATCTGGCAGATAGACGGCGGTGACTATTGCGCCAAAATTAATGATGTTGACGCTCATTCCTTTGTCATTGGAAAGTAGAAACTGATTAATCTCTTGACCATCGGCGGTCGTTCCATAAGGTTCGCTTTGAACTGCCAATTGAAATTCGTTTCCGGTATTCATTTCAGCATCCTTAGAATTTGCATTTTTAGAAGCAGTCGGTGAGGTATCAGAAGGGGACGTCTTTTCCTTTGCGCAGCCTGTCATCAGTATTATGATACTTATCAAACCACTCATTAGTTTCCAGTCATTCATCTCTGTACCCTCTCCCATTCAGGCCTAATGTAATTGACAGGCTCAAATCTCAACCATCATCAAACCAGAATAACAAATCCCGTTACAAATGTAATGCAGAAACAAAATCCAGTCCTGATCGATCCGCTTCTCTACTCAGGTCACCGAGAAAAATAATATCTGAGAAATTTCTCTCCTCGATTATGACTAAATACTCCCGTGGCTGATTCCCGTCTTAATTGACAAATTCTGCATAAGTGTGAGATTCTAAATCAACCAACGTATTCACAAGAACACTTCTTGTTATGAAAAAGACACGACTCCGTCTATTAAGTATTGCTTTAAATTGATATTTAACAACTACTTAAGAAATTCCCTGTTTTGCTTTTCAAATCATCCCAAAAGCTGTGTATAACCAGCTATAATTAATAGGCTGAGAATTGAGAATGATTAATTTTGGATTCCACTTCAGAATCTATTTATTTTTCCCATCATTTCCTCCCTCTTCTACGTATTAAATACATAGCGTGTCAGTTAACGCGGAAGAGGGGAGGTAGACATGCCGTTGAAAATGGTCGATAAAAAAATAGAGGAAACAGAGTCTGTTCAATCAGGGGGGGTGATTAGTGATGCCCGTCTGGTAGAAGCCGCTCGTAAAGGGGATGATAGCGCATTCGGGGAGTTAGTCCTTCGATATGAAAGACGACTGATTCGTGTCATCATTCAATTTGTTAAAAGTCCCGAATTAGCAGAAGATCTGGCACAGGATACTTTCCTGAAAAGCTATGAAAGGCTTGACCAGTTCGATACATCCCGGCGTTTTGGGCCGTGGTTATTTCGCATTGGAGTCAATCAGGCGCTGGATCATCTTCGAAAACAAAAAAGAAGAGGCTGGTGGTTATTGTTTAGCGAAAGTCCTTCTGATACCCCCTTTGACCCGGCCGTTCCGGATCCAAGGAATAAACTCGATATTAATCAGGAAGTACAGGCGATTCTGGAAGAAATTCCTGAAAAATACCGTACAGTGCTCGTTCTGAGAGATCTGGAAAATTTTTCTACTTCTGAAATTGCCGCTATTCTGGATCGAAAAGAAGCAACGATCCGCTGGCGATTAGCGGAAGCAAGAAATCGTTTTCAAAAATTATGGTCGAACAGACAAAACGCTGAAAACTCCATGTCGAACAAGGAATCATAAAGACATGTATTGCACGAAATGCAACGGTTTAAAATCACGAGTTGCGCTGGCCGTTGGCAACGACTTATCTGATGCCGAACTGGTCCTTTTGGAAAAACAACTCAAAAGCTGTAATCTCTGTCGTTCTGAATATGAGGAGCTGCAGAAAAGCTATGATGCGCTCCAGAATCAGTTTGACAACGTCCCCGTGCCCTCTTTGCAGGATAGCGTCTGGCCTCAGGTCTCTGCAAAAATTGCAGCGCGTCGCCGTAAAAACCGTCCCACTCAGTTCAATTTTCTGCTACCGACACTGACAACGGTCGCTTGTTGCCTGGCTTTAATGCTGGTCACAAATTCTCCACAGACTGAGCAACCAGTTTTTCCACCTTCATCGGGTTCTTATGGTCCGGTTCGACCAATTGGTCCCTATGGCCTGGATCGAGTTAAAGCGAGTCCCTCTACGAATAATCCATGGGAGTCTTCTGACAGGTTACAAGAACTCGAAAGTAACCCGTATGGATACAATTTGCCCCGCTTAAAACACGATGTCGCTAATCCATCACACTTACATTCTGTTAAATTTTAAGATATTCTCTCCAATCCAAACTAAGGCTGGTCAATCGACCAGCCTTTTTTTTATGATACAGCTTAAGTACGCCGCACGGCGATAATGGAAAGCCACTCATCTGACCTGCGAAATGAAATTTATTAATGTCAATCATAGTCGCTTCTGCAATCACAGCCGAACTATCAGAAGTTTCCGCATTCATCTTTGCGGATACCGCAATAGCAGAACGAGAGACACAGATTCAGGAATTTCTCGATTCGATTACAAGTGGTAAAGTTGATCAAAATCAAATTTTGATTGCCAGAGAATCAGGTACTCTGATCGGGGTAGGAATTCTGGTATTTACAGATACAGCGACTGCTTTTATTTGGCCCCCCTTTACCAAACGCGACGATTGCGCCGAAGCACTTTTGCAGGAGATGGTGAAACGAATCGAGCATTCAGAAGTCAGTATCGGTCAAGCACTCCTGGATCCGGGACTAATGAAGCAGCGAAGATTACTTAGCCAGAACGGTTTCCCACACCTGACCAACCTGATATTCATGAGACATCCACTAACCGCGATAAACCAATCAGCATCACTGGATGAGGCACCTTTAGAATGGATCAAATTTGATGAACGTCAAAACCGTCAGCGGTTTCTGGCTTTACTGGAATTGACTCATAAATCATCCCATGACTGTCCAGAACTGAATCAAATACGAACTGCTGAGGAATCTTTAGAGTCTCACCGCAGCTCAGGAGACTCCAAGGAGAAATTCTGGTACCTGTTTCACAAAGAGCAAACTGATCTGGGGGTGCTCCTGTTATCTGAACATCAGGAAGATAATGTATGGGAAGTGGTCTACATGGGAGTAGCGCCTGAACAGCGGGGAAAAGGCTATGGCTCAGAGTTTATTCAACACGGACTGCTAGAAGCACAATCGCATAGTCAAGCTGCAGTAATTCTCGCCGTCGATCACAAAAATTCCTATGCCATCAAGATTTATGAAGATATGGGATTTCAGAGACAAAACACTTTAAGCGTTCATGCTCACTTGCGATCACATTTCCCGATTCAAGAACCAAATATTAATTGACATGTTTTGAACAAGCAAATGCTTCTCACCCCAACTTTTTTTTCACCAAATCTGGCGTTTTCTGCTGGTAAAACAGCTTTTGATTTCGGTCTGAAAAATCTGAAGAAAATCCACTCTGTTTCTGTTTGACTCTTTGCTAATTAAAGCTAGTATCGGAATCACTGAATGAGTTTACGCAGTGTCGTCGAAGTCCAATGCCTGAGATCTTTTTCGACACTGTTAACAATGGAGCTTTTTAGCGCATCTTTTCCGTATATATCACGACCATGATCGATACAGATCAAGCAGGATTTCGCTTTTTCTGGTATTGTGGCAGGAAATTTTGCGCGCAAGGGGAGGGTGCAAGATGCAACCCAAGTCTTTGGCAGTGGAGGGTGCGCTTTGTACTTCGTCAACAAAGCAACCAACGGAAGCCAAACTGGGGCCTGCGACAACTGAATCAGATGCGCAAACGATTCTACAATTGCTTGCGCAACAGGTCGGTGAACGCAGCTTCCAGAACTGGTTTGCAGGAAAAGTCAAACTCAAACGAGAGGGAACGTTCCTTGTCATAGGAGTCGCCAGTCCTTTCTTTCTCACATGGATGCAAAAAAAGTTTTCATCCGAGATAGCAGCAACGGCCATCGCCTGTATTGGTCCGTCTGCTGAATACCGGTTTGAGGTGATTTCCGAGCTGGAAGATGTGAGCAACATCAAAACAGGAAAAGCAAACTCTGAAATCACTACAGCCAAAAGTGCAGTTCTTCCAGAACCTGATAACTGCGAAACAAAACCCATTTCAGAGAGCCGACAATCCAGTCAGAATCAAAATAGAAAGCAACCAACGGCCTATAAAGGAAGACGGTTTTCTGACCTCGCTACGTTTGTAACAGGAACTTCCAATCAACTGGCTTACACGGCTACTCTACAAGCCAGTGATCAACCCGGGGCACTTTACAGCCCTCTGTTTATCCACGGTGGAGTGGGCATCGGCAAAACTCACCTCCTCGAAGGATTCTATCGCAAAACCCGACAACTCTACCCTTCTCTGCAGGTCGTATTTCTTACAGCTGAATCATTTGGAAACTATTTTTCGAAAGCATTACAGGAAAGATCTCTACCAGGTTTTCGCCAGCGATTTCGAAATGTGGATGTCCTCATCATTGATGACATCGATTTTTTTGAATCCAAACGAATCTTTCAAGAAGAGCTGTTACATACCATTAAGCATCTGGAGAGCCACGGTCGGCAAATGGTCTTCTCATCCGATAGACATCCACGACTGCTGACGAAAATGAGTGAAGAATTAACCACACGTTTTCTCTCTGGTTTAGTTTGTCGGATCGAATCGCCCGAAATCGAACTACGACTCGCGATTGCCCGGCAGCGTGCATCGAAATTAAAAACGCTTATCACCGAGGGGGCACTGGAATACGTCGCAAGGCGATTTTCGAATAATGTACGCGAACTGGAAGGGGCAATTAACTGCCTGCAAACTTACCATGTCATGACAAAACAGAAAATCACAACATCAATGACACGCCAGATTTTATCCGATCTCGAGCGCGATTGTATTCGGATTATCAAACTGGATGATATCAAGCAGATTGTCTGTACCACCTTTGGAATTTCCGAACTCGACTTAAAATCATCCCGCAGAGCCCGAAATATCAGCCAACCACGTATGCTGGCAATGTTTCTGGCAAGAAAATTGACTCATGCAGCTTACAGCGAAATTGGTGACTTTTTCGGAGGACGCAACCACAGCACTGTGATGTTCGCGGAAAAACAAGTCCGGAAGTGGCTTGAAAACCATTCTTCCATTCACGTCGCACATCAAGAGTGGACTACAGAAGAAATTATCGAATCTTTGGAACAGCAACTATTGGCCAGTTAGCTTTTTGAAGTCCGCTCAATACCGATTTTGCTGTACCGGAAACCGAGAAGGTGAAGCAAGTGTCTGTGATCCCCATTGGATCGGAGACGATGTCGACCCGTTTGCATTCTGGTTCGACAAAACCGCTCTCTGATTGCCCATGGGACTCAACCCATTCTGATGCGTATTCTCGGGCATTTGCTGATTGGTATTTGACTGAATAGAACGTACATTAGCCGGGGCGATTGCTGGATTATTGGAAAACATCGCGGACTGAGGCAGTGCTGAAGCCCCCCGTTGATACCCTCCTGAATTCCAATTCTGTGCAGAGGAATCAAGACCATTCATCTGGGAAGTTTGCTGGTTGGGAGATTCATATCCTACCTGTCTGATGCCAGAAGGAGCCTGTTGTTGGTTGAGGGGCAGTCCGACTTGTGCCTGTCGAATATTTTGCCCGCCTGCCTGATACACATTCTGTCTTGCTACCTGAGCGGAAGCAGGTAAATTTGTGTTCGCTGGAAACTGTGCGCTCATCAAACTGGAACCATTCGCGTTATTTTGGCCACCCATTTCAACGGGAAACATCTGACCGGGCCCCAGATTCATCCCTGTTCTAGCGGCTTCCCGTGCCATTTGCTGATGGTTATTCTGCTGATAACTTTCTGAAGACGGCTTAGACTGTTGTACTCGAGGCTGTGTGGAATTGATGCGATTATCAGGAAATTGCCCTGGATTCTGATATTGTTTTCCATACATCCGTTGTCCCGCCTGCGGCACGTTTGCAGATCTCCTCTGCTGTTGCATCTGTCGGGGCATCTGTTGCGGAATCTGTTGTCCCCTTCTTTGTTGAGGAGCTCCCGCTGGCATTCTCTGATTCTGCCCCTGCGACAACTGCTGTCTCCCCTGAAGATTCTGATATTGTTGTTGCTGCTGATAGGTCGTAGGAGGCGATTGTCGCGCGGTCTGATTTTGATTCTGCTGCTGTTCTTTCAATGCCCAATAATTTGAGGCTTCCACTGCCTGGGCGATTCCCGGATCACCAACCGGCGGCCAGGCCTGAATCTGTGGTGTTCCCGTTGGTGTCACCTGAGGAACTGCTGGATTAACCATCAATTGACGTGTCTCTTGAATCGTTCCGACCGGAGCTGGAAACCCCACTGGCTGTTGAGCCAATGCTTGATTCGGTCTGATTGAAGGCAACTGTTGAATCTCACCCCGAGCCTGGATTGCTTTTTCCCGCTCCCGCTCCATCATTTCTGCGATCTGCTGAGTTGGATTATTTCCGGAGGGAATCAGCATCGGAGACGTTGGCTCTCGACTGCCTGATTCTGCAGCATATTGAATCGGTTGATTCAAACCAGTCTCAAACTGGCCCACAGGTTGAATGGTCGGTACCGTATTCTCCGGGGCAACCCTCTGAACTTGATACTGTGACATATTTCCCTGAGCTAAGACAGCATTGGGCTCAACACCAGGAAACAATTGCGCAAATTTTAACTGCGCTTGTGCTTCACCGCTTGTCATGCGAAACAGTGCCAAGGCTTGATCATACTGACCGGATCGTCCGTAATACCATCCCAGATGATCGAGCGACCGGACATGGCCAGGCTGGTGCTTGAGTGCCTCATGTAAATATTTTTCACCGTAATCATCGCGACCCTGTAGCATATAGGAATAGCCGATATCACTTAGCAGATCTGCATTTGTAGAATCGACTTTCAACGCTCTCAGGTAATATGCCTCTGCAGCAGGATAATTCTGTTTCTTATCTTCAAGAATTGCCAGACGATGTAATGCTTCAAAGTGATTGGGATCAAGAGAAAGTACACGTTGATAATATCCCTGTGCTTTCTCGGTATTCCCAGACCGATCCGCATCATAAGCCAGATTCAATTCATGAAGAACGGACTTGGGATTGGGCTGCTTGAGCGATTGTTGAGTCGAACTTAAAGGCAAAGCTTGCGATTCCACATTGTGTGGAAGCTGTTTTTGTGTCTGAGCGTGTACCGAAAGTTCTGCAAGGCTGGCTGGTGAGTCTTCCTGAGAGTTCCGCTGGAGCCTGTCTATACGCCCTTTTGCTCGCTCATCGGCCATCGCTTCTCTCAGTTTTCTCTGCATCGCAGATTCATTTTTTGTTTTAGGAGAATTCTGCGCAAGCCTATCTGATGATTGAGAGTCCTTCGCAAAAGGAGCAGACTGGCATCCACACAACAATGTGCAGAGCAAAGAGAGAGATACGATATGTTGAAACATTCGAGTTTTCATCGGGTATCAACCTTGGTTCAGCGAGTGCAGTTCGCTTTGTTTCGTTCTGTAAATTTATTGAGTCAATGCCTTCAATCACAGTGATGACCACCACAAATGCAATCCGAAATACACGGGACAGACAACCAGGTTAGCCCGCAACAGATGACACAGCGATCGTGCTTCTTTTACTGGATTGACAGTAAAGAAAATGAAAATTTAAGGGATGGAGTGAGGGGATAATTGAGAGAGAAAGATTCTATCTGAGATTAAGGCAAGGATTCTATGTCGAATTCCGAATCATGTCGAGACGAATTTTTAAAACTAATTCCAGAGACCTGATACTCAGGAAAACGTGATGCGATTTGGCTGTGGATCGCTCCACGGACAAACAAGGCTGATAGACTTAAACCACTATAATATAAGAATTTAAAAACCCCACAAGAGAATTACTTCTGTGGGGCTTTCATCTCATTTCTGGAATTCTCAGACCAGGTCTGTCGCGGATTCAGGTCTTATTAAAACCCAAATCCGCCACCACCGCCACCACCGCCGCCACCGCCGCCGCCACCGCCGCCGCCGCCGCCGCCGCCGCCGAATCCACCAATTCCTCCACGGGTGGAAATGAATCGGTAGTAATCGATTTCGGCTTCACGTGAATTCAAAGAGCGACCATAGGGAGTCGAGACGATCGTACGCTGATCTGCATCCTGGTTTCCCAGATCGGTTAAAATCCGGGCAATCAGTTGTCGTCGATAAGCGTCTAACTCGGGTGCGTAGTTATTATCACTCCGTTCGACGATCACCGGATAGGGAGCACTTCTCATCCGTGCTCCAATTTCGAGAATGTGATCTTTTCCATTGGTGGTAAGCTCTGCACTGTTCTCGACAAATTCATTTCGATTGATGATGAAATCAACAGCTTCCGCATTGGATTCCATCGTGTGATAATGCGCACGATTCACACTGCCCAGTGGATAGACTTCGGGAATCGCCAACGAGCGCTTGTGTAATCCCCAGTTCCCTCCACCGCCCCAGCCACAGCAACCTGCAACCAGCAACATGCAGGACGAAGAAAGAATCAGTTTATGAAATATTGATAGTCGGGCCATCATGTCCCTCAATTGTTTTTTAAACGACGTTTTATCTTATTTATACTTTCAACATACGTAGTCCTCATAAGTGAAGACCCATCGTATCTCGTTTTTCATTCACGAATGAGATTCTGACAGGTTTCAATCTGTCCGAACCAATTCCAATCATCACGCGTGGTATTACTTTCCCTGACCTCTCCAGGGGAATTTTGATCGACTTTTCTTAGGCTCAGCTGAATCCAATCTCATTCTGGGATCTACATATCCAGTCGGTTCGATCTGGTTATCATTACTGCCGGGAGTCATGTTCTGAAACTTATCTTTGATCATTTGCGAAAATCGACCTCGTTGATTCTGCTCTGGCTGATTCGCACGACGTCCCGCAGACCGAGCCTGAGGTCCACTTACCCCCGGAGCCGGTGGTGGAGGAATAGGCTGATACTGATTATTGGAGCGAACTGGATTCGGTGGTCGAGCAGGACCTGGCTGATTCGGAAATGTACCACTGTTTGGAATGGGCTGTGTTGTAGGGCCTTTTTGATAAGTTCCCGTATTCATCGGCGGATAATAAGGAGAAGCAGGTGCCGGATTGAATGGTTGATACCCCACTTCGATTCCCTGTCCTGCGCCGCGCCCGTAAGGCTGCAATTGATAAACTACTTTATCGGGAGCCCCTTCGGTCATATTATATTTATATAGTTCTTTATCATGAGGTATTGTCACTTCATGACCTGGATAAGGTGGTACTTCATCTTCTTCCATTGGGCGTATCAACTGAGGAGTCACCGAAATCAATAATTCA
>NZ_CALEMX010000133.1 GCF_937910335.1 uncultured Gimesia sp. | reverse complement strand
ATTGCCAGACGGGAGAAACCAAAACGATTATTGCTGATGAACGACAGGTTCAGCACCATCGAGAATATCAGACGCCCATTGCTCGATAGTTCGGTTTGCTTTAGTTGTGTTGCATTGCTGACAAGACAAAACCAGATTCCATAACTGATCGCCGCCGCCTTGCGCCTGTGGTTGCAAGTGGTCGAGAGTCGCGTTTTTGTACTGGCTGATTTTATTACCGCAGAATCGGCAATGTGGAAGACGTTCCCAGAGCTTTCGCCGGTATTGCTTGCGTGTGAGTGTTCCGAACGATCCTGATAGTTCCAGGGTGAGAACGTCCGGTTCGTTGTCGTCCTCGACCTCTGGTGAATGTGGGACGGTTTGCGGTTGAGTGAACCGATAGCATTGAGGTAATGCAGACATGAAAGATACTCCATTCTGCACGCTAAGCCAGCGCACAAAAAAGAACCCGGCCCCACACCAAGAGTTCTCAAGTGGATCAGTTCCACTTTGCTGGCCTTACGGTAACAGCACTCTTTGCATGGGGACGGCTTCTGGTTTACTGATTTTTTTTTGAGAGTAATCACTGATTTGCCTTTCGGCTTTGAGGTCTGTATTTTTATATCCAATTGCCCAATTGTCAAGAGTTCAATTTTCGTTTTCTCCGCCTGTGGTAAATTTTCCACAGGCGGAGAAATATAGGCATAAACCGCTATGTTTTGCCAAATGATCAAAATGAGCATTTGGGAGATACCGCCTCCAATTCCTCTCACTATTCATCGTCTGCTAGTTCCTCAATTGTGTATTTCTCTGCTCGATCCCATGCCTCTGATATAATCAGAAACGCCTCATTCCCGAATTGCCGATCAATCTGCTCTGCTGCATCTCGGATAAAACGCAATGACTGCACGTAAACATCACGCACTTTGTCGGGATCGATCAGCACCCCTTTACGCTCCTGCAGGTCGATCTCTGCCAGGTCTGCTTTGACGCCTCGATATCGCTCCAGGTTGTCACTGTCACCGCCTGCTAACATTGGATCGGAAGACGGAAACCACTTGTTGACCTTTGCCCACTCGACTACATCTCGAATCACATAGTTCTTTGGTTCTCCGGGGCATCCCTCTTTAAGCCATGCGGCAAATGTTCTCTCACCAATACCAATTGAATCTGCCAGTTCTTTTTGTGTCTTTGCAATAATGCTCATGATCGCTCCTGCTGCTGTTGTCTAGTTTAAAAGTATTGTGGACAAAAATGTCCAAGATAGCCGAATCACTGTAGGAAAAGCCCCTGACCTAAGGACCCGATTGTCTATCATTCCTGCCCTTCATCCTCGACACGTTCCGCTTCTGTGATTTTCAATCCGATAGAACCAAACATTATCTTGAGTTTGTGGACAATCTTGTCTGTCGTTGTGTATTCGTTGATCGGTTGAAGTACCACACGGAATACCTGCTCTGCTGTCTCTACCGCTTTTGCAGAATTCTGCGGAAGCGAATTAACCTTGTCAGATATCTGACAACCTTTTCTTGTTCTCTTAACCATTGGTCTGCCTTTCATACTGTTTGAAACTGTCGTTTGATTCGATTGATATCATCACTGCTTGAAGCCATCGCGCCACGAAAACAGAGTTTCTTAAATCGCTTGGTTTCTGCGTTTGACTTCACAGCCTGTTCTATCCCGTCGATTGCTTTGCCCTCGTTTGGACATCGCAAGGATTCCAAGAGTGAAGGTAGGAATCTCATATCACTCTTCATGGTCTTCCCGCTTTTCACGTTCTTCATTTCTTCAATGCACTTTGCTAAATCGTTATCAATAAAATCAGCACTACTTACCTTGTCGAGAATGCCACCCGCATCAGCTAAACACGCGCCGAATAACATGAGCTCCCGTTTCAATTCTGTATCAATCATCACTGTTTCCTTTCTGCCACTTAGTACGGAAAGTACGCTTTATTTCTATTGTTACTCTCTGCCTATAAATAGGACTTTTTAAACGGTTAACACACAGAAGAAACAACAATAGGTAAAAAGCGTACTAAGCGTACTAAGAGTACTTTCCTGATATTTCTATTTGGTGTTGTAAATCCGTACGAATAGTAGAGATACAGTCCCATTGCTCACCAACCCACAAAACGCCCCTGCCCAGTGAACCCGAGGAATTCTCCTGAATGCAGGAAAAACACTCTTCACTGATTTTCTGTCTCAGTATGCGGGAAATCTTTGATGTCCCGTTCTTTTCTCCGGTCGCTTTGTTGTACCAGTCAGTTGCAACCGTGTTGGGAATGAAGACTTTTTCAGTGCCAACTGAGTACCGACATTCCGTCAGTTTCCCTCTGAAGAAATCTTCAATGATTCCCGTCTCTTCCTGGTCAACGTCGGTGATCTGCTGCCGTTCACGGATAAGCCTGTGGGCTTCGATTGGATCGGGTAGCCTGGACAATACGTCGCGATACCATGGACCCCATCGGCTGCTGATATGCTTCAATTGCTCAACGTCTTTCCTGAGAAAACCAATCACATCAGCGATAATTGCAGCCTGATTCTTTTCGATGTAGTCGTGTATCTCATCTTCCCAGCCTAGTGAGTATCGCGGTTTGGAGAGTTTGATAATCACGCACCGTTGAGCGAGGTCTTTTGAGAGAGACGCACCATTCACCGTAATGAAATAGCAGAACGTGTTCGGCCTGGTCGCTTCACCAACATACAGACGTTTGCCGGAAATCTCAGACAGCGTAATCATTGCCTCAAGTTCTGAGTTTGAATACTTGTATGACTTGAGATTATCAATTGAGAAAATCCTCTTGCCTGTTGCCTCTGCTGAAAGCATTCGCTGTTTGATTTGCGAAGGATCTTCTTTCGATGATACATCCAGTTTGCCATTTACAAGTTTACTTAAGCAGTTGACGAACTGACTTTTTCCACTGCCGGGGCCATCGTCCGAGGTGATCAGGAACGCGGGCCGCTGCCCTCCACGACCACCCCAGAACAGAGTCACGATTGCAGCCAGAATTAGGTGCGTGTCAATTTGAGTCTCTGGACTGAAACGGTCAACCAACCCGAGCAGGGCCTTACCGTCTCCCGGTTCTGGAAATTCACAGGCATAATAAGTACCCGGCATTTTCGGTTCATGTGGCAAATCGGCAATGTCATCGAATCTTTCAGAAACTCGGATCAGTTCTTTTAAGAATTCAGCCAGTTTGTGATAGCCTGGAAAGTTCAGAAACTTAGATGGCTGGCCTGTTAATGTGCCGATGATCCCACCCAGCGCCGCCGCGTTCGAGATGTAATCAACCTTCGTGCCTGACTTCCGGTCATGATAGAACAGCTCACCGCCGCAAACCTTTGGCCAGCCTTTCAAGAGAGATTGTGTTTCTTTCACCATCTCCTGCATCGACTTCGGCGCGTTAGCATTTTTGGTCTTACCGTCCTTCAGCTTCACTTTCACTATTTTAAAGTTTGCGAGAATGTTTTTATTCACTGTCAAACGCCCTCCCGCAAAGAGAACGTTGATACTCTGCGTATACTGTTTAGCATTAAGCCATCCTGTTTAATGTTTGTGTTATTCATAAATGCTGCCTGATACTAATTCGGGCAAATAAGAGTTGATGAACTCACGCCAAATCAGCGATCGTTGACGTGAACAGCGCGATTGCTCGACCTCGACCACATAAGGGTGGATGCCATGGTCTAAGGCAATCACGGTCTGAAATTGACCGTATGCGTAGAATTGATTCCCGGTCATGGTCGATTCAAAGCAAGGCAAGTGACCGGGGAAAATGAGACTGACTGTAACCTGTGCGGGTTCTGATTTTGTCAGTTCAATTGACGAGAATGTGAACTTGCTTTTTCGTAATGCTATTGAATTGTTAGATACTTTCGATATCATGGTACTGTCCTCTGCTAAGGATAAATGAGAAAATGAAATGCCCTCGGAGTGCTGCTACACTTCGGGGGCATTGTCCGTAATGGTCTTTGATTGAGTGTCAATGAACTTGACGAGATCGGTGCGGGAATAGCGGATTGCGTTCCCTAATCGCATGAATGGAATTTTTCCCTGCTTGCGGATCGTGTAGACGGTCTTTTCGCAGCAGTTGAGGAGGTGGGCCGCTTCTTTCTCATTTAGAAGCAGTGGTGCATCTTGCAAAGTCGTGGACATGTTGACTCCCTGATTTACTCTTATATTTCGTTTTGGTTGCCGCCCATCAGCAACCTACAATCCCAATATAAGGGCAAACTTTGGGGAGAAAATAGCAAAGGGGAAAGAGTGTTAAAGTGGTATAAAGAGTGTCAAAGTGTCAAAGTGTTTTACTCCATTCTGACACTGCCTTAGTCATGTTTTTCTTTGTATGAGACTGGATACCTCCGGCACCTAAGATGCTATTGAACAACTCGTACGCTTGCGATGGAGTCCAAGGCCCATCTTTATCACAGGTAACTCCAAAATCCTTACTTTTCTTGATAAACCCATTTCTATTTGAATAGCCAGCGAATTTAACTGCGAGCTGATCAAGAGTGTAAGTTTCTTCCTGTTGACCATTATCGCTGTTGGCTTCTGAGGGAGGGAATGTTATCTCCTGTTGTTCGTGGTAGACTTCGTTGACTGGCGATTCCTGATCAGGGGAAAGCAACCCTTCTTTAATTTGGGTGATTGCCAGAATGCTGCTGATTGCAATGTCTCGAATTACTGAAAAACTGTTTTCCTGTAGTACATCAAACGAAAAACTCCCGATTTCTTTAGCCGAATCCATGTCTTTATCAACACGCTGAATACGAGTCCATATCATACGTTTCGGTTTGGTGATGTAATGAAGAAGCAGCAACCAAGAGAGGGAAGGGTTTTCGCAAATGGATACCTCAATAGGTAATGATTGCCTGTCCGTGAGCCTCGATAGAAAAAGACCAGCTAATTCAAGGCAAAGGTTCAACTGCTCCTGAACCGCAGCTATCCCTTCTGGTAGCTCTGTATCGTCCTCTGTTCCCGTCAGAATCCGACTATTTCCCTTGTATGGCACAACCAGCGAGCTGTAGACCACCTGGATTCCTTCTTTTTTGTAACCATGCATACGAGGGTTGCCCAACGTTTGAATTCGTCTCCATTTTCTGGGGTGATCCTCACTGAATATATGGTTTACAACCTTAATCGAATCAGGTTTGACGTATTCCAAAAGCACACTACTCAATACGCTGCCGTTTTGCATGTCCTTTAGTTTGAGAAATTGTGTATCCAGCTTGTCTAAAAGATCATTACTCTGATTCATGGTACTACCCCTTTGAATCCGGGCAGGTCGCCTCTGAGTGACGGATAGTTTTTCACACCAGAGACAACCAAAAGCAGGAGCTACCTGCACCCGGCCATAAAACGATTGGTTTCCAACTGCAACGCATAGTGCAACTTTTCAAATACATATTCTAGCTATCTTACAGTAGCTTAACTGCTTACGCCAATTCTTCCGAGTCCTGCCGGCCCTATTCTCAACTTTCGCACCCTCTCGCACTTCCTCGCAAACCGCTGATTCGCAATGACTTACAGCGTTCTCTTCATTTTCGATTTGCGAGCCAAATCTAGTGTAAACGGCACTGTACTGCGCCGCATTCTGCACCGCCTTTTCGAAGTCGGATTCTCTTACCTGCAAATAACTTTGCAATCACGTACTCAGCTCCGTCTTCAGCCATTGTGAAACACTCTTCTAAGTACGGCAGTAGCTCGGGGAACAATGTCACAACTCGTCCCTTTTAGCCGGCATACCGCTCTGTCTTTGGGCTCCTGACGTAAAATCGGTCTTAAAGTGATCGAGTGATTCCCGCAGGAGGCAAGGGCTTCATTAGAAGAGGTGTATTTGCTCTTTTCTGGCTTTACTTTTTTTCGTGTGATTCAAATGGCTGAGCTTGCGCTACCTGTGGGGATCGTTGAGCGGAAGGTAATAGGTCCAGTCTGCTGCTTCGTAGAGGATTACTTCGTTGATTTGCTCGCGTGCGAGTACGTCTCGGATTATCTCTTTGCGCCGCTTCTCTGCGCCCGCTTTATCCTTTGCACGGAGCGTCTCTTGAGCTTCGTAGAAGAAACTCTTTGCGCCGCGAAACGTTGACCCGTGGTTATCGGACTGATTTTCCAGATAAGTATCGAGTTGTAGTTTCGCCGGTGCTGGGTCAGGTAGATAACGGAAGCCCAATAAAACGGGTTCCACACGTAAACCGGAAAGATTGATCATCGACATGCCTTCGCCGATTGATGGAATCTGGTTCAGGCCACTTGTCAGGTAGCGATAATATTTTGCGTCGTAGTGACCTCCGGCCGGATTGGAGAGAGTGGGGAGCTTTGAAGTCACTGTCTTTTCGACGGCTGCACGCGGAGGAATTACGATGCGGATTCGCGTGTCCGGAAAGGCATGCTCCAGATCCTCGAGCAGTGATCGTATGCCAGAAGCCACAGCGGTATTACGGGCGTATCGCCACGGATAAGCGGAATCGGGGCTCTGGCATGTCTCTTTCCATTCACCGGGTTGCCAAGTGGTGATTTTATCAAGATCGGTATGCACATCAGATTGAAGCAACGAATTCAAAACACCTAGCTTCGCTGCGGAAAGTGGTGCATAAGCACGATCAAGAGTGAGGCGTTGGAAGTTCTTTCCACGACGTCGGTAGTGACCGGTGGTCTGCACACCCATTTCTCCATCGCCGAAAGTGCCAGCCAGGTGGGTGTGCGAGCGGGTATTGACCATGATTTCATCAAATGCTGGTGCTGCGAGGATGGTCTTTAATTGTTTGACAAACATCTGCCGTGTTGTTGTGCGGTTAAAGTCCATCACTTCGGGCAACCAATCCGCGCCGAAATCGACGACTATTTTATCACGGCCCAAAGGACGCAACGCTTCGCCTCCACCGACGAGGCGGAAGCTATTTTCGATCGCCTGGAATTCGGTTCTGAATCCCCCGATGAGAGTGATGCCGGCGATACGGCTCTTTGCACTTTCCGCGTCTACATCATCCAAGGCCCAATAGGCGTTGATTCGGCCAACACGATTACCGGCAGCGGCTCGTGCGGTGAGGGGCAACTCAGCGGGAAGCTGGACTTTTTTGGAATCCGGGCTACCCGATTGGAAAATCAGATACCGTGTTCCCGGCGGTCTTTGCAGTCCCTGGATACGGATTGTGCCGTCTTCTTCGACGGTCAAATTCCAGCCTTTGAGTTCTTCACGCTGCGATTCCACCCGGGCTGCGACTTTTGAATACGGTTGCAGGGTGAATTCACCATCGGCACCGCGCACGAGCACGAAAGACTGCTTCGCGATTGGAGGGGATTTGGTGGCAAAGATTTTCAAGTCTGCTGCCGTTAGATCCTGGTTTTTTGATTCGGGGACTCTCTCGAAGGTTACGCTCACAACATTTGCTTTGTCCACATTTCCCGCTGCCTGCAGCAATTTGCGGTAGTGGGCGAAGGCGGTTTCCTCCGGGCGAAAGTTCGCGGTCGGTGTGGCGTAGGGCAGGAAGTTCCATAGGAACTGTCCATCATGGTCGAATGAGGGCACGACAAGGTATTTCATCAAGCCCTGTTCAAACGGACGGCAGGTGGCGGTCAATGCGATGTCATGGTCTTTCGCGCTCTGGGCAAACATGATTCCCCATTCGGGGGTAAGGCGGAATCGCATTAAGAGGCCATGCCATTGAAAGGCGACCCGAATCTTGGGATTGCCATACATGGCTTGATTCAATTCTTTGCTGTCGAGAATGGCGCGGGCCTGTTTTGCGTATCGTTCCCAGTCATCGGGATGGTAGTTTAGCGGATCCTCGATCACGGGATATGCGCCGAGCCAGATGATCAGCCGCGAGATCCCTTGCGACTGGAGGCGGCGGAAGTATTGGTCAAACGCATTTTTATCAACGGGCCGCCATTGCGCGGCCTTGTTGTCCCAGAGTATACGAATGAGATCGTCGACCTGGTCAGCAAGGTAAGTGATCGGGCGGTTGGGCGGTGCGGGACGTATTACTAGATTCTGTGACTGCAGCGCTCCTTCTTTGTTTTTCAGGATGACTTCCAATTGGAATGTTTCGGAGTCACCTGCATTCGCGGATCTGATCTGCAATTTTCCGTTCGCTAGTACAGAGACGGTCAATCCATTGAATTTCAATATACGACCTTCGGAGAGAAGCTTGCTTTCTCGTCGCGCCTTCAGTTCCACCACATGCTGCGGCGTCAGCTTGCCAGAGAAGATCGGCCAGGAGCGGCTGCCGCCCGTGCGGTAGCAGAAAGGGACTTCGGTGTTTCGTTCCGATAGCTGCACTGCCTGTCCGACATCCTTCGCCGACAACTGCGTCGTGAGAAGTGATGTCGTACAAGCCAGACACAAAACCAGCTGCAATAGTACGCGAATCATTTTGTACTCCGTCGATCGTTATTTGGGGGCTTCGCCTGCGTTATCTGGTTTTTCCGAACGTTTGCTGATTGGAACGAATTTCTGCGCACGCTCACCGTAAATGTCACCTACGTAGACGTTGCCTTTTGAATCCTGGGCAATGCAATGCACGCCAACCGCTTCGCCTGGTTTGAGTCGCGATACGTCTGGCTTGTTCTTATCTTTTCCGATATCACCAAGTGGGATCGTCCACATTTGTTGAACGCGTCCATCATTCGAAAGCCGCACGAAGAGCTGGTCCTTGTACTCAGGGTATTTTCCATGACGCTTCCACCAGTGTGGCGATGACCCACAGATCCAAAGGTCTCCACTATCGGTGATCGAGAGGCCCCACGGCATCATCATTCCACTCCATTGGTCGAGAAACTTACCTTCTTGATTGAAGATCTGAATACGACCACTGTTTCGGTCTGCGACGTATAGTTTGCCTTCGGCATCCACGACAATCGCGTGTGGTAGAATAAACTGTCCTGGCTTTGAACCGTACTCGCCCCAGGCTTTGATAAACTTACCATTTTTATCAAGGTGTACGATCCGGCGATTCCCATAACCATCGGTTACGAAGATGTCGCCCGATTTGGTGATTGCCATATCTGTCGGCATGTTGAAGTGTGTTTCGTCCTGACCTTTCTCGCCACGTACGCCGAGCGTCATCAGGAGTTTTCCTTCTGGTGTGAATTTTTGCACGATGTGAAGACCAAAATCGGTCACCCAGATATTGCCTTCAGGATCGATCCGCAGTTGATGCGGATTGACAAACATGTCTTTTCCCCAAGAACGTACGAAGGTACCGTCGGCTGCATAGACTTGGACGGGGTTTGGTCCCTTCTTGAAAAACCAAACCTGATCCTGTTTGTCGATTGCCAGTCCGGAGACCCAACCTTTTTTGCTATTCTCGTCCGGGTATTTGGGCCATGTGGGATCCACATCGTATTCGACGAACACCGGGTCCTTTGCAAATCCGGGATTCTGTGAGAATAGATTAGACTGTCCGATAACAGAACTGATGAGGAAGATTGCGCTGAAAAGAAACAGATTGTAAGTGGGTCGAGATGTGAGAATTGACATTATAGAGAGTGATCCTTTCGAGTGAATATTTATCGTCTAATTTTGCTATGGTTATATCGTGTACTGCTCTTGGGCTAATTCGAGTAATCCGCGACGTTCCAGGCACTCAAGTGGTGCGAGAAAGGTCACTTGTACGACACCTGGATGTCGGCCGATTTCAATGGCCCCGTTGATCGTTGCGCGGTTTCTGACTTCCAGGACCGACATATCCAGCAGTGTGGCTGCGCGTTCGAGTCCGTTATCGGTGGCGGCGTTCAGATCACGGCCAGTGCCGATGACGGAGATCGGTGCCGTCTGTTCTATTTCTTTGACGCCGTGGCTCTGGGCGATAGCCAATGCGCGCGTTCTTTCATCTGACGAAAATGGTTTCGCCAGATACGGTAAATCGTCTGGTACAGGAAAGAGTAGGGGACCATCAATATTCAGCCCTTTGAGGACATTGACTTGAAGGGTCGTGATCCCAGCAACGTCGCAGGTGTGTCCGGCGATCTCGCCATCTCCTTGTAGCGCGTGCATGTCGCCGAGATAAATTCCCCCGCCGGGCACTTTGACCGGGCAAATGAGAATAGCACCCGCGCGGACTGCGTCAATATCCATATGCCCGTCTGTGCGATGTACCAATTGTTCTTCGGTGATTGCCATTTCGTGCGGCGCTCCGATCAAGAATTGGCCGAAGTCGCCGGCATTATGACTATCGGGTAATGCAATCGCGGGTGTTGTGCCAAGTTGTCCTAGAAACGGACGCAAACGTGCGAGCATGCCCACAAGATCGTGAGGGGCGAGCGCGAGAACCGAATTCTGGACGGAGTTTTCTGGCATTGCAGCGTAGTGATTTGCATCGCGGGCGATATTTTCTGCTGCTTCCTGATCGAGTGTGACGCCGACGCCGCGCTGTTCATCAAAGGCGATCGTGTAACCATTGCTGATTTTGAAAGGTGCTGCTTCTGCGTTGCAGTTTTTGCAATGGACGGCGGTCTGACCGATTCCATCGATCCGAGTTTTCGGGTTCAACGTCCCGCACTGCGGGCAACGTCCGGCGACAAAGGGGTCGCCATCAAATCGTCCATCGATCATGGCATCCGTACCGGAGGCTGTTGCTAATGAGGTGACTTTGATCTCTTTGATGCGGATCGCAATTGCGTCACCGATTTCGGCTCCCGCCACGGCCACTGGAATCGTAACCTCATGACCGCCTCGCAGACAGGGTGTGAGCATGGGGCCCCAACATCCGGGAGCCGTGGTGGCAACGATCTCACCCCCATCACTTACCGGACCGAGCATGGGTTGCGCGGGGTCAAGAACTCCATCGGTGAATTGGTTGACATGGAGGGACTGGCAAGCTTCAGTTGCTTGCTCTTTGTCGGTCGCTTGCCGTAGGTTGGGTTGCGTCGTCATGCCTTTTCCTTCATCGCTCAGAGATTTTGATCGGGGCGTTCCGGGAGTTTGGAGTGATTCAATCCGGTCTGGACTTAGATCATAAAAAGTACACTATGGCTATGCTATGGTCTATGATAAAATGCGCAAAACAATTTAGGATATGCGCACCAGCTTTTAGGATGCATTATGGATTCAGAACCCCGAATTGCATTGCAAATCAATACATCGACCGGATTCAGTTCTCAGTTGATTCGGGGCGTTGTACAGTACGTGCAGGAGCATCAGCGTTGGAGTCTTCTAGTGCAGCCACGCGGTGTGCGCGAGCGATGGCAGATACCACGACATTGGAAACCGGACGGTGTGATCGCGCGTGTTACACAACGGTCGCAGGCACGTGAGTTACAAAAACTGGGCGTTCCCGTCATAAATGTTTCGCGGAGTGTGGTTAGCGGATTCGACTTTTCGCAAGTGGTTGTGGATGAGCGCATGCTCGGTTCATGGGCTGCAGACTATTTGTTGGAACGGGGACTTTGCCACTTCGCCTATCTCGGACTGGTGACACAGCCACATTATACTGACACCTGTGGTCAAGGGTTTTCGGAGCGTCTTGCTGAGCGCGGTTTTCGTTGTGAGATGTTGCGCACTCTCAGTACCGGTGGACGGGCGCGCGAGGCACCAACGGTATCGGAATTGAAGCGTTGGCTGCGTTCGACACCCGTGCCTTTGGGGATTTTCGCAGCGGATATCGAAAGTGCTTATGCAGTAACCGACGCGTGCTGGTCATGTGGCCTACGCGTTCCCGAATCTGTGGCGGTCCTCTGTGGCGAAGACGATCAATTGCTTGCGGAGATTTCGAATCCGCCCCTTTCGTGCATCGACTCGGACCCTCGGCGCGTTGGCTACGAAGCGGCCGAACAGCTCGATCATCTGCTGAGGGGAGTCTCCGCATCCCGGTCTGCACGGCTGGTTCCTTCGTTGGGGGTTGTGGAGCGGAGATCTACCGATACGATTGCTTTTGAAGATCCACAACTGGCTGACGCAGTTCGATTTATCCGTGATTTTGCGACGACGTCGATCGACGTGTCTGACGTTCTGCGCCGTATTCCGATGTCACGCCGCGCGTTGGAACAACGGTTCAACAAACATTTGGGACGCACTCCGGCTGCCGAGATCCGACGGATGCGAATCAACCGCGTTAAGGACCTGCTTCGAGACACGGACTGGCAAATGCCACAAATTGCCATTGCCGCCGGTTTTTCCAGTACCGAGGTCATGAATCAGGTCGTTCGCCGTGAACTGAATCTCACTCCCACCGAGTATCGAAGAAAGTCGCGTACTAACCAGGCCTGACGTGTTTGCGGTCTTGTGATTCAATCTCGTGAACCATAGACATCGGCGGGCCGCCCTGGCAACTGCTGTTCAGCGTCTCAATTTGGCTAGACGGAAAGCTGCAAAACGGATTTCGTGTTCTTATTGCAGACTCATTCATCTTACGAGATGTTTTTACTCTTTAGAAGATGAGACTGAATTGATGCCTTTTTAGATGTATCATAGCTAATTTTACTTACGTAGGTTCCGGAAAATGCTTAGAGACCTGCCGACTCGAATTTGATTCTGGTATCCGTACTGAAGGAGTCCTTTTTTGTGA
>NZ_CALEMX010000132.1 GCF_937910335.1 uncultured Gimesia sp. | reverse complement strand
TCTCTAACAGCAGTTTCCTGATTTCAAATCTTTAAGCAATGTTGTCAAAGGCATTCGCGTAACGCCTTCACTCCTTATATTCGCTATGGCATTCCGTGCAGGCTTTATAGATTCTCGTCAAACCTTTATCGAATTCCTCAAAATTGTCGCTTTTGGCTGCTTCGACCATTTCCAGGCAGGCCTTTGACATTGGATTGGCATGACTCAAAAAACCTTCATCGTCAACATAACCGTAACCTTCGGTTGTCGTGATTTTTGCTATGGCAGCTAAGAGATGTGATTCCTCGATCACTTTCTCTTTTTCAGATTTCAATGCATCAGCACTGCCAACGTTAGATTTCAACCATTTATAGGCGATGTCTGCACGTTTCATCAAATCTCCCATCGAAGCCACTTCGGAGAGTGGTTTTTTCTCCGGTGATTCTGGAAGTCCCGCAGGCGCGCTGCCATTTAGAATAACAATCATCTGTTCGAATGGGATTTGAATTTTTTTATAAGATTTGGGCCCTCGCATCAAAGTCTCTGAAGAGATGCTGGCAGCCAGATCGCGAAGAAATTTTGCATTTTTTTTCCAGCCTACATCTGCAGAATGTTCTGTCGCAATACCTGCCAGTGCAGCCAAAGTGGATGTAAAAGTGGGAAGTTCCAGGTATGTGGTATTATAAGTACCGACCGACTGCATGTTTTTGGTTAAACGATTACGAATATCCTTAACGTGCGATTCCAGAATTGGCATTGGGATGATTGTTTTCCAGTCGATTCCACCAGTGGCAGCGGGAGTTGGACTTTCTCCAGCCGGTGGTTTCATTTTGCCATTTGCAGGAGTCGTGTTGGAGGTAGCCGCAATCTTATTTCCTGGTAATGAAACAGGTGCCACCGCCTGATTATTCCCCGCCACAGCCAGAGGATTATCGAACCAGACATCATAAGGGATGCCGTCAATCATCTTGCGATCGTCTTTTTTTTCTACTGGTTCAGATTGTTGAGATTGTGTGTTTTGTACTACCTGTGTCGCGGGGGTAGTTGAAGCAGTTGTGGTTGTTTGGTTTTGCGCGGGTGCGGGAGCTGGTGAACTCCCTCCGCAGCCTGTGAATATTGCAACAGACAAACAGACACAAATGGGTGAAACAAATGTCACGATTCTGTTTCTGTTCAACCGGGGTTCCGGCTTGTTCATGGAGATCTCCCTCAAGTCCTTGAAATTAAACCGATTAGATTATGTGGGATCGAAGCCGCTGATGCAACAGAAGCTTGCACTGATTATTGAATGCTTTTTACCCGTGAATTTGATTACCCACAAATGAGACCACCTACCTGAGAGAGCCACCTACCTGAGAGAAGGGAGCAAATTCAAAAATACCACGTGTCGAATTTATTCTGCCTGAACATCATTCACGCCATTTTCAGCTCTATTGTAACAATATTCCAGTCAGGCAATACGGGGCTATTTGGATGTTTGCACAAAAAAAGTGTAAACAAACCTTGTCAACTAAAGGTCGACTTATTATCTCTGACCCATATCAGTCTTGTAACTGACATCGGTTTTTTCTCTGCTCAACTGAAAAATACCGACTCAGCCAGAATATAGAGTATAATTTGAGTGGTGAGCAGCCACGAAACATCTCTGGCCATTCGACTGTTTAACTTTTCGCATTCTGGAGAATGCCACAAACAAGCCGTCAGGGAAAGATAGAATTGATTTTAGTCAATCCGCTACCTAAATGGAGTTCACCAGGGTAGCAAAAAGGAGTATCTGAAGATGAACAAGATTGTTTGTTATACGTTGGGCTTTATTGCCCTATCCGTTACAGCAGTTCAGGCAGAAGGTCCTGCATTCAATTTAGGACAAGGATTTCTTCTAAGCCAGACAACAGCAGCACCGCCTGCATCGACAGTGGTTCCCGAACCAATGCCAGAGTTGTCGCCTCAGCCTTATGGGCAACACGTTGCTTCAGCCGGGATTCCCGTGTTCGAAAATGTTCGTTACAAACGGCATTGCAAAGTGGCACCGTGTTCAAGTCCGAAAATGGTAACGATTGTTGATCCTTGTGCTCCCAAACGCAGTTGTTGTGAGCCAGGATGTGTTGCCGTGGAAATTTGTGCCCCAGGTTGTGCCTGTGAGTGTGTCCGCTGCAGCAAAGATGGACGCCGCAAAGTATTTGATTATGGAAAATACAGTGTGGTTGTTCACTCACACCATGGAAAAGTAACTGTGACTTACCGCAGTTAATTGAGACTTTAAAAGCTTCATAGCAATTTAAAACAGCCAGAAACAGTATTTGTTTCTGGCTGTTTTTTTATTGTCTCGAAGAAATCCGAATGAGCCTGTCAGTGAATGATTGAACGCGTCATTTCGAAGAAATCACTCTACTCGCCCGATATCATGCGACTTCAGAGAGATATTTCGTTAAGTAGATAATCGCACCAACCGCACACCAGGCGAGGATAAACCCACTCAAATCCTGAAATGTCGGCTTCGGGATTTCAATATCCTTCGAATTGGGAAAGAGCCTTTTACCAACGGGAGCCGGGTCTTTCGGTAGTGTGCAAGGGGACTCAATCACTTCGTTCAGCGTAACAGGTGTATGCATTAAGGTATAGAAATGGTCCAGTTTTTCCTTTGATTGCCGTGGCGTTAAAAAACTCACGATGATCCCGCTTAAGACTGCCACACCCATGAATGAAAACATCTGCCAGACGTCTAACATTTTCACCGCTGTACCATCGACCTTGAACATCAGCTCTGGCAGCAATCCTGTTTTGTAAATCACATCAGGATAAAAAGCGACGGCAATCCAGACAAGAATTCCAGTGACAGTAGATGTCCAGACAGAGACCACATTCCAGCGTCTCCAGGATATACCAAACCAGAGGCTGATGCCGATACAAGCGGGGGTTTTTACAATGACTTTGAGCGCAGCAATGATATCGGTAAAAGTCGTCTGTAAAACGAGAGCCAGAATCACAATCACTAACCCTGATAAACGACCCACCCAGAGATAGTGGCGCTGGGAACGATCTTTTACTAGACATTTACGGTAGATATTCTCGGTAAATAAACCACTGGAGATAATCATCTGGGCATCGCTGGTACTCATGACGGCTGCCAAAAGTGAAGCAAGCAATAACCCAATTAATCCGGGGGCAATTGTAGGCAGAATGTCATGGGCCGCCAGACCAAAGAGTTGGTCTGCAAAATTGCGATCCGTGGTATCAATCTTTGCTTTTTCCTCTGCGGGTAGAGTCTGAAATTCAGGGCTGGCCTTCATTTTTAATGATTGATAAATTGCCTGATGTGCAGGGTCCGGTGATGTTTTCAAGGGACTGTTATCGCCCATATACCAGACTATGCATGCCAGCCCGGTAAAGGTCCAGGCGACCGTACAAAAGCGTTTGAGAAAGTTCCCGACGGTGAAACCAAATCGTCCTTCGTATTCGGTTTTCCCAGCTCCACAAACTCCCATGATATGGGGTTGAATCACAATTCCTGCCAGCGCGGTGACCGACAGCATAAAAACATAAAAGACGGTAATTGGTTCGCCCATGGTAGCGGCCAATTCATCGCTGGCGAATAGATCAAGCATGCCTTTTTTGAGGTCTGACTGTTTATGCAATTCGCCAAAACCACCAATCTGATAAAAGACAAAAGGGAGCAATAAAAATGAGAACACAATCGTCAGTATTCCCTGAATGAAGTCCGTAATAATGGCAGCGCCTAATCCGCCCGCCATTCCATATATGACAAACATGACGGTCACCGCCAGGATGGCGAATTCATAACCCTGAAGACGACGTTCCGTAATACTAAATGTCTTTTCTGCGGCGTTCCATTGGGCAGCAGGAACCATAATATTGGCTTCAATAGAGATACGGTCCAATTCATTTCCTGTTAACGCATCAACCATCTTCCCGGTTCCAAACAGACCACCGGCAATAAATGTGATCGAAATCGCAATCCCATAAAATGAATACATGACGGCAGTAGGGCCATTAAAGCGAGTCTCAAAAAAATCTGCTGTAGTTAATGCACGCATACGACGCATGATGGGAGCAACAAGCCAATAAAAGGGAGTCGCCCAGAGCCAGAGAAACTGCCACCAGATCCCTGCGAGACCCGCTCGCCAGGTTCCAGCGACAACGCTGATCGCCTGCTCGCTGCTTGTACCCGAACCAAAGGCAAAGAACATCATGAAGACTTTCCCGAACCGACGGCCTCCCATGAAAAAGTCTGTCATGTCTTTTACTTTTGTGATTGACCATAAGCCAATCGCCAGAATGATGATGAAATAGACAGCCAATACGATCCAGTCAGCAGTGTGGAGGCCTAACCAGAGTGGCTTTTCAGCAGAGAGTATCATTGCCTGATCCTCAAAATGATTGATGTTTCATGGACATTATTCCAAAATCAGACTACCGAGGATCATCCAAATATGCAAACCTACTGATGCAATGACTACCAGTACAGCAAATTACATGATTTATAACATTTTGATACAAATACGAATCAAACCATGCCTCTAAAACCATTTCGACTCCAAAATTTTGATTTCAAAGGCAGTCGCGCAACTGTTCTGGGGTTGGGACGGTTTGGTGGAAGTATTGCAGTCATTAAATATCTGGCTGATCGAGATGCTGATATCACAGTAATCGACAACAAATCAGAAGAAGACCTGGTAGAATCGCTAAGTAAGCTTGCTTCTTATCCTGATATCAAATTTGAGTTAGGGAGTTCAGGAACGCATCTACCAGAAACCGATTTCCTGGTTGCAAATCCCGCGATTCCCCCCCATCACGGTCTTCTAAAGAGTGCTCTGGAACAGCATATTCCCGTAACCAGTGAAATAGAACTCTTTTGGCAGTTAAATCGTGGCAAAGTTATCGGCGTCACTGGCAGTAATGGCAAATCGACGACAACAGCCATGATTCATTCCATCATCGAACTTTCAGGCGCACGCTCCTGGTTAGGGGGAAATATTGGCATCAGTCTGTTGCCCGTGATTGATCAGATTCAGCCAGAAGATTGGGTCATTTTGGAACTAAGTAGCTTTCAACTGGAAGCGCTAAATCGCATTCAAGTCAGCCCTCAGATTGCAGTCGTTACTAATTTCAGTCCGAATCATCTTGACTGGCATCAAACGGTGGAACACTATAGTCACTCCAAACAAACCATCTGTAGATGGCAGACAGAAAATGATTTTGCTGTGATCAATGCGGATGATCTTGAGTTAGCAAGCTGGAATATTTCCGGGCGTCTCTCCACATTTGGAGCGAATCGGAGTGTTAACCCGGATGTGTTGGCAGATCACCGTGACTTTGAGATCAAAGGCCAAGAACATGCTCTTCAACCTCAAATGAATGTACCAGGCATACACAATCGTTTGAATGCGGCTGCAGCAATTTCCGCATGCCTCTCTGCCTGCATTGATCTGACGACGATTCAAAAAGGATTAGAAAAATTCCAGGGATTGCCCCATCGATTGCAGTTTGTCGGTGAATTTCAAAATCGTCGATTTTACAACGATTCTCTGGCAACCACGCCGGAATCGACCATCTGTGCGCTGGATGCGTTTGAGAATGCTCCCATTATCCTGATGGCCGGTGGCTCTGATAAAAAAATAGACCTGACTCAGTTCGCCAGACTGCTCCACGAACGCACAAAAGCAACAGCTTTGATGGGAGAAACAGGTCCCATCATCGCGAATATTCTGGAGAAGCAAAAAGTCGATTCAAACGAGAACGGTTCAGCGATGATTTCTCAACCTCACACAACATTTGAAGAAGCGTTTGACTGGGCATATCTACAATCTGACCCCGGTGACCTGATTTTACTTTCGCCAGGTTGCGCCAGTTATGATTGGTTTTCCAGCTTTGTCGAGCGGGGAGAGCAGTTTATCAACTTATTTCGAAGTCTTTCAGACGGAATCAATCACTTAGCCCAAAAGTGAAATTTTGTGAGACTCACCGGCTATTTCCCTGACGTATTGCGGAACTGCATAACCGGGCAAGCGGGTGCGTAATTCACGAACCAATGCTCTCCCCTGCTCTTCTGCAACCTCAAAGTGCGCAACACCCGTCACACGATCCAATTGATGTAAATAATAGGGTACCGCGCCCAGGTTGATTAGTTTTTCAGAGAGTTTGACCAGTGTGTCGGCGTTATCATTAATGCCTTTCAGTAACACGGCTTGATTCAGAGTGGGAATGCCCGCCTGCAACATGTTTCGAATGGCAATTTCCGCATCACCGGCAATTTCATTCGGATGGTTCGCATGTATGACCATCCAGACAATCACTCCGCCTGCAGTAAGTTGCTGAAATAATTCCAGCAAACTAGCATGTATTCGATCGGGAAGAACAACGGGCAGCCGGCTATGTATTCGTAATCGCTTTACATGTGGGATTTCAGAAATTCGCTTACAAATCTCCTGTAATCGAATATCAGTTAATAACAGGGGATCTCCGCCACTGAGAATGATTTCCTGAATCGAGGTGTCGGAATGGAGTGCTTCCCATACCGGTTCCCACTCAGCCAGAGTACGCGGCTCCTCACCATAGGGATAGTGACGGCGAAAACAATAGCGACAGTGAACGGCGCAAGCACCACTCACCATCAATAGAGCCCTGCCTTGATATTTATGTAAAAGTCCGGGAGTTTGGCGAACATTCAAATCACCAACCGCATCATCACTGAAGCCCTGAACGGTTTCGTTTTCAAGTTCAAGTGGCAGAATCTGTTTCAGTAACGGGTCTTCAGGGTTACCGAGTTCCATGCGGTTTAAGTAACTTTCCGGAACCATCAGCGGAAACAATTGAACAGACTTCATGGCCGGTTCCAGCAGGTTTTCGGGTAGTTTTAACCGAGAGATGAGCTCTTTCGGGTCACGAATGGCCTGTGACAGCGACTTTTGCCAGGTGACTTCTGAAAGGGATAATGACATAAAAGGCATTTTCTAATTAGGTTTTTTGCAGAAAGTGCTATAAAACCAGATTCGCGTGATAATCCAGAATTATGAAACTGGCAGCGCTGTATCAATAGGGAGAGGACTTCTGTCTCATGAAATGACAGATCGAATTGGCTAACAATTCACCTGCTCTCCGTTTGCAACAGATATCAGATATGTTATTCTTTCGACCAAGGAAACAAAATGCAAATGTAGTTAATCATAACACTTTTATAGTCAGAGAAATTGAGCGATGCCACAAATCAATACAGGTGATTTTCGTAAAGGGCTTAAGGTTATTGTCGAAGGTGAGCCTTATGAAATGTTTGAAGTGAATTTCGTCAAACCAGGTAAAGGGCAAGCATTATATAAAACAAAACTGCGAAATTTGCTAAAAGGCACGATTCTCGATCGTACTTATAAGAGTGGTGGTGAAAGCCTGGAACAGGCCGATATTCGCAAGGGAGACGGGCAATATCTCTATAAAGATACCACTGGTCTGCACTTCATGGACAACGAAACTTTTGAGCAATATTCGATCGGGGAAGCCGTTTGTGGCGACGCCGCGAACTACCTTCTGGATGGCGCGATTTGCAGTCTCTTGTTTTGGAATGATCAACTGATCGGCATGGATCCTCCGCAACAGGTAATTGTTGAGGTGACCTATACAGAACCTGCCGCCAAAGGTAACACCGCTACCAATGTAACCAAGCCTGCCACCATTCAAACCGGGGCCACCGTGAATGTACCAGCCTTCATCAACGTGGGAGAAAAAATCAAAGTCGATACAGCCACCGGAGCCTATGTCGAACGAATCCGCGACTAATATAAAGGAAACCTGGTGAAATGAGTTGCTCATAATTCGTAATTCAACCCCGATTTCAGGCAATCAATTGTCTAATTGATGATTCTTTTGCTTAGGTTTCGTGAATCTGGGGATCTGATATTGAATTATTTGCAGGCGTTACCAAAAATACCTGTACGAGATTCGTATCAGCCTGTCAGCGACGAGTTTAAGGGAGTTGCTAAATTCAGGTTGTTTCCGAAATCACTAGTTGTACCACCATGGATCTCAAGGAGGATTGACATGGATGTCTGGAATCTGATTTTGTATGTTGTCGCATCGGTGTTAGCGCTGAAGTCATTGGCTTCATTAATGACACATCACAAAAAAGTAGTCGTCCAGCAATTGGCCATTGAGTACACTCAGGAAACAGGCCAGAATGGGAATACTGTCCCCCATTCTGATTCTTCAGACCAGCAGGAAGAAAACGCTTCTGAAGAATTAAAAATGCCTGCAGCTTAAAATGGTTCTGGTTGAGTCAACAAATGAAGGATCGCCTGAATCGAATTCAGACCGCGGTCCTTTAAAGTTTAATTTCATTTTTTCTGAGTAGTTAAAACCGTTTATGCCTCACGTCAATAAAACAACAAATCTTGATGCAGAGATCAGCTCTACCGACTTGGGCGAACTGCCGGCGGATGTCGTAACAGACCATAATCATAAGCTCTATATTGAGACTGTAGGCTGCCAGATGAATATGCTGGACAGCGAGCTTGTAGTGGCCGACCTGCGAAAACGGGGGTATGAACTCACACAAAATATTAAAGAGGCTGAAACAATTCTCTTTAATACATGCAGCGTTCGCGAGCATGCTGAGCATAAAATTTATAGTTCATTGGGTAGACTCAGATACGGATCCCGAAAAAATCCCAGAAAAGTGATTGGTGTCATGGGCTGTATGGCTCAGAAAGATCAAAAACTGATTTTTCAAAAAGCACCTCAAGTCGACTTTGTAGTAGGAACAGGCCAACTCGCTCAGGTCTCAGAGTTAATCGAAAAAGCACGCATCCATCACAGCAAAAATGAACGTAGCCGCGAACTTGCTGTGGGCTTAGGTCGAAAAGATGGAAAACATGCAGAAATTACGAACAGTTTCCAAAGCTATGACCCCTTACGCGACCCGGAAATGCGCCCCTCCCCTTATCAGGCATTTGTGCGTATTATGATTGGCTGTGATAAGTTCTGTTCTTATTGCGTTGTTCCTTCAACGCGCGGACCAGAACAAAGCCGTTCTCCCCGTGAAATCATCTCTGAAGTCAAAGTTCTATCCAACCAGGGAGTAAAAGAAGTCACGCTCCTAGGTCAGACCGTTAACAGTTACAAACACACACAAGATGGAAAACTGTTTCGCTTGTCAGATTTGCTTTATCTGATTCATGACATTGAGGGAATCGATCGAATCAAGTTTGTCACAAGTTACCCCAAAGACATGACAACCGATCTTCTGGAAGCAATCCGTGATCTCCCCAAAGCCACTCGTTATTTGCACGTTCCATTGCAGCACGGCTGCAATGATGTCTTGAAATATATGAAACGTGGCTACACAGTCGAAGATTACCGGGAGATGATGCAGCGGATTAATGAAATTCTTCCGGGCTGTTCTGTTTCAAGCGACTTCATTGTGGGGCATCCGGGTGAAACAGAAGAATCTCATCAAAAAAGTCTGGAATCAATACGCGAGTTTCGCTTCAAAAACAGTTTTATTTTCAAATACAGCGAACGTCCGGGCACAAAGGCTGCAGAACGTTTTCCTGATGAAATATCAGACAAAATCAAAAAACGTCGTAACAATGAGATGTTGAAGGTACAGAACGAAATTAGCGAAGAAGACAACGCGGAATTTATTGGCAAGCAGCTGGCAGTTCTGGTTGAAGGTCCCAGTAAGTCAGCACAGAAAGCCGTCGATGCTTCAAGTGACACCCTGGCAGAACAATTAGTAGGACGGTCGAACTGTGATCGCATTGTCGTTTTTGATGGCAGCTCGCGTCTAGCGGGATCGATCGCACATGTTGAAATTTTTGATGTAACGCCAACAACGTTAATTGGTTCCATTGTCACAAAAGAGTATCAGCATAATCCAGGCTCATCTCTACCTATTCTTCAGTAATAAAATGATTCATCTGATGCAAGAGTCAGAGAATTTCTCGAAATGCATCTTCCAACCTGGCATGTTGAAATTGAAACTCCGCAGCCTGTAATTGGTGGGGAACTACTCTCGCGCTACTGAGCATCAACTCTTGCCCCATTTCTCCAAACACGGTTTTGATACCCCAGGCAGGCACTGGCAAGAAGGTAGGTCGTGCCAGAACTTTTCCCAGTGTTTTGGTAAAGTCCTGGTTAGTTACTTCATCGGGAGCCACAAAATTGATCGGACCTTCGAGGTTGTCATTTTCGAGGCAGAATTGAATTCCATTAATGACATCCGCCAACGTAATCCAGCTCCAGTACTGGGATCCGGAACCGATTCTTCCACCAAGTCCCATTTTGAATGGTGTCAGCATTTTTGATAAAGCACCTCCCTTTTTATCGAGAATCATACCAAACCGCATATTAACAACGCGAATTCCGGCCTTTACTGCTGGCTCAGTGGCCTGCTCCCAGGCGTCGCAGACGTCAGCTAGGAATCCTTGTCCTCTTTTGCTGGCTTCATCAACTCTTTCTTCCGCACGATCTCCATAAAAACCGATGGCAGACGCACACAAGAATACCTGAGGCGGATGCTCCATTGAGGCTAATGTGCGGGCCAGCAAACGAGTCGATTGCACGCGGCTATTATAGATCGTTGTTTTCACATCTGGGGACCATCGTTTGTCAGCGATATTGGCCCCTCCCAAATGAATGACCGCATCAATACCGGTCAAATTCTCCACCGGCAAGTGATTATCCGAGGGCTGCCAGACGATTGAAGTTCCATACTTTTCTTCAGAGGGCGTGCGTACCAGCCGTACTAATTGATTGACGGGATCCGTTTCCAGTTTTCGACACAATTGTGAGCCGACCAGTCCAGAACTGCCTGATATCAACAGTTTCATCAGAGTGTCTTTTCCATCAAGAGAAATCACGCTAACATTATTTAGGACGCTTTGATTAACTTACTGCAATCTCCATTTTTATCCAGACAGGATCAATATCTAATAATGGACCGTGCACAAATTCGAAACATGTTATTGCAAACTTTTGAAGATTTTCAAATGTCACGTAGTGAGAGATCGGCTTTGAATCAGATCTTCTCACACATTAGCCTGACTGAGCACAATTTGTCACTGATACGCAAAGAAGCATTCCAGATCTTTAGAGATTATAAACCAACAGCAGGAACCAATGATACAGGCTTAAGCTGGCTGGAAGACATTATGAAAATACTGGCAAATACCACCAGCGATGAATCTTCCTTGAAATCAGAAGCATTATTCAGTCCGCGAGATGATTGTTCACATCGCATCTGCAGAATGATTGAATCTGCCAGGAAACAAATTGACATCTGTGTTTTCACGATTACCGATGATCGAGTAACCAGCGCAATTAAAAACGCTCATCAACGCCAGGTGCAAGTTCGCATTATTTCTGATAATGATAAATCCTTTGATCTGGGTTCCGATATAGAACGCCTTTCCCAGACTGGGATTTCAGTTCGAATTGATAAAACCAGTTATCATATGCATCATAAATTTGCCTTATTTGATTCGAAATTCATATTAACAGGAAGTTATAATTGGACTCGCAGTGCTTCAAAAAATAATTCTGAAAACCTGATTATTACAAATGAACCAAGTCTCATATTACGATTTGAGTCAGAGTTTGAAAAACTCTGGAATGAATATGCGACTTAAGAGCAGCCCGATTAAAAATGCATTTAATAGCTTCAATCATACAGAAAGAGTCAACCCGATGAGTGTATCCAATCCAATGCGATCTGTTTTATTTGTACTTGTTATTTTGTTCTGGAATGAAATAAATCTCTTTGCGGCTGATAAAACAGCGCGTCCGAATGTACTTGTCATCCTGGTCGATGATTTGGGTTATGGAGATTTAAGCAGCTATGGTGCTACAGATTTGAAAACACCGCAGATCGATAAACTCATCAGGCGAGGAATGAAATTTACAAATTTTTATGCGAACTGTCCGGTTTGCTCACCGACGCGAGCCGCGTTATTGACGGGCCGGTATCAAGATATGGTAGGAGTCCCTGGAGTCATTCGAACGCATCCGGAAAATAGTTGGGGATATCTGGCACCTTCAGCTCAAACACTGGCAGACGTGTTTCAGCAGGCAGGATATCACACCGGCATCATCGGGAAATGGCACTTAGGATTAGAGTCTCCTAATATTCCAAATAAACGAGGATTCGAGTTCTTTCAGGGTTTCCTGGGAGACATGATGGATGATTATTACGAGCATCGCAGGCATGACGTGAATTACATGAGACTAAACCAGGAAACGATCACCCCCTTAGGGCATGCGACAGATTTATTTACACATTGGACCCGTGAGTTTTTACAACAACAGGCATCATCAGATAAACCGTTTTTCCTTTACCTGGCTTACAATGCACCACACACACCCATTCAACCTCCGGAAGAAATAGTGGAAAAAGTACTGAAACGTGAACCTGGCATTGATATAAAGCGGGCGAATCTAGTCGCCCTGATTGAGCATCTGGATTCAGGAATTGGCAAA
>NZ_CALEMX010000131.1 GCF_937910335.1 uncultured Gimesia sp. | reverse complement strand
CGGCCCAGAATGGAAGTGTTTCGATTGAAACTCAGGAATGGCCGTTTGAACCGGGACCACGTTCAGTGAAAGTCTTTATTTACTATCCGGGCAACAAACTGGAGAATGTGAATGCTGAGACGGGTTTGATGCTCAATCTGCATAATTGGGGTGGTACTAATACATCGGGAGCCGGGAACCCGGGAGTGCTTACGAAAGAGTTGAATGTGGTAGCCATCTCGGTGGATTATCTCCAGAGTGGTTCGTGGAAAAATCAATCGGGGGCTCCCTATGATTATGGATATTTACAGGCCATTGATGCATTGCGGTCATTGTCGTTTGTGTATCACGCATTGATCGAGAAAAAAATCGCGTTTAATCCTCGGCGGATTTATGCCAGCGGAGGCTCGGGTGGTGGGAATGTGACATTAATGTGTAATAAGCTTGCGCCGCATACATTTACTTGCGTGATAGATATTTCCGGCATGCCGCGCCTTACGGATGATATTGCTTTCAACTTACCCGGAGGGAGTGGTCTGAATGCACGTTATAGTCAGGACAAAAATTCTGCCGACTATCTGGCACCGGGGGCTCAGGAGATACGATTTATAGGAAATCCTGCTCACTTAAAGCTCATGAAAGGGAGAGGACATGCGGCGAAGATTATTATCATTCATGGAACGGGAGACACGATTTGTCCCTATGAAGATGCTCGGGAGATGTATGGAAATATGAAAGCCGCTGGATTGGATGTGGATGCCAAATTTGTGACAAAGGCGGATTTTGATAATGTTGTCTTTCGCTCCATCGGTCATGGTTTAGGTGATCGAACAAAAATGATGGTCAAATTTGGTAGTGAATACATGCTGCCCGGACGAGAGAAGTATCGTCTTCGAAAGTCGCTTACTGATTTTGATTTGAAACAGGATGTGATTTATCCCACTTCAGATGGACGCTATGTTGTTTCGTATGCTTCTGGCGTACCTTCTGTTCTCTTTGAAGCGAAGTGAATGGGATCTGCTTCCCTGGTAAAGCATGGTCGTTCAAGCAGAAGTTCCTGGTTTGAAGTCGATTAAATTCTTAGGGGGAATGGCGACGCGTAAGGCGTTGAGTACCGCGAGTACGTCAATGACTTCCTGAGTGATGGCCCCGGCTACAGGGGGCAGATATCCGGCTGATGCGAGTAGCATGCCCAGCATGCTCAATCCCATGCCTCCCCATGCGCTTTGTAGTGCGATGTTTCTCATACGGCGACTGATGTGTAGAAATTCGTCGATTTTCTGGAGCGAACTATCCATGATAATCACGTCGGCCGCTTCGGTTGTTACATCGCTATTTTGACCGAAGGCGACGCCGATGGTTGCTGCGACCAGAGCGGGTGCGTCGTTGATTCCATCGCCGACAAAAATGGTATTGGCGCGTGTGGTTTCGTCGTTCACGATCTCCAGTTTTTGTTCCGGGCTCTGGCTGAAAAAGACGTTGTCGATTCCTACCTGATCGGCAAGGTAACGCACTTCTGATTCCCGATCACCGGAGACAAGCATCGTGCGATGAATATGATGTCGTGGAGAGAGATGATCGATAAAGGATTGGCCATCGGTGCGTGGCGTATCGCGAAAACGATATATGCCAGCATATTGATCGTCAATCAGGATGGCGCATTCCAGGCCACCTGCCTGGGATGGTAATTGATCTTTGAGTTCTGGTTGTTGTTTGAGTAATTTCTTACGGTTTGTGATTTGAATGGCATGCCCGGCGACGATTCCCTGGAGTCCCTGGCCGGGTGGCTCGCTAATCTCTGTGGCTTCCTGGATGGCCGTTTTGTTTTCCTGCATGGCAGTTGAGATGGCTTGCGCCAACGGGTGTTTGGAAAATCGCTCAATACTGCCTACGAGGGAGAGGACTTCGTCTGGTTTGAAACCGGTCGCACAGATCTGCTCGGTCAGATGTGGTTCTCCATACGTCAAGGTTCCCGTTTTATCGAAGATGATCGTGCGACAGGTGTCAGCGGTTTCGAGTGCGGTGGGGTCGCGGATAATGATGGCTCTGCGGGCTGCCAGCGAGATGGAACCAATAATGGCTACTGGAATGGCAATTAAAAGCGGGCAGGGCGTTGCGACCACCATTACTGCGAGGAACCGAACGGGATCGCCGGAAACGATCCAGGCGCCCAGTCCGATGAGAATTGCGAGCGGGGTATACCAGGCGCCGAGTTTGTCCGCCATGCGTCTCATGTGTGGTCGATGTTCTTCTGAGGTTTGCATGACCTCCATGATTTTGGCATAGCGCGAATCCACGGCGATTTTTTCTGCGCGGACCGTCAGTGCGGATTCGCCGTTAATGGCTCCGGAAAGGACCTGTGATCCCGGTGTCTTCGACATCAGATAGGGCTCGCCGGTGAGATAGGATTCATCCATCACGCCGTGACCTTCGACTACAATTCCATCGATGGGACAGATTTCATGTGGAAAAATCACTAACGTGTCGTCGATGGCAATTTGATCTAAGGGGACATCTTCCATTTGCGAGTCAATTTTGCGATGTGCGATGGAAGGCATCCGTTTACTTAACGCCTGTAGAACTGACGATGCACTGCGAACGGCGTACGCTTCCAAAGCTTCTCCTCCGGAAAGCATTAGAACTACCAACGATCCCGCGAGATATTCATCGAGTAAAATGGAGACCACGATGGAGATGCCGGCTAGCAGATCGGAGCCAAATTCTCGTTGTACCATTTTGACCAGGAGCCCCCAGACCAGAGGCGTTCCACCGAAAGCCAAGACTGCCCAGAGTGGAAAGTTTTGCGCGAAGTCTGAGCTGGTGAATCCAAATCGCAGGATCAGATGAACGGCGATCATGATGATCGTAAACACGGCGATCAATGTTTCGAGCGATTTCCAGACAGGCGAACCTGTTCTTGATGGATTGGAATCTGACACGCTAATTCCTTTTCTCAAGTAACGGTGGCAGGGCTAGTCTGCAATAATACCATTTCATGATATTTGCCTCCTGTTTCCATCAGTGCATCATGCGTACCTACCTCAATAATGCGACTGGCTTCGAAGACAACGATGCGATTGGCGTGCGTAATGGTGCTTAATCGATGCGCGATGACAAAGCAGGTGCGGTTTTGCATTAACGTTGTCAGGCTGTCTTGAATGAGTCGCTCACTTTCGGTGTCAAGATTACTGGTTGCTTCATCAAGGATTAAAATACGTGGATCAGCCAGAATCGCGCGGGCAATAGCCAGTCGCTGTCTTTGTCCGCCACTCAATTTAACGCCGCGTTCGCCAATCACCGTCTGATATCCCTCGGGGAACAGTTTGATAAATTCATCGGCATTGGCAATTTCAGCGGCGCGTTGAATTTGTTCCAGTGTGGCTCTGCGGTCTCCGTAGCCGATGTTTTCAGCTACTGAGCCATCAAACAGAAAGACGTCTTGTTCGACGACGCCGATATGATGCCGGTAGCTTTCGACGTCGAATTCATTCAGCTCGTGTCCATCCAAAAGTACTCGACCCTCTGTCGGGTCATAAAAGCGTGCTACCAGATTGCAAAATGTTGTTTTTCCGGCTCCGCTGGGGCCGACCAGTGCAATCGTTTCACCTGGTTCGACTTCGAGCGAGATTTCCTCTAGCGCATATTGTTGCGTATTCGGATATTGGAAACTCACATTCTCAAATGTAATACGACCTTTAATCTCCGACTTGCTGATGGATTTCGCCGTGGATGACACCATCTCGCGTTCTTCTTCCATTAAATCCAAAACCCGGTCAAACCCAGACAGGCTGTTTTGGAACTGAGCCGCACTTTGCGCGAGAATGGCTAACGGGCCAAGTAGCATTAAGAGATAGGCTAGAAACATGACCAAATCACCTAATGTCAATTCACCCTGGAGTACTTGCCATCCGCCGTAGAGTAGGAGGCAGGCAGAAGCGACCGGGATCACGGTTTCCCAGACAATTTCAATCAGTCGGGCCCACCACCAGGCATACAGTTCTTGGCGACCCATCAGATGGTTGCCTTGCATGACGCGGCTGGTTTCCGAACGCTGTCTGCCAAACGCGCGAACGACTCGCATGCCTCCGAACGATTCGGTTGCGAGGGCATCGACGTCTGCGCGCTGTTTCCGAATTTTTCGGTGTTGTGGTCTAATGCGACTGATCCAGGTGCGGTGTGTGAGGTAAACCATCGGCCCTAGAAAAATCGCGCCTAGGAGTAGCCGCCAGTCGACCCATGCCAGGATGATCAAGCTGCCTAGTAATTGAATGATGGCCCGGCAGGGATTGTATAACATTCCAAAAACGAGTTCACCAACGGAGCCTGCATCTTCGCGTAAGATACTCGTTGCGCCTCCGGATTTGAGTTCCTGAACTCGATGTAAGGGGAGACGGACTGCTTGTGCAAAGACCGCCTTGCGTACTTTCATCTGGATCATTTTTGTTACACGCGTCGCGTGCCAGCGTCCCCAGATCTGTAATGCGATTCTTATAAAGGATATTACAATCACCGTTACTGTAATCGATACTAAGAGTGGCCAGGGTTCGCGTGGAACCCATTGCGGCATTTCCGCCGGCAGGGGATTTTTATCGAGAACATAATCAACCACAAATTTCGTGGCAGCAGGCGGGATTAATGCCAGCAGAGTGGCAATGGTGAGCGTCAACAGTGACAAAATGACCGACTTGCGATGGATTTTCAGTAATCCGAGAAAGCTGCGAACGAGTTCCCAGGAGGAGCGTTCGCGTTTCGAATCATGTTTGCCTTTTGCAGGCGCGTTCATTTCGTGAAATTCGGCTTTAAACTGTTCGAATTGTTTGCGACTGGAAAGCGAATTTGGACTCATGGATGATCTTTATTTTTGGACGATCGTTAAATTGGATACCGTATGAGGAGAGGCAAAGTGTGCATGCAGCAAGAGACTTGTCTCTATTATAGACAATTCCAGACAGGAACAAGCCACTCTATAAGTATATTCGCGAGCACTGATTAATGCGAATGAAGAGCACCGAAGACGGTATGCGTCCGTGTTTAAGGCCTTTTTTAATATTTTATCAGCTCAGTCTGAATGAGACAGTAAGTCAAATACTATTTTAAACGCGGAATGGAATTGACGTAGAGTCATGCGAACGAAGAGTCATTACGGTAAGGCGTCTGAACCATGGAGTCCAGCGTATGCAAGAGGTGTCAGAGGGCCGAATGCAATTTCTACTTTGTTGCTGGCTCTTTTGGCTTATCATCGGTTAACGGAAAATCGATGGTGTTCGCCTTGTCTGCCACGACTGTTACCAGCAGTCCTGATTTTTCCAGATCGCCATACCATTCCGGGATGACAGAGACTGGTCCCGCGTTTCCATTGACAGCATCTTCTGGCAGCCCTGATCCTCCGGGACTGGTGAGCGCGGTGATCATGATTTTGTAATCACCGGGAATCACGCCATCATCATCATCAAAGGTTCCCATTTCATAGAAACCATTCCGATCTATTTTTCCTTGCGCTGAGGGGCCGCCTCCGACAGGGATAAATACAAGAGACCCGACGCTTAATGGTTTTCCATTATAAGAAACTGTGCCAGTTACCGTCGAACGATTTGGGTGACCATCGCCACATCCAGTCATAGTGAATAACATAACGCAGAGTAAAGTCAGGATCGTGCGAGGCCGGTACATCATTTGGAAACTGTCAACTGCTACTTTCTCTATCATCAAAGCGACCTTTTATTTTGTAGAGTGATGCAATACGAACGACATACTGAAAACTAAAACGAATTCGTCTGGGAGCGATTTTTAAAGTGATTCAATCCTCATCATCTTTTCGCAGATTCAGAGTCAATGAGGAGCGTAAGGTTTAATTCCATTCGCCGAGGACTTCTCCGCTGGCACGTGTTCCCAGAGATTTGAGAAGTCCAAGATCGATATTTTCGCTAATAAAATGGACAGAACCATCGGCCATCATAAAATGCGCTCCTCCGACATGGTAGCTGGTGTAGGGCGTATGATTGGTTCCAAAATCGCCACGGTAGTTAATGGGGAATTGGATATTCTTGCTATCCAAAGTCAGACGTCGGGTATCGGTGTACCAGTAGATCCCCCAAGTCCAGGGTTGGATGCCTCCCCAGCCTCTTTTCATTGCAGTGGACCAGCCGTGTGATGAGGATGATTCGCCGAGTAAAATTGTGTTTGTGAGTCCATCTGTGACATCGCGGAATTTTGTATTGCTGAGAGGGTACATTAATCCGGTATTGGCCCACCTCCAGTTATTGCCATCTGTTGGGTTGGTGACATCTTCAATGCGTCCTGCACATCCTCGATAATGGAGGGCACCATGTGAAACAATCCAGGGAAGTGTCGTGATTACGATATCAGGAGATCGGTCTCCTAATATTGATGAGGGGCATGCCAGAACCGGGATTGGTCCCCAAACCTGATTTGAGCCGTTATGAGGTGCAATATCGAATCTCCATGGTCCGAGTTCTGTGATCGGATTCTTTGAGAATCCCTGCATGGCCTGGACCCGATTGGTTTCGTCGAGATAGGGAAATATTTTAGGCGCCCATCCCATGTGATATCCACCACCCAGGTATGTGGGAGTGGGGTGACTTCCATTCGGTAAACTTGTGAAGGTGTCGTGATAGTTATGGAATGCAAGGCCGAGCTGTTTCATATTGTTCTTGCACTGAGATCTTCTGGCAGCCTCTCGGGCTTGTTGCACCGCTGGTAAGAGTAGCGCGATCAGGATTGCAATAATAGCGATCACGACCAGGAGTTCGATTAAGGTAAATGCTTTTCGTCTTGAATATAGGCTCATTGTTCTTTGCCCCGTAAAAACAAACGATAATATAGGAATATTGCGATTCTGAGTGGCTGAAAATTTTTGTTACGCAAACTAGTGCTGCAGTATTAAATAAAGATGACTAATAAATTATAGTCCTGTAAATTTGTATGTCAATCTTGATTCCATGAATTGCTCAAAGATGCATTTCTTTCCTTCAGTTGTAATTGACATTCGTTTCGTCTGAATTTTGCTTAAAAGAAATCAGGTAATCATAGAAAAAATCATAATCACTGAGGACTCAATGGTATTTCGGTTGGGAGACATCAAGGGTTTCTCTGGACCTTCGTGATAGGCCTCAGTACCATTGAAACGAACATGCTGTATCACAATTTTCCTGCCTTCCGAGTTCAAGCCGAATAGATAAAGCAATCCTTTGAAACTGATGTCGTGTCTTAACAAGTTCATGCTCCTGGCTGTATCCATTGGTGCGTCCTCTCAGATGTGCGTGGCGGATGAATTGAATTTCAGTCGTGATATCCTGCCGATTCTTTCTGACCGTTGTTTTCACTGTCATGGTCCCGAGCCTACTCATCGCGAAGCAGAGCTACGACTGGATCAACGTGAATCTGCGACTGCGGATCGAGATGGAACAGCTGCGATTGTTCCGGGAAAACCGGAGTTGAGTGAAATGCTGGTGCGGATTACGAGCGGCGATGCTGATCTCTTAATGCCACCCCTCGACTCTCATCGTAAAAAGCTGACACAAAAGCAGATTGATACGATTCGAAAGTGGATCGCGCAGGGTGCAAAGTGGGGCAAACACTGGTCGTTTGAGAAACCCGTGAAAGGATCCCTTAGTCCGCAGGAAAAGAAACAGAATCCGATTGATGTATTGGTACAGCGCAAGCTGGCTGCTGAAGGCTTGTCACTTTCACCGATTACGGAAAAGCAAACGCTCATTCGCCGACTCTCATTTGATCTGACTGGCTTGCCGCCGACTGCTTCAGAAGTTGACTCGTTTGTGAACGATCAAGCTCCTGATGCATACTCGAAACATGTAAATCGTTTGTTGAAATCAAAGCACTATGGCGAGCGGATGGCGATGTGGTGGCTTGATCTTGCCCGCTATTCTGATACGGATGGTTTTCAAGGGGATGCCACGCGTACGAACTGGCCCTGGCGGGATTGGGTTGTGCAGTCGTTCAACGAAAATAAACCATTCGACCAGTTTACCATCGAACAGTTCGCGGGTGACTTATTACCGAATGCGACGCTGGAGCAAAAGTTGGCCACGTGTTTTCATCGTAACCACATGACGAATGGTGAAGGGGGCCGTGATCCGGAAGAATCACGAATCGATTATGTTATTGATCGTGTCAACACGACGGGAACGGTATGGCTGGGTCTGACGCTGGGGTGTTGTCAGTGTCACTCGCATAAGTTTGATCCTATTTCTCAATCTGACTTTTACAGCTTGTTTGCATTCTTTAATAGTATTGATGAAGACGGGAAAGCGGGCACGCGTGCCAAGCCTTATCTCAAGTACAAATCGCCTTTGGTTGAGCGTGCCGTTCAGGAAGCACAGCAAGTGGTCAATGATCGCAGGCCTTTGGAAGCGCAGGCGCGAAAACAGGCTGAAAAAGAATTTGAGCCTTGGCTGGTGGAACAGATTCAGCGAGTGAAAAAAGGCTTTACGCCCTGGACTCTGCCGCAAACCAAATCTCTCAAGTCGGTGGAAGGGACGAAATTGACGCAAGAGTCAGACGGCGTGATTCAAGCCGGCGGACCGAAGCTCAGGCAAGATGATTATCGTCTGATTACTGCAACGAAATTACCACGTGTGACAGGCATACGGCTGGAAATCTTTCCCCATCCTTCTCATACCGGTGGAAAATTATCCCGGGGTCCCAGCGGTGAATTCATTCTGACGGATGTCAAGTTGCAGGTACGTCGGCAGGGAAGTTCCCAGTTGCGTGATATTGAAATTGCTTCAGCGGTGGCTGATGTCGAGAAAGATGCTAAAGGCCGCAACTATGGAAAGATCAAAGACACGCTCGATGATGATCCCCGGAACGGCTGGACGACGGAATCGCATGATCCGAAACAGAAACATGTGGCTGTGTTTGCTTTAGAAACGCCTTTAGTGCTTGATGAACGGGAAGAGTTGATCTTCGTGATGTTACATCGTTCGACAACGGGAGATGCGAACATCGGTCGATTTCGTGTGATGCTGACAGACCAGCCGGGCCAGGCGGTTCGATCGTTGGAGCGGATGCCTTTGGAAGATCTGGCGACAGCCAGGGTAACTGTGGCGTCGAAGGTGGATCCAAAATTGAGGAAGCGGTTGTTGGATCAGTTTCTTACCGATCATGGCGCCTTTCAGAAAATGAAAGCAAACCTGGATCGAGCGAATACACAGCTCTCGCAGGTCAAGAAAGCTGCGGGTGAATTGAATGTGATGGTTTTGGCTGAACGGAAAGAGCCTCGCAAAACGTTTGTTTTGGAACGGGGTGTCTGGGATAAGCATGGCAAAGAGGTATTCCGCGCTGTTCCCGAAGCGATTCTTCCCATGCCGAAAGAAAAAACGAAGGATCGGCTGGATCTGGCGCGTTGGCTGGTTTCGCGCGAAAACCCGTTAACGGCGCGTGTGGTTGTGAATCATTTGTGGCAGATCTGTTTTGGGGTGGGGCTGGTTCGTACTCCGGGAGACTTCGGTTTGCAGGGAAAGCGGCCGACACATCCGGAAGTGATTGACTGGCTGGCTGTCGAATTAATGGAACATAATTGGGATCTACAACACGTTTTGCGTTTGATCGTCAGTAGCCGGACGTATCAGCAACGGAGTGATGTTTCATCTGAGTTATTAACACGCGATCCTGAGAATCGTTTGCTGGCCCGTGGTGTTCGATTCCGTTTACCTAGCTGGATGATTCACGATGCCGCCTTACAGGCAAGCGGATTGTTAAACACTGCAACAGGCGGTCCGACGGTGATGCCTTATCAGCCGCAGGGTGTGTGGGCGGAAATGTTTATGGGGCGTTATCGTTATGAACCCAGTCAGGGGGCTGCCCAATATCGGCGGAGTCTGTATGCGTTCTGGCGTCGATCGAGCGCACCCACGTTCTTGTTTGACAGTGCCCAGCGACGTGTCTGTGAAGTGCTTCCCAGGCGAACAAACACGCCTCTACAGGCTCTGACATTGCTGAATGATTTGACAATTCTGGAGGCCTCTCGTGAACTGGCACGAACGGCAATCAAGCAGAAGGCCACGTTGCCTGAGCGACTTGATTTTGTCGCGCGCCAGATTCTCTCTCGACCATTGGCTGAACGGGAACGACTGGTCTTGCAGCGGGAATTTCAAGCATCGCATGCACATTATCAGAAACAACCTGACGATGCGTTGCGCTTGCTTGATGTTGGTCAGCCGCCGCATCAAAGTGACGTCGACCCCCAAGAGCTTGCCGCCTATATGGTGATCGCGAGTATGGTCTTTAATCTGGATGAGGCAATTACTCATGAATGATCCCATTGAAAATTCCGTAGAAAATCAGGCAATGGATGTTTCGCGCCGTTATTTTTTAGGGCGTGGCGCCGGTGTCAGCCTGGGTGCGATGGCGTTGGGTTTACTGGAAGGCACGCGTAGCTCTGCTGCTGAAAAAACAAATTCGATTGGTCTGCCGGGGTTACCTCATAAAGCACCTCGTGCCAAGAATGTGATTTTTCTGACCCAGTCTGGTGGCCCTTCGCAGATCGAACTCTTCGATGATAAACCGGGCTTGAAGAAGTGGGCCGGTAAAGAACTTCCGGAAAGTATTCGCGGTGGGCAACGGTTAACGACGATGACTGCGAATCAGAAGCAGTTGATAATGCCTTCGCGTACGAAGTTCAAGCGTTATGGCGAAAGTGGTGCGACTTTGGGAGAGTGGCTGCCCTATCATGGTGAAGTAGCCGATGAACTCTGTTTTATCAAGTCGATGCATACGGATCAGATTAACCATGCACCGGCGATGACAAAATTTCTGACGGGGCATCAACTGGCAGGTCGTCCTTCGATCGGTGCCTGGTCAAGTTATGGGTTGGGCAGCGAAAATCGTAATTTGCCTGATTTTCTGGTGCTGATTTCGAAGATGAAGCGTCCCAGTGATCAGCCTTTGTATGATCATTACTGGGGAAGTGGTTTTTTGCCTTCTCGTTATCAGGGAGTGAAGCTTCGCAATTCCAAAGAGCCGGTACTTTATCTGCGCGATCCGGAAGGACTTCCCCGAAAGGTAAGACGGGGGATGTTGAATGGGATCGCGGAATTGAATCAGATGCGATTAGAAAAGACGGGTGATCCTGAAATTGAAACGCGGATTCGTCAATACGAGATGGCCTGGCGGATGCAGTCGAGTGTTCCGGATCTGAACGATCTAAGTGATGAACCGGAATCAACGTTTGAACTTTATGGACCGGATTCGCGTCGTCCGGGCAGTTATGCTGCCAACTGTGTGCAGGCGCGACGGCTGATAGAGCGCGGCGTACGGTTCGTGCAGTTATTTCACCCTGATTGGGATCATCACAGCCGCCTGGGTTCGTGGTGTGTCGCCCGTTGTCGTGATACCGATCAAGCGAGTGCTGCCTTAGTCAAAGATCTCAAACAACGTGGATTGCTGGATGAGACATTGGTTGTCTGGGGTGGTGAATTTGGTAGGGGAGTTGCCGGTCAGGGTAAATGGGACAGTCCCGAAGGGGGCCGCGATCATCATCCGCGTTGTTACACGATGTGGTTGGCGGGCGGGGGTGTTAAATCGGGCATGACGTATGGTGCGACCGATGATTTCAGTTACAACGTCGCTGAAAACCCAGTGAATGTGCGCGACCTGCATGCGACGGTATTGCATCTGCTGGGCATTGAACATGAGCGATTTTCTTATCGACATCAGGGACTTGACTTCAAACTGACGGGGGTTGAACCGTCTAATATTATCAAGGAGATTCTGGCATGAGACGGTTCACAATCTATTTTCTTATTCTGGGTCTGAGTCTGAGCATGCTTTACAATATCGAAGCGCGTGAGCCTGATGCTGTCATCGATATCTGGCCGGGACTTGCACCGGGTGAGACAACAGGTGAGACAGGTACCAAACTAGCGCGCCGTGCCAAAGAAAATCCTCCTGCGACGCGCGTTAAGGATATCACGCGGCCTCAATTAAATGTCTTTCAACCGGTGAAACGTAAGCGAAATGGAACAGCGGTACTCATTTTTCCCGGTGGTGGCTATAGTTATGTCGTGACGGATAAAGAAGGATCTGAAGCAGCCGCGTGGTTGAATGAGATGGGCATTACGGCATTCGTAGTGCATTATCGAACGAAACCATCGAAGACGCCGCCAATACAGACGAATGCCAAGTTACCTCCCTATTCAGAGCGACCATTGCAGGATGGTCAACGCGCATTAAGTCTGGTACGTAAGCGTGCTGCTGAATGGGACATCAAACCGGACCGGATCGGTGTGATCGGCTTTTCGGCAGGCGGACAGGCTGCGGCGCTGGTGACGACCCGGTTTGAAGAACGGTCTTATAAAGGCCAGGATGCGATTGATCAAATTTCCTGTCGTCCGGACTTCAGTTTATTGATTTATCCCTGGCGTTTACTCGATGAAAAATCGGGAGAGCTGCGCGAAGTGATTACGATTACCAAAAACACGCCGCCTACTTTTATGGCCCATGCGCACAACGATAGTGCCACGCCTTTAAGCAGCATCCAGTTTTATACCGCGTTAAAAAAGAATGGTGTGGCTGCCGAATTACACATTTATGAAACGGGTGGTCACGGCTATGGGATGCGGCCTGTTGAGAATTCGAATGTTGATACTTTTACCAAACGTGCCGAAGACTGGTTGCGACAACGGTCGCTTAATTGAAGATTAACTTGGATGTGATAAGTAGTTTATGCTAAGAGTTCTGTTACGACTTTAGCACCGGTTACCTCTGCATCGGAGAGCGTTGAGGCTCTTCCATCGTATGGGAAACTTAATTTTCGATGATCGATTCCCAGGTTCTGTAGTAATGTCGCATGCAGGTCATGGACGGTGACTGTTTTTTCTACAGCCTTATAACCGAAATCATCAGTGGCTCCGTGCGTATAGCCCGACTTAAACCCACCTCCGGCTAACCATAACGAAAAAGCATGTCGATTGTGATCGCGACCATCTTTGCCTTGTGAAATTGGAAGTCTGCCGAATTCTCCGGTCCAGAGTACGATTGTGGAATCGAGTAAGCCGCGTTGTTTCAGATCTTTGACAAGGGCGGCACTGGGTTGATCTGTTCTGGCACACAAGCCTTTGAGGTTTTTCGCGTTATTACTGTGTGTATCCCAAGGTTGTCCGTTGAGAAAGAGTTGTACGAAACGCACGCCGCTTTCTACCAGACGCCTGGCCATTAAACAACGTCGGCCATACTCGGCAGTGGTGGGGTTATCGATACCATACATTTTCTGAGTGGCTTTTGTCTCAGCGGTAATGTCGAGTACAGCAGGTACAGCGGTTTGCATGCGGGCGGCGATTTCATAATTTTTCACTCGTGCCTGTAATTCAGAATTTTGTGGATACAATTCATTATGTAGGGTATTAAGTTGTTTCAAAAATTCTAATTGACGTTTTTGAGCGGCGGGAGTTACTAGACTAGGATGAGTCAGGTTCGCTACTGGAGAGGCGCCGGTTCGAAACATGGAACCCTGGTAGATAGCGGGTAACCATCCACTGGTCCAGTTTTTAGTTCCGTCGATTGGTAATCCACCCGGGTCCGAGAGTACGACATAAGCTGGTAAATTCTGATTTTCTGCTCCCAAACCATATATGACCCAACTGCCCCATGTGGGCCAGCCCGGACTAAACTTTCCGGTATGGATCAAGCGGAGCGCCGCTTCGTGATCGACAGATTCGGTTGTCATCGAACGAACAAGTGTGAGCTCGTCGGCGATACTTGCTGTATGCGGTAAATGTTCGCACATTTCAATTCCTGATTCCCCTCGCGGGGCGAATTGGAAAGGTGAGGCCAGGCAGTTTCCTTTTTGTTTATCGAAGTGTGCTTCGATATCGCCTTGATAGGGTTTACCATTCTGTTTGGTCAATTCCGGTTTGGGGTCGAACAAATCCATCTGGCTTGGACCACCGTGTTGAAAGAGACAGATGACTGATTTTGCTTTGGAGGGAAGCTGATTTTTGACTGTAAGTGAAGAATCGGCTGCAGATGATTTTGAGTCAACTCCGAGCAACTGGGTCAATGCCATCATTCCCAGCGCTCCCGTTGTTCCGCCGAGAAACGAGCGTCGATTCTGAGTAAAATTGTTCTGAGGAATTATCATATTTCTATTCCAGTTTGAAACATTAATTTACTTCACATATAAAAATGAATTGCTGGCCATCAACATTTGACAAAAATCGATCCATGCCAATTGCACCGCGTTTTTACTACCAGGGTAGTTTGCAGGTTGTTGTGCGAGAAACGTTTTTGCAAAATCAAGTTCTGCCGAATCTGCATTCCGTCCAAAGACCAACAGTATTGCGATTGCTATTTTAGCGTCCGTGTCATCGCCGACCTGATGCTGGAGTCGTGCATTCAATTGAGTCGCTCGATTTCGAGCGAACTCGGAATTCAATAGGCTGAGAGATTGTGTAGGGACTGTCGTTGATGTGCGTTGTGTGCAATTAAAGACAATAGAGGGGGTGTCAAACACTTCCAGAAAATTTAGAACCTGGGTCCGTTTTTGCTGTAAATAAATGCTACGTCGATTCGCGCCGGAATTCTTTTCATTGACGATTACACTTAAGTCTGCGGTTTTGCTGGTGGGGATATAAGGGCCTCCCATTTTAAAATCCAATTCACCGCTAAGGGCCAGCATTGCATCTCGAATGGCTTCGGCATCCAGTCTCCGTAAAGGAAAATGCCACAACAGTTGATTCTCTAGATCTTTTTTGCGGCCTGCTTCATGTTCAAGGCTGGATTGACGATAAGCTTTTGAATTCAAAATGATGCGATGGATGTGTTTGACGCTCCAGCGATTTTGAATGAACTGATTCGCGAGCCAATCCAGTAGTTCCGGATGAGTGGGTGCCGAACCGGAATAGCCGAGGTTGTCTGAAGTCGAAACAATGCCCGTGCCAAAGTGATTTTGCCAGATTCGATTGACTGTAACACGTGCAAAAAGCGAAGCTGCTTTGGAATTTGGTTTTGTCATCCAACGGGCAAATGCCAAACGACTTCCTGTTGAAGAATGTAGGTTCTGTCTGGCAGCTGCAATATTAAATTGGTTATTCGATTCAGAGAGGATTTCCAGTCCCGCTGGTTGCACTTTTTTCACACGCGCATTGTATTCACCGCGGCCAAGGAGATACACGTCTGGAGACGTAGGTGAAAGGTCCGTTACCCAGGCAATTTTTCCGGGTTTTTCGGTTCGTTGATCGTTTATATTTTTGAGCGTTGTGGCCAATTCATTTTGTCGTGCCTTATGCTGTTCCTGTCTTGATTTGCGTAAGGCAGGATCTTCGGCTGGGTCATTCGTTGCCACGATGACGTTATCTACGATGAAACTGCGACCACAACAATATTCAAAACCGAATCCACCCTCTGGTAGCTGTTTTTTATTGAGTATCAGCGGCTTTCCCTCAAGTATGCCATCTGTAAGATGTTGCAATTCATATTTCCCGTCACCTGCATTTGTGATTCGAATTCCATAACGATGACCAGGCTGGTAACCAGTTGGTCCAATTGTGCCAACCGATTGAGATTCAGTGCCAGGATAGTCAACATGAACGGCGGTATTTCCGGAGGGATGCCCATCGATCAAGATGTTTCCAATCACATTCGTTTGCCGGTCGTTAAAATCTGTGACGGCGATCAGGTAACCGATTCTTGCGGATGGCGGACTGTTGCCAACACGGTCTGAAATCAGGTCAAAGCTGGCTTGAATCCAGTCACCCTGTTTATCTGGAGTCCAATCATACGATTGTTGTGTTGACAGGAGGCGGTCACCTTTCCCGCCCGTTTCGATGAGCTGTAAATGTCCCTTATGAATTAATGCACCGGGAGCCTGAGCTGAATCAAGGTTGACTGCAGGGTTCCCCCCGGGTTGATCATCGTCGGGTGCACGATTACTCCAGTGGTTTACTAACCTGGGAGGAGAACCAGAATCGAAGGTCTCTTCGAATAATACTTTTTTGCGGGGTGGGTGTGCTTTGAGCCAATTCCGATATGCCTGGTTTTGTTTTTCAGCAAGTGAGTCTAAACGAGCTTGTTCCTGCTTCCATGCGGATTGTTCTGCTGCAGAGGAAGCGTAAATGAATCTGTCTTTAGGATACTTCCACTGATCGATATTAAAAGCAGGATAAAAAATGGCCTGAAATTGATAATATTCTTGATGTTCGATGGGTTCAAATTTGTGTTCATGGCAGCGGGCACATTTTAGTTTGAGTCCTAATAATGAAGAGCTGATAATCTGGATGGTTCCTTCCAGAGCTTTGTATTTATCGATTCGCCGCTCTTCCGGGTTGCCATCACTTTTGTCTGTTCCGTCGGAGGCATTTCGAAGAAAGTGAGTTGCTTCGAGTAGCTCAACTGTTTGTGGGGTAAATGGATCATTGGGTTTCAGGTTAGCAATTTCATCGCCTGCTAATTGTTCCTGAATAAATTGGTCGAATGGTTTATCTTTATTGAACGAACGGATCACATAATCTCGATAACGATAAGCCAATGGTCGGTCGGTGTCGGCATTAAAGTAGCCATTGGAGTCCGCATAGCCTGCTGTATCAAGCCAATACTTTCCCCAGCGCTCGCCATAACGGGGAGAGGAAAGATAGCGATCCACCATCATTTCATAGGCGTTTGGATTTGTATCATTCAGGAACTGTTTGATTTCGCTGGGAGCAGGGGGTAAGCCGGTGATGTCAAAGCTGACTCGACGGATCAGAGAATGTCGGTCCGTTTCGGGATTGAAAGATAATCCCTGCTTTATCAATGGGGTTAACAGGAATTGGTCAATGGGTGAGGTTTTCTCATTTGCGTGAGAGTTTTCCGGAGGCTCAACGGGGCGTAAAGTTTGAAACGCCCAATGTCCCTTTTTTTTCTGGGAAGCGTTTTCTAAGCCGGGAGCACCCGTTTCAATCCAGCGCCGAATTCGTTTTTTATCGTCTTGACTGAGTGGTTCTTCAGGAGGCATTTCATCATCGCGAATCCGCAGCCATAGCGAACTTTTTTCAATTTGATGGGGAACGACAATTTTTCCTTCATCACTACCGCGTGCGATGCCACCCAGGTTCATCAACATTAATCCGCTTTTGGGCCTGATCGGACCGTGGCATTTACCACAGTGAGATTTCATGATATTCAGTATCTGAGAGGTGAGTACCTCTGGTTTTTCCTGATCGGCGGCAGAGACAAATCCTGTTTGCTGTCCGGAAATAAAAATCAGGAGTATGAGATATCTCGCGGATCTAAACATATCGCAGTCTCTCTCCTATTTCAGAATTTCAATCATGCTTCGACAATATATGTTTTTGAATTAAGGATGCTACCAATTAGCCGCGTGAAATTCCTGCCTGTTTAAAAGCGGGCGCGAGATTTTGGTAACAGGTTTTCGCGGCTGCAATCGGATTGTAGCCTTTCTGTTTGAATACCATACTACTGACTTCACAGCAGATATCTCCCTGATAGCCTGCTTGAACGGCCTGCTTGAGAAATTGGACATAGTTGATATCGCCACTTTCACCGGGAAGAACAAAGTGTACTTTCTTGTCTTTCTGGACCGTGTCTTTTACTTGAATCAAGCTGGTGAAAGGCATCATTGTTCGCATGGAGTCTTCGAGCGAAATATTCCGATGTGTGAAATGACTGTAATCATAGTTGAGCCGAATCCAGGGGCTATCGATTTGTTGAACGAGCCAGACACCTTGTTCGGGGCGATCAACAACGCCTCCTCGATGAGGTTTGATGGCGATTACTGTTTTTGTACTCTCGGCTACTTTGGCCCATGCTCCGAGGTTATCTCGCATTTCGTTTTTCAGCTGGTTCCATTTGCCGCTGCCTGCTGTCGTTTCAATCAGTGGGGGCTGCATTGGTTTCAAGGCATGTCCCAGTTCGGCCGCCCGTTTGAGGCGATCCAGGACTTTTTTCTGACTGGCTTTCGAGCCGGGCAGGCTGCAGTGTTCCATGAGTGATGTCAGTTTCAGCTCTGTTTCATTGAGCTTGTTCGATACATGTTTGCGGCGTTGCGCGTTGAGTTTTAAAGGCGTTGCATCCCATGCATCCATGAGGCATAGCTCAACGGAGTCATATCCAATCTCAGCGACGGCTTGAAGTGCCTGTTCGGTTTTTAAATGGGGCATGCCGTACAGGCTGAAGCCCAGAGTGAGATGCGGCCTGGCAGATTTTCCTGCTTGTAGACCGTGGATTCCTGCCAGACTGATGGTGGTTGCACTGGCTGTGGAAAGAAACTGACGTCTTGTTAACGAATTCATATGATGCACTCTCATGGCGTGGATGAATTTTACCACTACGGCTGGCGCACTAACCCGCCAGCGATCGGGTTTGATTATAACAGGATCGCTCACTGCAGGCCATCATTTTGGTGTGATTTGGCGCTCTCGCGCCAGTCTGTCGAAGTTTGAAAACGGTTTCAAAGACAGCAAGCCTGCTATTTTTTCAGGAAATCATTTTCTTTTAGAGACAGTCGGACCGGTCCCTGCATCGTTGTGATCCAGAGTTCTCCTGGTTTCACTTCTGTGACATACGGATAGGAGACGCGGTTTTCGCGTTTCTGTCCTTTGGGAGTTAAGTCGCGTGCGATTATGATGGGTTCGCTCCAGGTTTTGCATTCATCCTCCGAAAAGGCGATCGATAATTCTTCGCGGCGTCCTTTTTTGAGTTTGGGATCACGGAATCGATTCCAGAGCATTACGATGCGGCCGCTTTCCAGTCTTTTTAGAATAGCGGGCGAGCTACTGGCGGGAATTTGAGAAGGTTTAATCGTGCGCCATGATGCGCCTTCATCGTTGGAGAAGGCTTCCCAGAAGCGTCCAAATTTTGTGCGAATCAAGGAATAAATTCTGCCGTCTTTTAATTCGACGATAGTACCTTCCATCGCACCATCGTGATCGCCGGAGCCTCCGAGGTCGATCATGTTGCTGTGATTCCAGGTAGCGCCTTCGTCATCGGAATAATACGTGACCATCACATGTCGACCGGGATTGGCAATGGTTTTGGAAACAACCACAATCACGCGTCCCGATTTTGTTTGAATGATACTGCGCACCGCGCCGCACCAGCTATGGCCCTGAAGAATCTGGGGAGTCATCCAGGTTTGTCCGTCATCGGTGCTACGTGAAATATAGACGGGCAGGTAGCAGTCGGGCTGGGGGCCTCCTTTTTTATCGTTCCAGTTGAACTTTCTTTCTGCCAGATTCATATACGAGAGGATCAGCGTGCCCTTTCGTGTTTTGATGAGGGCTCTTTCGTTGCTGGTGAGGAATTTCTCAGGATTATGATATAATGGTTTAGCATTCCATGATTTTCCGGCGTCTTTGCTGATTAAGACCTGTTTCGCATCCGGAGCCAGGAGGCTTCCATTGGATAGTTTGAGAAATGGTCCCAGATGTTGATGAGGCAGTTTTTTTGTCTGGGGATGATTCCACTCGGCCTGTGTGTTGATTGCGGAAAACAATACGACTGTGAGAGCGCCAATCAAAAGTAAGATCTGCTTCATGTTTTCTGCCTTATACTCAAAGGGGCTTGATATTTCAGTGATGAATCAGGGGCTGACGATCGTTTATTTTACATCAAATTGTTTTGCCAACCAGGGAATAACTCGTTCTGGTCGGAAGCGGTGGTTGGGTACATCGACATTGACATATTTAAAATATTCCTCATTGGATACACCCTCGGGAATTTCCTTATCTTCATAGGGTCGCAGATCGGGTGTGGCGTATTTCGCGTAGTAGTGAACTTCAACTTTCTCTGCAGAGTTGTTTAAGTTGTATGCTTGCCGGATTTTGTCGATCTGCATGGTGCGGCCTCCTTCAGTAAACAGCAGTGGACAAGGCGCCAAAGCCGCTTCGATGTCGGTATGGTCAAACCATTGAAAGAAGTCCGGGACAGTATGGTGAGATGCACCAGGTGGATGAAAATTAGCGCAGATTGTTCGTTCTATCCAGTTACAAACAAAATCATTATGTATGACGGCATTGATGGCATCGGGGTACAGGACACCAAGAATATCGGCTGGATTGGAGCCGAGTGAATGACCGCATGTGGCGATGCGAGTGGAATCGACCCAGGCTTGATCTTTGAGCCATTCGAGAATTCGTGTTTTTTGAAAGACAGAAATACCCAGATAATTCCGCCCCATCCAAAGTGCGGCGTTGGACATGGAACTTCGTGAAACTTGATCGCTCGTCAATTCACCTGTCGCTGGATTTTCTATGGCAACACTGATAAATCCTTTTTGTACAAAATAGAGTGCCTGTTGATTCGTCTTGAAATGTTTCCAGGTTGAAAGTTTACCTGTATCAAGTTCCACTTCACCAGCCAGCGATTCTTTACTGGATGTGGAGCCAGGAAAACACATGACTGTGGGGGCGGGAGATTGCTGGCTTACTCCCTCCGGAATTAAAATATAAAACGGAACTACACTGAAAGGTTCAGGATATGCTTCCCATTTTTGGAGCTGGTATCCTTGACGTGGTTTCGACCAGATTTTTTGAGGGGCAGGCTGTTCAGGAATTCCCTCAGGAAAACAGAGCAGTTCGATTAATTTTTCCCGCACCGCATTTTTCCAATTGGGAAAGTTTTCGATTTTCA
>NZ_CALEMX010000130.1 GCF_937910335.1 uncultured Gimesia sp. | reverse complement strand
GAGCCCTCTTTGCTACCGACTTGATGACAGCAACCGAGTCTCTCCCCTCCCAGGTAGCGGATTCTCTGGGTGAACTCATATCCCGCGGCCTAGTCACTGCAGACAGTTTCTCAGGAATGCGACAGTTCACCGAAGACCGATCTCTTAAAAACCGACGGGCCTCGCGCAAGTCCAGAATTGGTCTCGTTCGAAAACGAACCACACCCAACAACACAGGACGCTGGTCAATCTGGAGACGTGACAACCAAAGTGAGATTGAAGAACGCAGCCTGCAATACTATGAATACATCGAACAATGGGCCTGGCAATTATTAAGACGCTGGGGAGTGATCTTTCGCGATTTATTATCAAAAGAAACTGGCGCGCCGCGCTGGTTCGAATTACTGCAAATTTATCGTCGGCTCGAAGCACGTGGAGAAATTCGTGGCGGACGTTTTGTATCGGGAGTAGCAGGCGAACAGTTTGCCATGTCGAGCACGATTCAGGATTTACGCAACCTGCGTGACAAACCACCTACGGATATGCTCACAATTCTGTCTGCCGCTGACCCTTTGAATCTGGTTGGAGTATTGACAAAACAGGCGCGTGTTCCAAGTACTGCCAACAATCGGCTCGCCTACTGGAATGGTAATCTAATCGCTTATTCAAAGGGTGAAGAACTGTATCTACTCTCCAATGTCAGTGACAAAATTAAACGCGAACTGATTCTGGGATTTGGACTCCCCATCCAGGGCACGAATATCAATCGAGAGTATGCAATGGATACCGCTCCAGATTTACAGAATGAAACATCAACAACCACACACGCAGAGGAAGTTCTATTCCCCTCGGAAAACAATCATACTTCTAACGAAAATAAATCACCACGCCCTTCCTTTCTTTAACTTTTGAGATGAGGAAGCCTCTGTTGAATTCGATTTGGATCATGAGAATGCCTGACTGTTACTATCATATAAGATATAGCAATATAAAATACTGCAATTCGTTTCGCCTGATTGCCGTCTTGCTGGCGCTGCAAACCTGCTCTCTCTATCTGGACGCAGCAGAGAAAAAACCAATTCAGTCTATTGATCAGTTATTGAAGTCTGCTCACGAACATAAACAACACGGGCGCTACGCGGAAGCGGGAGAAGTATATGATCAGGCCGAAAAACAACTCGCGGATTCTTCACAATTAAACAAAGAACAACATTGGCAGCTTCTTCAAGGTCGGGTTCGTATCGATGCACTCACCGGCAAAACTCCTCAAGCAATAAATCGTCTACAATCAGCCTTAAAAGCGACACCTGACCGAGCAGACTTACATTCAATCGCCGCCAGACTCTATTTTGAAACGGGTGACTATCATCAGGCGGAAACTCACGTCAGGCAGGCTTTAATGCTGAATACTGACGCCCCTTTGGCACATCTGATCCAGGCACACCTTTTGACCGAGTCCGGAAAAATCGATGAGGCCAATGAAGCCTATCGCTGGTTCGTCCGCTACTATAATCGAGCACAACCCGAAGATGCCGAAACACTTTTAGTCATTGGAGAAGGCGCTACACAATATGCGAGATGGAATAGCGTATCCCAAATCTTTAATTTCGTAATCAACACCGTCTGCCCTGATGTTTTAAAAGCAGACCCCCTCTGCTGGGAAGCATCTTATCTGAGCGGTTCGATTTTGCAGGAAAAATACAACCGCCCTCAAGCGGCTGCGGAATATAAATCCGCGCTCAAGACCAATTCACAGGCCGCAATGGTCTACGTTGCTTTGGCAAGGTCTGCGTTCGAGGTACGTGATTATGATACCAGCACTACTTTAATCGAACGAGCATTGAAGATTAATCCTCGTTTAATCGAAGCCCTGCTCTTAGAATGTGACCTGCACTTAATTAACGGACAGTACGAGCATGCGCTCAATTCTGCGGACACAGCAGCATCCATTAACGCACGAGCGCAATCGGTTTTAGCCAGAAAAGCTGCCTGCTACCTGCTCTTAGATGGCGTCCCGGATCGTCAGGCTCTGGAATTAATGCTGGAAACTTCAGAGACTCCTTCTCAAACAAACACAGTCAATCCACTCTCTCCCCGATTTACACAGCTCTTGACAACACTCCTGAAACAAAACCCCAAGCCGGGATATTTTCTGTATGAGCTGGGTCATCTCATGGAGATGAAACGACAATTTGACTTCACGGAAACGGTCTATTTAAAAGCAAAAAAGATAATGCCTCAACTTTCCCAACCCAAAATCGCGCTGGGAATACTATATATGCAAATGGGAAAAACGGACCTGGCTCAAACAACACTCGACGAAGCATTCAAATCTGATCCGTATCACGTACGCGTCAGTAACATGCGAAAGGTTCTGGGAGTCCTCGAATCCTATGGTGCAATCGTGACAGAACATTTTGTGATTCGTTATGACTCCAAAGCCGACTTCATTCTTGGTCAATACATGGCTGATTATCTGGAAACAATCTATCCGGAACTGGTAACCCAATTTGGATATGAACCCCCGGGAAAAACTCAATTTGAAATTTATCACGACGCAAAAAGTCTGGGCGCACATCAATGGTTCAGTGCCCGGATGATTGGTCTTCCCTGGATTCAAACCATTGGCGCATCGACAGGAGCAGTCGTTGCTTTGACCTCACCCACGGCAATGAAAGAGCCCTTCAACTGGGCCTCTGTCCTGAAACACGAACTCGTCCATGTTTTCACACTTCAGCAAACCAAATATAAAATTCCGCATTGGTTCACCGAAGCCCTGGCAGTCAGAAGCGAAGGCCATGCACGTCCCCAGAAATTCAACCAGCTCCTGGCCGAACGTATTCCCAAGGGAGAAATTTATTCCCTGAATGAACTGGATGGCGTATTTGTGCGTCCCAAGTCTTCGGACAACTGGAACTTTGCCTACTGCCAGAGTCTACTCTGTGCTGAATTCATGGTGCAAGAATTTGGCGAGCAGGCTTTAATCAAATTACTGACCGCATATCAAAATCAACTTTCGACACCCGCAGCAATTAAAGAGTGTTTTAAAATCGATCAGGCAGAATTTGAAAAAAAGTATCACAACTATCTCAAAACAGTTGCAGACTCCCTGAAAGGCTATAAATTCGAATCACCTCTCAGCTTCAATGATCTACAAAAGAAATATGAACAAGACCCAGATAACCTGAGTATCGCCGGACAGTATGCATCTCGTTTACTGCGTCTTCGAAAAAAATCGAAAGCACGTGAGATTGCGCTCCATGTTCTTGGCAAAGACCCCAGCCAGGCTCAGGCAGCGCTCACGATTGCCCGACTGGAACTACTCTCGGAAGACGGGAACGCCGCTCTCAAAGTTCTCCAACCCGCTCTCAACCTTAAGTTACCCGATGTTGAAGTTCTTGAACTGACCGGTAAAATCATGATTCATCAAAACAAGTACAAAGCAGCGCTCGGCATCTTTGAAACAGGGCACAAAAAATATCCTTATCAAACACAATGGCTCAAAGGCCTGTCACTTATTTACCAGAACTTAGGTAAAAATCACAAATTAGAAGAGACGCTTTTAAAGCTGGTTCATCTGGATCCCGCTAATGAGAAAAGCATGAAATTATTAGCTCAACTTTTTTTTGATCAGAAAAATCACCAACAGGCTTTACACTGGGCCACTAAAGCCTTGCATGTCAATGTACTTGACCCGGAAACACATCAACTACTTGCTGAATCTGCCTTGAAACTGAATCAGACTGACATTGCAGTGCGCGAAATAAAAATGACTCTGCATCTGGATCATAAAAATGAAAATCTACGCTTCTTGCTGGTGCAAACATTATTAGATTCAGGAAAACCAAAAGAGGCGAAGACGGAATTAAATCTTTTGTTGAAGCAAAATCCTGATCATGTTCAAGCTCTGGAATTGATAAAAAAACTCTGAATTGACCAGCAGCACTATCTAATAAACCAATATTTTAATTGAATAACCTAATTAATTACCGAATAAGGATACCCTGTGGACAACCAATCTTTAGATGCTTCATTTTCTGAATCGGATGACGAGCTACAGGAAAAGCAAGGCTTGACTCTTTCACAATTCCAGACAGTAATTCGGACCATGTTCTATGAAAAGGACCAATCTCGCGGAATTGAAGGAACATTCATGTGGTTTATGGAAGAAGTAGGAGAATTATCTTCCGCGCTCAGAGAAAATAACGATCCCGAGAATCTGGCGGAAGAATTTGCAGACGTGCTAGCCTGGTTATCAACAATGGCCAATCTGGCGGGAATTGACCTGGAGCAGGCAGTCACCCGAAAATATGTTCAAGGGTGTCCTCGATGCCACCAGATCGTCTGCACCTGTGACTTGTCACGAAAACCCTGAATCGTAAATACGATTCCTGTCAAGATTTGAGTCATATTGATTGACACTGCTTCACTCGTGAAATTAGACTGGTATAATGCGGTGAAGTCATGACTTCATTATCCATTCAGCAATATTCTCTCATCTCAGTTTGCTATCGCATCAATATGACAATGTATTGCGCTATTCAACATCTGATTTCGGCTTGCAGACACGCTCTGATTACTTCCAGATCGTGTCTGATGATCCTTACTCTATTCTTTACCTTTCAGAACACATCCTCTAGCCAACCTCCCCAGGCAGAAATTGATGCTTCCATCCAACGTGGTATAGCTTTTCTGAAAAAAAGAGAAGACTATGGTCGCACAGGAATCAACGCGTTTGTTGCCTATGCATTAATTAAGGCAGGAGAATCACCCGAATCCCCCTACATACAAAACTGTATGAAAAACATCCTGGCCGACCATAACCAGAAGAACGAAAAGGGAGAAATCGTCTACAAACCAGGCAGCGATTATAATTATTGTGCCGGTGTTCAATTAATGGTCTTCGAAGCGATAAGCCCGGAAAAATACCATGCTGAAATTCGTACGACAACGGACTTTCTTATCAGTACGCAACAGCCGGGGGGAAGCTGGTATTACCCTGAGAACAAAGTAAACAATGGCGACACGAGCGTAACACAATATGCAATCCTCGGACTCTGGGCAGCAGAACGTGCGGGTGTGCTCGTTCCAACGACAGTCTGGGATAAAGCGGCACGCTGGCATTTGACGACCCAGAAACAAAACGGTGCATTTGCCTATCAACCCGGTAATCAACGCGAGGATGTTGTAAAACATACGATGTCAGTCGCAGGAACAGGCAGCTTGCATGTTATCTCTATGCAACTTTATCCCGATGGAGAATTACGCAGCGGTCCGGCAAAAAAAAATAATAAAGCGATGAAAAAACGTTTCGGATTCCTGGAGAAAGTTGATCTCATCAAAAAAGAGAAAACGGAAGAGGATCTAAAAAACATCAACACCAAACCAACAGTGAGTCACAGTGCCCTGGAAGGTGGAAAAAAACGAGGTCTACACTGGATCATTAATAATTATAATTACCGCAACCCCACGGGTTGGCCCATCTATTATTTATACGGAATTGAACGAATTGCAGCGATAGCCAATACCAAAATGATCGGCCCTCATGACTGGTATGCAGATGGCGCCCGACATCTTCTTGAAACTCAGGAAGAAAATGGAAGCTGGAATGCGATAGGATCAGTTGGCCCCAATACGTGCCTGGCAATTGTCTTTCTTTCAAAAGCCACAGGCAAAACACTCGGTCGCAGATACAAACCTGAGCCTGTCGGTTCGGGCTTGTTAGCAGGCGGCAGAGGCCTTCCTAAAAATCTGGCAGACGTACAGATGAGAAATGGAAAAGTCGAAAATAAAACACTTGCCGGCGACCTCAGCGAGCTATTGGCACAACTGGAAGATCCCGCTACCGCCGACCTGGAAGCCACACAGGAAACGCTTGTAGAAACAATCACTTTAGGAGACCGTGAGCAACTGATTCAACAAAAGGAACGTGTCTTAAAACTGGTAGAAGCCAGAGCACCAGATGTTCGCAGAACCGCGATCTGGGCACTTTCGCGTATGAATGACTTTCGGGTGGCACCTTACCTCATTCGGGCTTTGAAAGATCCCGATTTAGGTGTACGCATCGAAGCCCGAAATGGTTTATGCACGCTCAGCCGGAAAATCCGTGGATTAGGAATGCCAGAAGATCCTTTAGCGGATGTCGATGAAAATGTAGATGAAAAAAAACGTATCATAATCGTGGATCAATGGTCCAATGAAGCAACCAAACGCTGGCAAAAGTGGTACAACGGCGTAAAACCTTTCGATGAAAAATTTGATCTCTATGAAGTTTTAAATCAATTTCCAAAATCGAAAGGGAAATAATTCATATGCAATGTAACGTTTTAGAGATAGTGAATTAGGATGGCTCAGGCGACATCACAAAACGATCATCGAAAAGCACCGGTCATGCGCGTAACGCAATATGACCAGGTCAGCTCTTCGTTGATTGCAGTCGTGTTAGCTTTAATCATCGCAGTTTTATGGTTGTCGATTGTCTGGATCTCGAATCGGTTACCCCAGACTGAAAATGAAGTCGCATTGGAAATGATTGATTTGGCCGGAGGGGCAGAGGATGGTGCACCCGACGAATCATTAATGGTGGAATCTCCCGAAGATCCAGTTGATGACCCATCCCAGATTGACACACCAGATGAAGAAAATCAGGTCGAAGAAATGCTGGATAGTGTTGTCGAACTCTCAGACAAAGCAACTCAGCAGGTCCAGCAGCAAACGCAAACCGACCTGTCAAACTCAGGTAAAGTGGGAAGTGCCGTCGGTACCGGTAAACGGGCCTTGGGATTAGGCCCTGGAAAAAGAGGACTTCCACGTGAGCAACGCTGGTTTATCAAATTTTCCGACAGAGGCTCGCTGATCGATTATGCAAAACAAATTGATTACTTCAAAATCGAACTGGGGGCCTTATTGAGAAGTGGTAAAATGATTTATCTGTCCAATGCCTCTTCTGATAAACCTGTCATCAGAACCGCCTCATCTGGTGCAAACGAAAAACGGCTCTACATGACCTGGCAAGGTGGCGAACGCAAAACCAGTGACCTCAGTCTGTTTAAAAAAGCAGGACATGATGTCGCCGGTGCAATCCTGTTCCACTTTTATCCAAAAGAAACTGAAAACAAATTACTCACGATAGAAAAAAAATATCGAAACAAGAAATTTGACGAGATCCGTCGTACGTATTTTACTGTGCGGGGAAATCGGGCTGGATATAATTTCGAAGTGACCCGACAGACTTATTTCCAATAAGAATACAAAAGCAGGCTCCTATGAACTACTCACTCGCTCCCATATTAAATGTTGCCGGTTACGCCATTTACATTGCGCTGGCTTTGACCGCTTTGTACGGAGTCTTTTGTGTGATCCTCCTGGTCAGACAAATTGCTCAAAAAAAGTTTCTCACACAAAATGCAGCAAACGAATTTCTCGACCAGATTCATGACGATATCGAAAAAAAAGATTACGAATCTGTGATCAATCTTTGCGATTCACCCCCGTACTGGAGTAAAGCGGTTCCGCAATTAATCCTGGTTGCGATGGCGAATATGGAACGTCCTGCCAAAAAACTCCGACAGATGCTCGCAGAGAAATTTGAACGAGATATTCTCTCTGAACTCGAATACCGAATGTCATGGATCAGTACCATTGTCAAAAGTGCTCCCATGTTGGGACTATTGGGAACCGTCATCGGTATGATCAATGCGTTTGACAAAATCGGAAACATGCAGGAATCGGGTGGGGACCCCAGTCAATTGGCAGGCGAAATCAGTTTTGCACTGTTTACAACAGCTGCAGGCCTGGCTGTTGCGATCCCTCTAGTTATGGCGGGAGCCCTGATTCATGTTCGCATTGGCAAACTTCAAGATTCAGTCCAAGAACATACGGGTGAGTTCCTGGAGATTCTGGAAACATCACGCAAGTCATGATTCCTTAAGGTAAATTGAACATGTCTAAGAAAAAAACATTTTTGAATACAGATGGGGACGGCTGGAAAAAGCGACCTGCAGCAGGTGGGGCCGGAGACGATCTGGATATCACACCCATGATTGATGTGACATTTTTATTACTCATTTTCTTCATGGTCACTTCCACGATGCAGGCCACACAAGATTCCGACGTTCCCGTTGCGAGATATGGAGTCGGCGTCGATACCCGAGGGGCAACCATGGTTCTAGTCCACAATGATGGCAACGGCATCAATGGAACAAGCGTTATTGAACTAAAAGAGTCCGGTGGAACGACTGAAGTCACAACGGAAGAGTTAACCGCGCGCGTACGTGAAAAAGTTCAAAATGGTGTCATGGATGTCATTATTAAAGCAGATCGCGGAGTGCCGCATGGATTTGTCCAAGAAGTGACACGAGCGGTAACAGAAGTAGATGGAGTTAAGTTCTTTATCGGAATTGAAGAGAAAAAAAATAATTAAGCTTTGATCGTCAATCATTTCACATGTCCAAGTTAATCTGCATTCAAAAAACGAGATACTGATTTAGCAATGCCTATCAAGTTTTATTGTAAAAAATGTGACCAAAGATTAAGTGTTGCCAGCAAGAAAGCAGGTAAATCTGTAGCCTGCCCTGCCTGCCGCAATCAGATTACGATTCCATCTGAAAGCCAGCCACGTCGTCCCGATAATGTAATAGACACACCAGAAACGCCCACTCAACCAGAAACGCCCACTCAAACTGAGAAGCATCCTCAACCTGTCCCACACTTTAACCCAGAAGAAAATCAACTACTCGACGGCTTGGAAAATTTAGGCGAACTGGGAGACAGCTGGGACGAAATCCTGGAAGATGATTGGAAAGAAGCAGCTGAAACCGAGAAAACAGATCAGCCTGATGATAAAACGCCGGTACAACCGGTACAAGATGAGGAAATCGCACCCGAAAAATCGAAACTCGCAAATCCAGCCGAACGACCTCCTCAAAATAACATCACGCAACCTGAAGCAGAAGCAGAAGCAGAAGCAGAAGCAGAAGCAGAAGCAGAAGCAGAAGCAGAAAGCCTCTCATCGGAACCGGAAACGACCCCCGTTACAGGAACTACACCTGCAGAACCTAAGCAGAAAACACTCGTGGAGCAATCGACAGCATCTCAATCCACAGTCACTTATAGTGATGATGATGAAGAAGATGAGGACGATGATGATGATGGCTTTTCCATCCGCTCTGCAGATTCAGAGTTTGATGAAATGGATCTGACACCGATGGTAGATGTCACGTTTCTTTTGTTGATCTTTTTTATGATTACCGCGTCGTTCAGTCTACAAAAAAGTATTCAGGTTCCTCCACCCAATCCAGATGAAGATGGTGTTTCACAGTCACTCCAAACACTGGATGACTTCCGAGAAGAGTCCATAATTGTAGAAATTGATAATAATAATGGAATTTATGTTGATGATACGAAATTATCGAATCCTTCTGAAATTGTGCAGGCGATCCTGGATCGTCGCAACCAGGATGGAAAAACAAAATCAGAATTAGTACTCAGCGCACATAAAGCAGCCAGGCATGAAACAGTCGTCGCGGTTGTCGATGCAGCCAATGAAGTCGGTATGCAGAAAATCAGACTTGCTTCCTACCGTGGCCCGGAAGACTGACACCGCAAAATACATTGTTTTCAGATCTCACCACCCCAGACATCCTGTATAGATAAGATATCGAAATGGCCAGCTTAGAAATTTCATTCTTGTCCGGAAACACTCAAAAGATTGAGCTATCCAAACAACAGCCCATTTCAATCGGCAGTCATGCATCTAATGATTTACAGATTGACAACGAAGGTGTTGCATCAATGCAATGCCGCATCAGTTGGAATAAAAAAAACTATGAAATTGTTTCTGCGACCAGTGAGGGAATTGAAATTAATGGAACGATGTCCGGACGGTCACTATTAAACGATGGTGATCTCATTCGGATTGGTGAAGCAGATATACTGTTTTCAGATGAAATCGACCTACTAGATCTCGACTCCCCTCTGCCTGACGTAACGGGCAATAAAGACGACTCAATGTACGATTTCAAACCAGTCAGTGAGAACGATCTCGAAGCTTTAATACGCTCCCCTGCCAAGCCACCGGAAAAAGAGCCAAAATCAGAGAAAAAGAAAAGTACCAAATCCCGGAAAGAAAAAAAGACACCGAGACCAGTAGAAGAACCAGTTCCCGATGATGATCTTGACCTGGCATCCGCTGATGAGCTGCTTGAAGAACCGGAATCGGAAAATCCTTCGCAAGCTCCAGCTCAGACATTTATTTCGAGATCCAGTGAACATGCCTCCGAAGAACCAGAGAGCATCAGTCCCTCTGAAAAAACGAAGGAAAAAAGTACTCTCTCTTTAAAAGATCGAATGCGCCACCGTTCATCTCGTAATGCAGTGCGCCCCGGCGAGCGTCAAATCGTTCGGTCACCTTTTGTTTTATCGCTAATAAGCGGCAGTATTCTATTAGCACTGATGGCATTCACTTTCTGGTTTATCATTGGTCGCGATACTGCAAAACGCCACTTCGATGCTGCCGTCCAGGAAATGGAAGCGGGAAAATATTCTCAAGCGATTCAACTCTTTGATAAATTTCTCGTAAATTATCAAAAAAGTGATTACGCCGACGAAGCCAGGATATTGCTCAGCAAATCTTATGTAGAAAAAGAAATTTCCGGCTCGACACCTGCCTGGAATGCGGGACTGGAAGCAACAAATGATTTCATTAAA
>NZ_CALEMX010000129.1 GCF_937910335.1 uncultured Gimesia sp. | reverse complement strand
ACAAACGTGTGAAGTTGGGATACTACTGTCAGGAAAAGTAGTGGCTACTACACATCAATGTCTGAGCCGATGGCAACGATCCGCGTGCGTGGGGTGCGTGTGCCCCAGTCGTCGAGTTCCGTCAATTCAGTACGACGACCTACCGCTTGCAAAGCGTGTCGTTTCGCGGGAGTATCGGCGCAGTATACAATGCCTTTGCATCGATAAACTGACGCCGGTAGTTTGCGTCGTACCATTTCACGTAATGCTTCGAGAGCAAATGGTTGATCGGTTTCGTAACTCCAGGTATCGAACATCTGGCTGGCAGCATCATGTTTAGCCTGATCGCCGGTGGGGTTGAGGCTTTGCTTTTGTGATTCCAAATGTTCCGGATCAAAGCGACCGACGGCCAATAAGACTTCCAACGGTACTTCACACCGCACGGCATTCACAATGCGAATCCGATTCAGATGCTGGCCGATCCATTCGCCGATGACTTCAATATGATCTGGCCCTACCAGATCGACCTTGTTCAGAACCACCATGTCTGCAAAGCCGATCTGCCGTAGCTTAAGGGCAGACAGATCATCGTTGTCGGCGTGTGTAAAGACCGCTTCCGCATCCACAAGACAGGTAATGCTGTCCAGACGCAGCAATTTTTCATAGCGCGCATTGAGGAAGGTCATCACAATCCCTTCCGGGTCAGCCACGCCACTCGCTTCCAGAATCACATAATCAATCACATCTTCTCGTGTCAGTAGCTGTTCCAGAGAATTCACAAGGTCATCACGAATTTCACAACACACGCAACCATTGGTCAGATTGATCGTATTCTCTTCCACTCCTTCCACCAGCTCGGCATCAATGTTAATCGCACCGAAGTCATTGACGAGAACGCCCACGCGCAAACCGTGATCTCCATTGAGAATGCGATTCAATAAAGTGGTTTTTCCCGCTCCCAGAAAACCCGTCAATAAAGTGACAGGAACCGGGTCGCGCCCCGGGATCACCAGAGGTTCGGTACGCGGCGCGGGTGCGAGGATCGGCACAGGATCTTCAGTCATAATGCTTGAGCTCTGCTTATTAGAAAATAGAACACGTCACCGAAATCCAGCGACGTGTTCGTAGTGTGGGATTTCTGAATCTACTTCTCGGTATCATCGTCGACTTTGATTCCGCGGGCTTCCAGCATTTCCCGCGGATTGAGCGTGACACCCGGCCATTTCTGAACCGGTTTGCGATAGGCGTCGGGTGGATAATATTTTTTGGGGTCAATTTCCAGGTCACGTACAAACTGTTCCTGCTGAACTTCGCGCGGCATCGTAGGTGTAGGAAGTTTGATCTCGGCAGGTAGCTTTTCGCCCGGTTTAAGAAACCAGCGTGGATCCATGGAAGCGGGAGCCGCCCCATCGGGCATCAGTGCTTCGCGTGACCAGATGGCATCCTTTGTTACATTGATGACTTGCACATCGGGGCCACCGAACATAAACAGGCCATCCCAGTTGGATCGTACTTCCGCAGTCGATTCGGCTTCGAGTGCCGCACCGGCAAATTCATAATGACAGATTGCGGCCATGCGAGGCTGTGCCTGCTTAAACAGATAGCCGGCAGCATAGTACATAGTGTGGAAGATATCGATGGTGTACTCCCAGAGTTCCGCGGGTGCTCCTAATTTCATCGAAGAGAGTGAAGGTACATCGATCGTCCCTTCGGATACAAAGACATCTGCCCCCTTGCCATACTTGGCTGATAGTTCATCGGGACGACCATCGCCGGTCCAGACGAAGGACAAACCGGCGTCTTCCCAATCCAGACGATAAGCGGAGGCGCCATCTTTCACGTGCGACCGCGGCCAGTGTCGAACCACCACGCCATCTTTGTTGTAGCAGATACCGTTTTCTTTTTTCCAGTCAAATTCTGTGACTTCGATTTCCATTCCATCGCCGATGGGGCAGGCATTGAAGTTTTCTTCGTGCCAGCGGTTCATCTCTTTCATATGTTTGATCATATGACTCATTCCCAGTTCTGGTGTTCTTCCTGAGGGACCATAAACGCGCAAGGGAGTGAAACCGCCAGCGAATGCCCGGAAGGGATACATATAAGGCAAATCGGCAAAGTGGTCAGCATGTAGATGGCTGATAAAAATGTCGTTGATCAGTGGAGCGGGCACCTGCATGGCAATCGCGTTTGAGATGCTGCCGTTTCCTAAATCGAAGAAGAAACGGCGGGGTTGTGACTCTCCGTTACCCAGTTCAACGAGAATGGAAGTCCCTGACTGCAAGCGTGTCGGTGGCCAGGGTGTGCTCCCCAGGAATGAAATCCGCATTTCGTTTTTCGGTAGAATTTCCGTCCCCGGCATAAAGACGTTACGGTTTTTGATGGCAGGCCAGGGTTTATAATAATCAGGCAAGCTGATGCCACCGCCGGGTCGGGCACCGTATGGATTTTTCACTTCGCAATCACTATCGGCAGCAGAGGCCACACCGGAAACAGAGGCGGCAAGACCAGCGCCAACCGCCGCTGCACTACCTTTCAGAAAATCGCGCCGACCTTGACCGTTTCCTGATTGATCGTTTTGTATATTGTTGTCTTTATTCAAGACTTACTCCTCAATGTCAAAGTGATTATTATATTAGTGTAAATCAGGCCCAAAGAATCAGAGAAATATTTGACCTGTTTCGCAGAAATGCAATGGGATCTTCTCGCTTTTTTAGAACACGAAAACATTGTATCGAAACAGCAATCTCAAAGCGAACGTATTCTATGTGAATTTCTGTTGTATCCATTTACATGTCACATGACTGAGCTTTTATCGGATGGATCAAAATGTGAATTAATAAAAACTATTTTTATGTTGAAGATTTGTTGTAAGGGAAGTATTTTATGAGATCGCATGCCAAACAGGACGCAGGACTGGTCTAGCATTTTTTGACAAAGCTAACGATCAATAAAAACTTTCTGCAGAGAATGAAAGGTCGACTGAATGATCCGCATCAATTACAAAGTTTTTTTAAAGTGTTATCCCGGGGAGGTCCTGTTCTGGGCTGTCGGTGTGATTGTGGGTATTGTTTTATTACCAACTTATCTAAAAGCAGGTGGGATAGTAATTGGAATTTCTATCGTCTCATGCATTGTCGGTCTTATGAGCTGGAAAGGCCATTTTGCAAATGGCGCGCTCCTGCCTGCTGTTGTGGTGAATCCTAAAAAAAACCTGATCGCTGTCGTGGCAGATTTTAATAATCAGGGAGGCCATTCGTACCCTGTCGTCAAGATCGTCAAAAGACCATTACGTAATGCAACAGGGGCTCCGTTTAAAAAAGCAACTCGTCTGGCAACGGTTGCCACATTTCACAACAAAAATATCGGAAATAACAAGCGCTGGACCGACATTAACCCTATCGTTGTCAACTGTGTTACGGCGAGCAATAAGACTATCAAAAACGCAGTCAATGCCATTGATGAAGCAGAGTGGGATATACTGATGAATGCCCTGAAAAAAATGGACAAACCATTTAAAGCCGGAATTTTTCCTTTTGACCTGGAATAATTTTGGAACACGTTGAACCTTGGAACACGTTGAACCGTTGAGCAACATATTAAAATAAAATTACTCTATGATGAAAACAATCCATGACTACAGACTATGACCCCATCGCCGAGCAGTATCAACGATCCAAGCAGCAGCCCTGGCGGACATTTGTTGAATGTTTTACGTTGATGGAATTGATTGGTGATCCGGGCGGCCTGGCGGTGTTGGATGTTGCCTGTGGCGAAGGTTTTTATACCCGGTTGATTCGTGAACGAGGTGCAGCGCCAGTGACGGGGATCGATCTTTCTGAGGGCATGGTCGATCTGGCCCGTCAACAGGAAGCCCGGCATCAACTGGGAATCGAGTACATTGTCGGCGATGCACGCGAACTGGCGGGTCGTGACAAGTATGATTTGATCGTCGCGGCCTGGTTGCTCAACTACGCCCGCAGCCGTGATGAATTACAGTCGATGTGCGATGGAATTGGTGCCGCGTTAAAACCGGGAGGCCGTTTTGTGACCGTGAATTGTAACCCCGCACAAACATTTCCGACGGCGCCCGCGTATCGTAAATACGGTTTTGAGACAACGGCAATCGGTGACTGGCGAGAGGGTGCGCCGATCAAATGGACGTTTCATCTGGAGGACGGTCCGTTTGACCTCGAAAACTATCATCTGAATGTCGCCACCCATGAAGCGGCTTTTCAACAGGCGGGATTTCGCGAAGTGCGTTGGCATGCGCCTCAATTATCACCGGCAGGTCTGCAGGCACACGATTTGGAGTTCTGGTCTTGCCTGCTGGATTCACCGCCGCTGACGTTTATTGAATGCGTGAAATGAGCGATTCTCTTCTGCTCTCGCATACTCAGGTTATTCAACCACATGATAAAGAATCTCATCTCACACTACGATTAGAGCATCAGCAGTCCCTCTGAAGTCTGTTTTTGTCTCAATCTTTGATCTGAGAAGCTTTATGGAATTCAATGATCTTTGCAGAAACTGGTAGACCATTCTGGTATTTTCAATCCAAAGACTTACAATCATAGTATCACCTGTAAACATAATACTACTATCCTGATAGAAAACTGTTATCATGCTAGCAAACGCCAAGATTGCGGAAGCTGTAATCAACCAGATGAATAACCAAATTGATCTGCTGTTTACGATCACGACGACATTTTGTGGTGGAATTGTCGTGCTCACTATACAAATTATTTTCCACAATAGTGACAATGGTAAACAACCTATCCTCTTGTCAGGTTGGGGGCTATTGCTGTCAGCATTTATTGTAGAAGGTCTCTCTGTTGTCTTTGGATATCTTGCCAGTGGTTGTCTGACTTCGCTTACCCCGACAATTTACTCTTTTCCCATCGAATCAATTGAAAATTGGACACATGCCGAATTTACGGGGCATGGAAATTTGAAATTCTTGATGTTAAT
>NZ_CALEMX010000128.1 GCF_937910335.1 uncultured Gimesia sp. | reverse complement strand
CAGGAATGTCACCTTTAACGAAATCGGTATTAACCGCGGCTAATGCCTTGCGGCTGATCTTGTTTTTAATCATGAGCCGAATGGCGTTAGCCACGGTTCCTCCCAGGTTGCAAAGAATTATTGGAAAGAAGAAACACTACCTAGGCCGGTGGTTAACAAATTCCGACATGCTGGAAACAGAAGGGGCCACTAGGAGAAAAACCTGTTTCTGATTCTCACTTTTCTGCTCGATTTGACTGAATCGTTGATAAGGTAGGAATGCTGCATCCTTTCCTACGACTTGATCAGTGATATCAAACAACACAAAGTCCCCTTTGATATCAAATGCATCATTTCTCACTTTGGGAAGCGTGATATTTTTGAGATTGGATAACGCATCCAAGGCATCTTTAGGGTTGATAGCCATAGAGAGCCGTAACTTTTGATCTTTCAATAGTTCCGGACGTAACTGAACCTTGACCCCCGAGTTTGATTTTTGAGGACGCATTGGAGTATCCGATACCACTACTTCTCCAGTCTGTCCATTGACAAGACTAATTGACGTCATCGGACTCTGTGTACTATCTATCCGTCTAAATAAGCCAGCTTGCTGAACACTAATGATAATTCCGTCTTTCAAGTTTTTTGTTTTCAATTGTTTCAAAAGACTTCGAACATCCGGATCTTCAGATCGTTCCCATACTCTGAACGACCTCTGAAGATCATCCGTTTGAATCAGGTTCAGATTGATAGTAAACAGGGAATCCTGAATGGCTCTTAGTTTTTCAAGTAACTTGAAAATTTGATCGTGACCTTTTCTGGTATGTCGGATGGTCAGCGAAAGCGTTTTTTCGTAGGGAACGATACGATAGGCACCTTGATTCTGTGCATCCTCCCAGTCTTCAGGTGTGATGTTTTGCTTGATTAGCTCGATTAACGGTTCAAATCGGGCTTGTCGCGCAGCTGTGTCATATCCTGACGAGATAACCTTACGAGGTAATGGCATCACTAAGTCGGCAACAGGATAAGTATTCGTGAGCAACGTGTTATTAAAGTTCGACTCATCAATCACAATTTGTCCTGTAACACCCGCGTTGCTGTTTACACCGACTCCGTGCATCACTTGACCTTCTTCAAGAGGTTTGACTTTTTCCACCTTGAACATGACTAAAAGCACTTCCGTTTCACTCATTAAATCAGGGATAGAACACCCCCCGAACAGTAACGTCTGCCCCCATTTGATCTGAGCCGAATCTTCATAGCGAACTTTTGTGAGCAAGGGAAGTTCAACGTTTTTTTCCTGACCCGTTTTCAGATCGAGTGCCTTCTGTGTTGTCAAATTTTTTCTACCTGAGAATGTGATCTGATAAGCCAATCTGCCCAATTTTTCATCGCTCGCATTCTCAGAAAAACGGGGGCGAAGTTCTATCGAGATGCCGGATTTTCCTAACTCATGACGTTGATCAGGTCCAGTATTCTTTGTCGGAGAAGTAGGACTGTGCTCAATTGCGATTTGGGCGATTCCACCATTGAACATTGACAAGCTGGGAGCACTCAGGTATTTGACTTCTGTTGATGCTTGGATCACTTGCTCGATTTCTTTGACACGTTGATCATTCAGAACTTCGTAAATCATGGATTGCGCAGCGACTTCAGAATTATATGGAATCAGACGTTCTATATTTTTTCCTTGAAATGCGATTCCATTATGTTTGAAATACATTTTCCTGACATCTTTTCGGCGAACGCTAAATGAATCATCCGTTTTGATTGTTGGCTCTTGCACGTTCATAGATTCAATCATTTTTAGTGGCACAGCAATGATCTTTCCCTCGATATGTACCTGTGTTGCCATTGATTCAGTGATTGTTTCTAACGCCAAAGCCACGCGTTGATGAACCTCAGGGTTCTCGCTCATCACCATTAAAAAATCATTGATGACCATAATCCCTTCAGAGTCACCCAAGGCAGAAGCATTCGCTTTGCTCTTTGGATCATACTTCGCAGGCTTCGAAAGTGATAATTTTCCCAAATCACTGACAGCCAAACGAATTTTTTGCAAGAGATCAAACTCGGCCTGCTGCGCACCTACTTTTTCGCGTGCTTCCTCTATCAAACTTTTGATCGGATAGGAACTGACGTGAGGAGAGTTCGATGTTGTCCCCCCGACTCTGGTTGTAACCCCTATCGGACGACCGACCGGAACCGGAAGCCGATAACCCCGTCCTTCCTCAAACTCCGGAACCTGCACACCCAATGGCATTGCGTTTTTTTTCAACGGCTCTTTCGCGCTATTTTTCATGGCCAGAGATTGATTTCTTTTCATTGTCTCAGCTTTAGAGAATTTCGTCAGCGATTTCATAAACTGCAAGATACGACTCACGTCTTGACTGAGCCTGGGATCCTCACTCATCACCAACAATGTATTTTCGATCATCAGGATGCGATCATCTCTGCGACTCAGCATGTGATAATCTTTGGCACTAGATGATACCCAGGGATTGATCACCATCGTGCCCCTAAGCACCTTCTTGTCTTTACCGTGTATCAGCGTTTTTTTTTCTAATTGACCATTGAGCTGGTAAAGGATCATGTTTAAGAAAATCGGTCTTGTCACCTCGATATCTGCCTCATCCGTAAGATCTTCAAACAGAAATTGAATCGGGAAGGTACGAATCGCGGATTGATCTCGCTGGAATTTTTCAGGAATACTCTCTGGGGGTAACAACGTTAACAGTTCACTCAAAAGCGGAGTCGATGCGGTCTCCTCTAGCTCTTTAACTGGTTTGTTCTGCTTAATTATTTCTTTTTGGTTGAATTTATTGGGCTGTGTCTGCTGATCATCAGCGGACACCACAAACGCAGCACCCGGCAACACAACTGCCGCGAGTCCCACAAAAATCATCCAGCACCACCAGGGCGTTCGTTTTTGACATCCTTGTCCCAATTTCATAATTCGCTCCAGACGTTTTGACGTAATTTCCACCGGACGTACGCCCGGCACGACAGGCACCGTTTTCAGGCTTTGCTTTAATTCCAGGACTTCCAGTAAGCACTTCGCATACAAACCCGGATCACAGCTCAACTCTGCTAAAACTTCTTCATCACAACACTGCTCGATCTCGAACTTCAAACAACGTCCGGAAAACCAGACCAGCGGATTGAACCACCACACAACCGACGCCAACAATTGCAACAACCCCACCCATAAATCGCCACGGCGGATATGAATCAACTCGTGAGCCAGAATCGGTTCCAGTTCCTTGAGCGAACGCGCGTCTGTGATCACTTCGGGAAGAATAATCGTCGGACGAAACAGACCCATGACCGCTGGCCCCATTCGACTTTTGGTAATCAACAGCCTCACACGGCGTTTGACTTTGAGCTCTTTACAAAGCCGTTCTAATAACTGATTCAATTCTGGCTGAAGCTGCTCGCCCGCGCATCGAATGATGCGCTTACAGCGCCAGCAACGCACACTCATCACTCCCACGATAATGGCAGCGATCAGCGCCCAGACGATTAAACCCACGTCCAATAAAGTGTAGCCGAAAGAGAACCGCTCCGTTTTTATGACGGCGGAGTTAATGACTGCGGGTTTAGTGATCAGTGCCCCTTGATCCATTGGCACAACTTGAGACTCATTCGGGTCAACGTCGCGAATGGTTACTGTAAATGGTGAAGACTTTGTCTCGACGTCGGGCATCTTCCGCAAATCACCGCCTGTCATCAGTCGAATCGACTCTGTTCTGGGCAATGACTGTGACTCCTGATTGAGAGGCGCTTGACGCAATTCTGAATGGAAAGGCTGCTGTACCCAGCAAAACAAACCACTCGAACTGGTCCACAATGGTGGCGTCAGAAATTTCAGCAAGACAATCAACCATAAAATAAAGGTTAAATGCGAGCGATTGAATTTGATAAGTTTACACATCAGGTAAACCACAAGCACCAACAACGAACATTGCCAGAATTGCTGCCAGACAAGTAACACGAACGTGGGATCATTCAGATTCATGTCGTGCCTCCGTCAATTGTTCAAGCAGAATCTTTAACGCATCTAAATCCTCTTGGCTGACATTGCGGTCTTCGATCAGATGTTGCATTAAAGGAAAGGTCTCGCCGGCAAACAGACGGTCCACCAGATCATCCACGGTTTCTCGAATCACTGTACGTGGCTTCACACGCGGCGTATAAACGCGAGTGCGCCCATCGAGCTTGGCATTCACGTAACCTTTTTTCTCCAGCCTCCGTAAATAAGTCTGGACGGTCGTGAAATCAATGCCGCGCGAATTAGGGAATGCGGCATACACCTCACGGACGGTGGCATGCTTTAAGTCCCATAAAACACGGGCCACTTCAATTTCGCCTTTGGATAATGCCGGTCGTTCTGTCATCAATCGCTCCTGAATTACAAATGTACTTGCCAAAGTCTAATTACATTTGTAATTCAGTCAAGACCGTTGTTTTAAAAATAGTCTACAGGATATCGTCTCCCCCCAAAGTCAATCCAAAAATGATCGTTCTCGAAAATAGATCAGGACTTTGAAATTCTTGCAGAACCATGTTTGGAATTGGTCCGCTGATCGCTTAGAATCGGAATTGAGATTGATGGCGACAACAGGAATTCAGATTCAATACATCCTGGCCATAAATCAGTAAGTATTTATATATTATCAAGTTCCATCTATTTGGATTTCCCGGAAATGAATGTCCGCTCCGCCAGACCGAAAGTAAACGATTTGATCTTTCGCTTTATTGGGCGCTCCATTCACCCCGAACTGTATACGACTTGTGCAACTGCTGAAGTGCGAGAGAAAAACTTTTCCGCCACTTTGCGCATCTGTGAAACAGGACACATTGCCAGCATCCAGCACAAGGGGAAATCATATTGTGAAATTCTGACGTCGTTTCAAAACCCACTTCCCAGTCAGAAGCGTTTACTGGAAAAGCCGGTTCGTGGATGTCG
>NZ_CALEMX010000127.1 GCF_937910335.1 uncultured Gimesia sp. | reverse complement strand
TCCTGCAAGATCCACAGGTCGTCCAGAAACTTAAAGAGCTGCAAATACTACATTGGGAATCATTGCTTAATGCAAATTGGGACAAAGAGTTCATCGAACGTCGCAAAAGCGTTGGCCGCACGCATGCGGAAAGAGGAATTGAACCTTTATTTTTCCTCGGCTCGCATTTTCAATTCATAGAACACCTGCTCCATCAGTTTGAAGCTGGTAATTTTGAGCAAGAAGACTATTCCGAACACTTTCTTTCCGTCATTAAAGCCATGTTTCTCGATATCGGGCTCACCCTCGAAAGTTACTTTGGTCAGCTAAGTACTGATCTCAGGCGAGCACTGAGCATGGTTTGGAAAGCCAATGACGAACTCAAACAATTCGCTCGGTTAACCTCTCATGATTTGAAAACACCGCTAGGGACAGTTGCAAATTTGTGTGAGGAAGCACTCGATGAGTTTGGTGATCAAATGCCCGAAGAGGCAGCTGAACTCATCGGCAAGGCGCGCCAAACAGCTTTCCGGATGAGCGGCCTGATTGATGAATTACTTTCCGTCTCAATCAAAACTCAAATCGACGACGCAAATGATGAGGTTTCGATCGGCGAAGTGATTTCTGAAGTCCTTGGCCGTATGAGTCAGGCCATTAGTGATAATAGCTTTAAAGTCGATGTTGCCTCACCGCTGCCAGTTGTGCTAGGCAACAAAATTCAGTTACGCGAAGCCTTTTATAATTTAATTTCCAACGCAGAAAAATACATTGATAAAGTTCCAGGACAAATTCGAATTTCCTCTGAATCCAGCGAAGGTGATTTCATCATTACCATTGCCGATAACGGCCCCGGAATTCCTGCTGAGGAACTTGAGCAAATCTTCACGGCCTTTCGAAGATTACAAATGCACCAGGGACATGAAGGTTCGGGACTGGGACTTTATTTCGCAAAAAGTCTCATCGAACATCAAGGTGGTAAAATTTGGGCCGAGTCAAAATTGGGGGTCGGTAGTTCCTTCCATGTTCAATTGAGAGGAGTTCAGAATAGCCAGAGGAAAGACTGACTCGCTCTAATCGGTATGGAGCCCGAGGATTTTTTCGATGGCATCCGTTAGGTCGTATTTTTGAATTAACCGGTATAGACTCCGTCGAGTAATTCCTAAAGTCCTCGCGGCTCGTGCTTTGTTACCCCTTTCCCGTTTGAGGACTTCCAGCACCTTCTCTCGTTCAAGATCATCCAACCTGTCATAATGAGAGTCTTCAGACTGCTGCGTTTCACACGAAGTATGAGAGCGTAGGCTTTCGGTAATCTCAGCAGGAAGGTCACACAGCCGAACGATATTATCTTCTGCAAGAATCTTTGCCCGGTCAATCACATGCGACAACTGACGTATATTCCCGGGCCAGGAGAAACTCTCTAGAGCAGGTAATGCTGACTCTTCAATACTCCAATCAGGACCTAAAAAAGATGAAGTCAACAGGGCAACGTCTCCTGTTCGGATTCTCAAAGGAGGAAGTTCAATCGTCATCACGTTAATCCGATAGTAAAGATCTTCGCGAAATCGTCCTGCTTCCACCTCTTCCTTTAAGTCACGATTCGTTGCCGAAAGCAGACGAACATTAACTCGACGTTCCTGTACCGAGCCAACCCGGCGCATCCAACCATCCTCTAATACGCGTAATAATTTTACCTGCATGGACGCGGGCATCTCGCCTATTTCATCGATCATCAATGTTCCACCATCGGCTACTTCAAATAGACCCGACTTGGCAGAAACGGCGCCGGTGAAAGCTCCCTTCTCATGCCCAAACAGTTCACTTTCAATCAGTGAATCCGACATGGAGGCACAGTTAATTACTACCATCGGCTTTTCGGATCGGGAGCTGCTGGAATGCAAAGCCCGAGCGACTAATTCTTTACCTGTGCCACTTTCTCCCTGGATTAACAAAAACTTATCGGAAGGGCCCGCGCGTTCAATCAATCGGTAAACATCCAGCATGGCGGATGATTGTCCAATCATATCCCATTTTGGCTCTGATCGTTTTAAAAGTGCTTTGAGCTGACGATTCTCTTTATTGAGTTGTCTTCGTTCGTACGCTTTCTGTATGAGAATTTCCAGTTCAGCAAGAGGGAACGGTTTCGTCAGAAAATCGTATGCACCAAGTTTCATTGCCTCGACTGCAGTTTCGATCGTACCTTGCCCCGTCAATAAGATCGCTTCGCACTCCGGTTGAGTCTCTTTTAACTTTTCAAGAACTTCCAAACCGGTCAAATCTGGCATGACCATATCGAGAATGGCTACATCAAATTCACGCTGTTGAATGAGGTCTAAGGCAGCCTGTCCACAACTCGCTTCCTCAACTGCCAACCCGCGGCGGTGAAACCTTCTTACAACGGTACCACGAAAATCCTCATTATCATCCACGACCAGTAAATCGATCTTAGTCGGCTCGTACATCAATATCTCACATGTTGCTAAAAAGAAACCACCAACCTGGACACCAAATACCGCAACCCTCGTACCAAAACCTCAATTTTCTGGTCACACATGTATTCTACCCAAAATAATTGAGATCTCAGAGATAAATCTCTGGCACCAATGTCCACAAGAACAAAAAAGTAACTCATCCATGGATAGAGAGAACAGCATCAAAATAATTCAAAAGTGGCTCACAGCATGTCATCACTGTAAAGAAAAAGAAAAACGCCCCTATTATACGCTCCACGTTTGTCACCGTGCAGGACTTTGCCTCCTGACTTGCTCCAAAAATTCAATTTTTAAAAGATAACTAACGAACCGGTAACAAGCTATTATTTCTACAGGCATACA
>NZ_CALEMX010000126.1 GCF_937910335.1 uncultured Gimesia sp. | reverse complement strand
AAACTAAAATGACAACAACGACGGGCAGGATTAACAACCAGCTCGGCCTGACATAAAAGGCGATCGCCAGTGAAATACCAGCGAGAACTGAGAACAGAGTTCCCCGAACTTGATCGCCGGCTCCATATTGAATTTTTGATAACTTGACAAGTACCCATAATGAAATCAGCATCGCGACTGCAAAAGCAGTCTCACTTAAAAACAAAACACTAAACCCTGCCATCACCGGCGAAACAGCAACCAATGCCGCCGCGATCAGACCAATCGTTTCATTGACTAGCTCTTTTCCCAGCAAATACACAACAAAACAGGCGACCACTCCCAGCAGCCCCAAAATGATTCGAATACCAAAGTGATCTTCTCCGACAACAGACATAGCTCCCGCCAGGATGACAGGAAAACCGGGCATCCTCAGTACACGTCGTGGCGGTGTATAAATCGAATATTCTTCGCCGCGAATGATCTTTCGAGCCAGCTTCCAATAACCGTCTGCATCACCTTCGATCACATATGTGCGTTCAGGTTGTCGATCAAGTTGCCGCTGAACGTAAACCGCCACTCCGCACCTGATTGATGCGGATATCAGTAAAATAAATAACAATAAGTACTTAAGCCGTTTCGTTTGCGGCATAATCTCCCCTGCCACTTTGGAAATGGGGGAATAGTACGACTACTCGACCATCAGGGTCAATTCCAATATAAGCTGCCCCTGAACCCCAGGGTGAATTCTTCTCAACTTCCCCACTCGGAATGCCAAAATTCTGGTAAGCAGAACTGAACAGATTACGTAAGAATGCAAATAATCAAAAAGGGATTTACCTCATCCAAATATCCCACATTGACACAAAAACAGATTTTTAATATCGTCCGCTCTCAATTCTCTCCAAGCAAAACAACTCCTCAAAACACATCAACTCATTTCACTAAGCCAGGTTCTTCACGGCTGAGGGAAACAATGCGCTATCTTAAATTCTCGATCCTGACAGGAATCGGCCTGTTCGCGCTGGCCATGTTTTTCCTTTCGCAATCCATGCAGGATTTTCTCAATCTACAAACAGACTCTGCGCAAACCAGCGATGATTTAGAGATCCTTGATTTTTCTCTCGCCGAGCCTGAAAAGTTTCCCGATCTCAATCTCGATTTCCCTGCGGGATCAAATCAATCAAAGACAACTCTTGCACAGAGTCCTGAACAGTCCCCTATGCCAATGGCCAATCAAAAAGGAAAGCACGACCATCGCCTAAACAGCGATCTGCCTCCGGCACAAAAACCTTCTCAAATCAACCTGCTCAATCTCCAGAATCAACAAGCCGCAAAGCAGCAGTCGTTAAATATTCTGTTACTTACACAAACAACGAAACAACAACGCACGACACTTATTGAAGAATTGCTCCGTCTTGATGCCGATCTGGTTCGACAAATTGCCTTCAAGCCGACCTTTCAACAAGACCACACGGAAAACAAATTCAAAGGTATACAGCAGACTTCTCTCAATAAAGCTCCCGCAAATCAAACAGTTTCTACCGGTTATTCGATTTCTCAAAACTCATTTCTCATCCAAAAAAACTCTCCCATACATCTCATAACATCCTTTCGCGGAGCCAAAATAAAAACCATTGGAATCGCTCAACAAAATGGCTCCCTGAATCAAACGATCCAGGTCATTCCTTTAATCAGTAATACGGTGATGAATGCCACCGTGCTTGGCAGAAATCTGGTCAAACTAAACCTCGCATTAAAACTTCCAACTCCGGAAGCACCGCCAAAACCTGTGCAAATCAGACTTTCCGAATTGGGAGAATTCCAGCCGTCAGAAATCATCAAATTAACAGGCGTCGGCCTGGTCGTGGGCTTGAAGGGAACAGGCGACCGCGGATATACAACAGAAGCCATTCAGGCTTTGAAATCTTCGATCAAAAGCATGAATATCGATCTAGATCAAATTAAAACTCCCATTGAAGCCGGTAATCTCGCGAATGTTTCAATCATCACTTATGTCCCCAACACAGGTGTAACGAAAGGGCAGCGACTCAAATGCTACATCACCGCTGACAATAAAACGGTCAATCTCACAGGCGGATACCTCCTGCCAATGGCCTTACAGAATGCAGGCTCTTTCAAAACAAACGCAGATGCCATTGGTATGGGACCGATGCTTACCGATCAAAGTCAAAAAAAATCGCAGGCAACCATCACCGCAGGCGCACAACTCCTTTCAAACCTCAGGCCGAATCTGATTTCCAGCCAGGGGCTTCCCCATCTCAAGTTCTTCCTGAAAAATCCCTCAGGCCAACCGAAATTTGGTCAACTGGTTGCACAACACATCAATCAGTTTCTAAAAACACAACACTCCGAAAACACAAAAGCCATCCTTCGCTCATCCAGTATAATCATGATTTCCTTACCGAATTCAGACCAGCAACAAGCACAGAATTTAGCAGCCAAGTTACTCTCGCTTGAGATCCCCTCACCTTTATCTTCGAAGCAATCTCAAACTCCAGAATTAATCATCGATACGACCAAAACAGAAATTCAAACAAAAGGAACGGTACTTCTACAACCAGCAAAAATTGACTTTAATCACTTCACACTGGAAATAGCCCCTCCTTCCCCTTTGACAACGACAAGATTAAAAGACCTGTTGATCTTAATGCAGCACATGCAGATTCCTGAAACAAAACAGATCCTGTTTCTGCGAACACTTCAACAGCAGGGGAAAATCAGAGCCACTTATCGCGAGTTTTAATCGGCCCTTGCCACCCTGTCTCTCATATGACAGAATAAATCGTCGCTCCGAGTTCTCTGAGAACATTTCATTAACCCACGCCTTTTAATTCAACAACCGTGCTTATGCTTTCTGAATTATCAGAATTACAGATGCTATCACTCATGCATAGTATCATCCCCATCGTTCTACTCGCCTTATTCTGGTGTTGGGAAAGTGGGGCAGCATTCAAACCGGTTGTCAAAAAAATACGCTATCGACACGCCTTTCATAATCTTGCATTGGTCATTCTGAATTCCCTATTCCTCGGGCTACTCTTTGGTGCCTCTGTTGAACTCACATCACAATGGTCTCTCGATCACCATTGGGGGTTCCTGAATCTATTGCCATTGGGAAGTGCCAGTAAATTGCTGCTTGCCATTATCCTACTCGATGCCTGGACCTACTGTTGGCATTGGATGAACCACCACATCCCACTGTTCTGGCGATTTCATCGCATGCATCACAGCGACACCTACATGGATGTCTCGACCGCCACGCGTTTTCATTGGGGAGAGTTGATTTTCTCAACGCTCTTTCGTCTCTTATTAATTCCCATCCTGGGCCTGCAAGCCTGGCACATCATTGTCTATGGCATTCTAATATTTCTTTCCACTCAATTTCATCACGCCAACATTTCTATCGGCCGTGTTGACCGTTTTTTCCGTTGGCTCTTTGTCTCACCCGATATGCATAAAATACATCATTCACAAATTCCCGAAGAAACCAACTCCAATTATTCAACTGTCTTTTCCATTTGGGATCGTCTCGCAGGCACCTTTCGTATGCGCGGTGATCTCAAAAATATTCACTTTGGTTTAAATGAATTCGAACAACCAGAATGGCAAACGCTCATAGGCATGTGGAAAACTCCATTTTCAAGTAAGACCAACCAGCAAGAAAACAAAGAGCAGACTGACTCGACAGATTCATAAATAATCTGTCTGTGAGAAAATAATCTAGGGGGATTGAAAAAGAATTAACTCCAAATAATGATCGATCACCCATAAATCGGTCACATCTATTCATTTAGCCATTCTCTATTACCAGGATTTT
>NZ_CALEMX010000125.1 GCF_937910335.1 uncultured Gimesia sp. | reverse complement strand
TAACAGCTTCCGAGAATGAGCAACCCTCCCACCATTGAACAACAGAGGGGATATCTCCGTTCTTTTCACTGAAACACTGATTGCAAATCACAAACCGATTGACATCATCAAACCGGAAACGATCTTTCCCGCCACACTTCGGGCAAGCATGGTGTTTCCCGTCCAATGATTCAGCAGGTATTCCAAGACTGGATAATACCTCAACCTCTCTACCGATTACCGCTGCAGCTACTTCTGATTTATCGTAATGCTTTTTAGCTTCCTGGATCATGCTGTCACCTCCTTACAAACATCACTAAGCCGTTCGTGAATGTAACTGATCCAAGTGTCGATCCCTTCCATCTCTACCACATCCACGGAAGGTACAAACCCATGTTGACGCAATCCTGCCTTCTGAAATTCTCGATAGTCGTGCAGCTGATCAGAGTTCACTTCAATAGCTAAATTGGGCCACTCGTCTACATTGAACAGGAGGGGCATAAAAACAACTAAGAAGCGGTCATCATCTTTCTGGAAAACGCCAAGAACGATAACGCTTTGCTTGTATGCCTGTCTTCCAGATTGCATGTTTCCGTTATCGATGTAGTAACTCGTATTTTTAACTTTGATAGTTTCCATAGGTGTCACCTTATCCCAATTCCGGTAAGTAGTAAGAAAAGAACTCACGCCAGATCAAAGCCCGTTGCCTGGAACAGCGCGATTGCTCGACCTCAACCACATAAGGCTGAATACCGTGGTCTAATGCAATCACGGTCTGGAATTGGCCGTATTTGTAGAACTGGCTCCCCGTCATAGTTGATTCAAAACAAGGCAAGTGACCGGGGAAAATGAGACTGACAGTAACCTCTGCAGGGTCTGATTTTGTCAGTTCAATTGACGAGAATGTGAACTTGCTTTTTCGAAGTGGGATTGTTTTCTTTGATACCTGTGATATCATAATGCTGTCCTCTGCTAAGGATAAATGAGAAAAAGAAATGCCCTCAGATCGGCTAGGATCTGGGGGCATTGTCCGTTTCTGGTGTTTCATTGGTGGATTCAAGACCGTCGAGATAAGACAACCAGTCACGCCCTCGGATGAATGCGCGGTTATGCTGGTAGATTACCTTCAAGCCATTTCGGCGAGCACTGCGCAAAGCGTCACGCTTTAGGCCTACTCTTTTTGAAAAATCGCTTAGTGTGTAACTAGCGTCTTTGAGAATTTCCCCGGATTCTGATTCTGTAGCTTTCATTCTGCTGCCCCTGATTTGAGTCGATTTATCGTTGGAACGAAGTTGCTTCAACTACGATCAAGATAGTGGGGGGGGTTCAGCAGGAAAATACGAACAAATAGAGATCGGGAAATGTTCGCATTAACTGAACGCCACCAGAAAAGGGCTGATTCAGTGTTCTAGGGATGGGAATTTTTCTGGTTTTTTTACGAGTTTTTGCGTGTTCGCATTATTGTTCGCATTAGCGGGGCTGACTTAACTGTTCTTTGGCCTGCCAGTCTTTCTTTTTGGGGGATCTATACCATCTTTTTGACAGTACCTTTTTAGTCGACTGCTGTATCGCTCTGTTGACCATTTTTTACACTCTGGGAAGTCCTTTGATAGTTCATCGATACACTTTTGCAATGAGAAATACTCGTTGTCGCCATCCTCATTAACAGCGATCACAGTAGTTCCAATCTCAATAATTGCATCTCTCAGCTGGCGTTCTATACGCTTCGCTTCATAAATTCCTTTTCTCTGGTCTGAGGTAGCCATCGCATACAGGCGGTTCCCAAACCGGAAACCGACTATCACGCTTTGATTTGCCAGACATAAAATTTCCTTTTTAGATCGCTTCGGACCTAACTCAGTGGGTATCCCCTCAGCAACGTTAGTATTCGTTATTTCCAGATAGAGCGCTTGCAGTAATTCAATGACACATTTTGCATCAATGTTGGTGTGCATATCGCAGTAGGAAACGATTGCATACATTGGAATTTCAATGTCGTATTCGAATTGGTCCTCAGTGTAATGATCTTTATCGAGATTCCCTTCAATTACACACTCAGAAATGAATCTAAGATCCTCGAACACATCAGAAGCCATGAGATAGAGCTTTTGAGGTGTGGCCTGTAGGAACTCATTTATTATTTCCTGGCCACTGCTTACGAGATTGGGACTCCAGAAATCCATCGTTACACCCTCCCGAGTGAACCCAAAAACAAAACGGGGAAACTGGATGGATGGTCCAGCTTTCGGAATCAAACCTATCCCCGTCTGTATTAATTCTGACGTATCACGGAAACTGTTACATAGCGACGACTCCCAGACGCTGAATCGTCACCATTCCAATCATCACACGTCGATTGTATTATACCCTCACTGTAGAATAAACCACAATAAGCCTACGGTCGTCCGTTGGCCTATTCGGAATAGCAATCCAGTGTTCCCTGGAGTTCTACGTGGTATAATTCGTCAGCAACCGTTAATCTGCTGATTGTATTGTAATGAAAATAACGATTCATTTTGTATGAATGGGACAGTGCCCCGATGGGATACCGAGGACTGCGTGAGTGTGTCAACGATCTGGAGCGAACGGGCCAGTTAATTCGTATCGAACAAGAGATCGATGCCCGGTTGGAAGCAGCGGAAATCCAGCGCCGCGTTTATCAGGCCGGTGGCCCTGCGCTTTATTTTGCTAATGTGCGTGACTGCAAATTTCCGATGGTGAGCAATCTGTTTGGAACAATTGAACGTACACGGTATATTTTTCGTGACGCTTTAGCTGCTGTGAATCACCTGGTGGAATTGAAAGTTGACCCTTCCCAATTCTGGAAGCACCCCCTGCGCTATCTCGATGTCCCATTCTCATTACTGCATATGCTGCCTCGCTCTCGTTCACGAGGAGCTGTTATTGAGAATCAAATTCAAATTGAAGATCTTCCTCAACTCAAAAGCTGGCCCGATGATGGAGGTCCTTTTATCACCCTACCTCAGGTTTATACGGAATCACCTCAACGTGGCGGGTTAATGAATTCCAATTTGGGAATGTATCGCATACAACTAGCCGGAAATGAATATCAGCTCAACAAACAGATCGGCCTGCATTATCAGATTCATCGCAGCATAGGCGTCCATCATGCGGAAGCCATTGAAAAAGGAGAGCCTTTAAAGGTAAATATCTTTGTGGGGGGCGCTCCCGCGATGACCTTGTCGGCTGTGATGCCTTTGCCCGAAGGACTTTCCGAACTCACATTCGCAGGAGCACTTGGAAAACGTGCCATTCGAATGATACGCAATAAACAGGGACTGCCGATGTATGCGGAAGCCGACTTCTGTATTACAGGGTGGATTGATCCGGAGCAATTACTTCCCGAGGGTCCGTTTGGTGATCATCTGGGATATTACAGTCTGGCACATCCCTTTCCGGTGATGAATGTAGAAGCCGTCTACCATCGCAATGATGCCATCTGGCCCTTCACGGTGGTCGGAAGACCTCCCCAGGAGGACACCGCCTTTGGAGACATCATCCATGAAATTACGGGACCAGCAATTCCGTCGGTGATTCCGGGAGTACATCAGGTTCACGCTGTCGACGCCGCCGGCGTACATCCTTTACTCCTCGCAATAGGAAGCGAGCGTTATACTCCCTACGATCAAGAGCGGAAACCACAGGAAATCTTGACGAATGCCAACGCGATCCTGGGACAGGGCCAATTAAGTTTAGCCAAGTATCTGATGATCGTGGCACGCGAGGATCATCCTGAATTGAATGCTGAGAATATTGAAGCGTTCCTGACACATCTGCTGGAACGCATTGACTGGAAACGTGATCTCCATTTTCAAACCTGTACCACGATGGATACACTCGATTATTCGGGAACTGGCATTAATTCCGGATCCAAAGTTGTAATGGCAGCCGCTGGCTCGGTCAGACGCAAACTGCCTACTAGTATTCCTGACAGTTTCTCACTACCGTCTGGATTTTCTGAGCCGAAGCTATGCCGTCCGGGCATTCTGGCTATCCGAGCACCTGCCTTTCAGGAAACTAACAACGACTTAAAACGTTTCTGTACCGAATTACCGATTGTTCATCCTCTCAATCAGTTTCCACTGACTGTGCTTGTAGATGACAGTTCATTTACCGCCGCCAGTCTGAATAATTTTCTATGGACCGTCTTCACACGATCCAACCCTGCCTGTGATATTAATGGGATTGAGTCGTTTACAGAAAACAAACACTGGGGCTGTCACGGCTCCCTGGTGATTGATGCGCGCATCAAACCACACCATGCTCCCCCGTTGATTGAAGATCCCGAAATCACAAAACGAGTCGATCAGCTTGGTGCGCCAGGTGGCCCGTTGCATGGCATCATTTAAGACTTTGGCAAACGTTTTAGTAAACGCCGCGCCTTGCTTTTCCAGCGAACAAATTTCCGCGCGATTCCCCGTGGACTGCCATTAATATCCAGTATCATACTCTGCAACGTTTTTCGAGCGGCCTGATTGTCACCGGCTTCTACTTCGAGAGTCGCTAAAATATACAATGCCTCGGGTTGTCGCCAGCGTTTTGTGTGTTTCGCCAGATGCTCTCTGGCATTTTCTGGCGTATCTAACTCACACAATGTTTTACAAAATAATAGTGAGACATCACCAAATTTATACTCGGGATCGATATCGAGGATTTTCTGGCACCGCGATTTCGCGATTTCGATTTTTTTGATCTGCATTTCAATCTGAGCCGCCCCCCATAAAGCCTGCAGATTATCAGGCTCTTTTTTTAACGCCTCATGATAGGCATCCAGACTTTTTTGTTGAATACCAGCCTCTTTCAGCGCATCACCCCAACGCACAAACTGGTAAGCATTGCCAATTTGTAACGCTGCCGTTTCAAGTTCGTTTAGGCGACGCTGACGGAACAAAGGCCTCGCAAACTCCGGAAGCTGAATGTGATTGGTCGGCAACCAACGTACAAAGAAATAAATGAGAGTTCCAAAAGGCTGAAATATGAGAATCACCCAAAACCATAAAAAACGGTCCGGATCCTTCCTGACACAATCCACAAGCATCCAGATCATGAACAGGAAATACACGAACCAGAAAATGTCGCCTATCAGGCCCCAGACCGGTGATGGCGCAGCATACAAATCTTGATCATTCAGATAAGGATTCTGAACGGGAACTGTTGGCTCATCTTGTGCTAACATATGTTTGCTTTTATTTTGGAAGACATTTTAAACCGAAACAAATTACTGCCAACCTGGCATTTCCCCCATCCATGAAGCTAAGTACATGGCACGGGGAACTGTTGAATTCAAAAGTGCCTGCTTTCGATTTTCCACCTGATTCGCATCTGCTGATCCTAATAAAATATCAAACAGCGACATGGGATGTGAATATCTTATCACACATACTTTCTTGAGTCCTGTGATTTCCTGTAAACGGCCTAATGCATCCTCCTGATAGCCGATCTCATCGATCAGTCCGTTCTCTTTGGCGTCCGTCGCAGGGTAGATCTGTCCGGTTGCCAACTTTTTCACCTGGTCATAGTTTAGATTTTTTCGATTGTCTGTAATGACATTCAAGAAACGCTGATAAGACTCATCGAGGATATGATCCCAGATTGCGCGTTCCCGTTTGGTAAGATCGCGAAATGGATTTAATGCGTCTTTAAACTCTCCCGTTTTTAACGGATCCGAGACGATACCCACTTTTTCGGCTAGTCCACTCAGGTCAAAGCGGGGGATAATGACTCCCAGCGAACCGGTCCATGTAGTTGGTTCCGCAAAAATCACCCCTTTTTCACCAGCGGCCATCGCAACATAGTATCCTCCAGAAGCCGCCATTCGTTTCATTGATACGACAATCGGTTTTGTTTCGCGAAGTTGAACCAATCGGTGATAAATCTGGTGGCTGTCGGCAACAAAACCACCGGGACTGTCAATTTCCAACAGGACCGCTTTGACTTCATCATCTTCCTGGGCTTTTTTAATCGATTGCAAAATCCGTTCGGTAAACGGAGGCATAATGGTCCCTGATATGGAAATGATCGCAATTTTCTTTTTTGCGAATTGATCACCAGTCACAAATTGCTCGGTAGCGCCACTCCCGATTGTAAAGTATTCCTGAAACCAGAAGTAAAATCCCAGGTTGATAAAGAACGAGATCAGCAGCAATGCCACCAATCCTCGCATCAGCCAGCGATGCTTGAACTGACCTTTCTGCTTAGGCTGAGTCGTAGAGTCAGGTTGTGCCACCACGGGTTTTTCCTGTTCTGACGGGTTCTCATCCATTTTCATAACTCCATTAAATTAAACTATTTCCGTGACAGGGGCAGACAGAATTGCCCGACTGAATACAGGCATCATCTCCAACGGACACCGACGTCCCCAATCATAAAGTAGGCAACATGTTAACAATACCGATACTGCGTCAAGATTATCAATAAAAACGGTCATTCGGGTTAATTCAAAGATCCCGCCGGAATCTATTCCTACAATTGACATAGGCATAAAAACCGGAGCAGATTAACGACGATAGAGAACACAGCAGGGATTATTCTGCATGATTGTGTCGATTATGCGGAACCAACCATTTGAAAGCAATCTTCCGATTAATGAAGACTCGACGATTCGGGAAAACATTCAGATCGGAAATTTTTGAGTGCTGTCGAATGTATTCATTTGTCAGAACTCAAGACTTAGTAACCAGGAGACTTCAGGAGATGATAGCAGGAACTCGCTTCTCCGCTCGCGTTTTAATTTTCAGCGCGATTTCTGGCTTAGTGCTCACGAACTCGAATTTGCTGTCTGCGGAAGAACCTTCCATCCAGATCAGTCCAAAAAAGCACCAAAGTACAGAGATAGTGCGGAACCCGCAAAATACATTATCAGCCGCCATTCAACGAGAAATGCATTCAGCGCGCCGAATCACGAAGCCGCGTGTGCGTTCGCCTCAAAAAGAAAAGGATCGTTCTCAAATTCAGCAGGTAGGTCTAACCTTGGATCCGAGATCACTTTTTCAGAAGAAAAATAAACAGACTGTAAAGAAAAAATCTGTTGCAAGACCTCCTGCGCTCAATCGTGGTGGTAAACAAACAGGAACTCCGCAATATCAAACCGCGGTTCCTCAACCGAATGCAAAGCCCGGACAGAGTGAAATTCAGCGTCAGTTGGAGTTATTATATCGTAGGGATGGCCGAACGATGCCACCTATGGATTTACAATCATTACCAAAAACAGCCAATCCCGGTTCTGTTGCAGGTCGTGGTGCAATCAACCCGGCTCCAAAAGCTTCTTCTCAAAACATCGCTGGGAATCCTCAGCAGAATCTTTATCATCAACCAGATGATAAGCAGAAATGGTATGAGAAGTTTTTGCCAGCTAAAACAAAACAAACTCCGAAACGATTGCCGCAATCGCAGCAAATCGTTAAAAAGGCTCCCGTTGCTGCACCAGCAACCGCACCAGCAAAAACTGTGTCTTTGCCTCAATTGCCGGCAGCACCAGCTCCTCTTGCCCGATCAGTCATCACTGCTCCGGAACAACCATCTCTCAATGCAGAGTCCGTTGTGAAAAGCAAGACATTTTCAACTGAAGAACTGGATGCAGAAGAGCTGGAAGAAGAAGCTGCCGAACGTCTTGAGGAAGCAAAAATGGCTGCTGCTAAAAAGTCTGCAGTGGAAACTCCACAGGTTGCCAAAAAGACGGCAGAAGCAAGTCAGGAAAGTGTCGCGAAGAATCCGGAAGACGAGTTCAACAACCTGTTTCCGGAAATGTCTGAAGATGAAGCGGACAACCGAAAGAAACCAGTCGTTAAAAAGGAAATACCCAAAACTCCTTTCAGTGGACTGGTCCTCGAAGAAGAAGGTCTGAAAAAATCTGAAGAAAAACAATCGAAGTCGGCTGAACCTGTCAAAGAAGCCTCGCCGAAGATTGCTCAGGAAAAACCCAGGAAAGAAGAAAATCCTTTCGAACCTCAGCCCAAACCTCAGACTACTCCGACAAAAGAACAGAATCCTTTTGAAGTGCCAGTTGAAAAGGTTGTGGAAAAAGAAATCGAGAAACCGGTAGGAAATCCATTCAAACCACAGCCGGAACAAAAACTCGAAAATCCAGCTGCCAAACCAGCAAAGAAAATTGCCACTTCTGATCAGGATCGTTCGATTGAAAAGAAACTGGCACTCATTGCCAGCCGCGGCAATATCAAAGGTCTGAAAGGCTTCTGCCCAGTTGCGTTACGCGACAATAGACTACTTGTCGACGCTCGACCTGAGTTTAGTTCTTCTTTCAAATCGATGAACTATCAGTTTGCCTCACTTGAGAACAAATTGAAATTTGATCGGGAGCCAGCTAAATATGCCCCTGCTGCAGGCGGCAGTGATATTGTCTTGTTAGTCGATCAACAGGATGATAAAGAAGGTACTCTGGATTTTGCATCCTGGTACAAAGGCCGACTCTATCTGTTTAGTAACCAAAAGAACATGGACGTGTTCATGAAAACTCCGGCTTTGTATGTTGGCGTTGAATAATCTGTGAGCTTTGTTCCTGCTGCTCCTGGTAAGCTCCCGATAATCTGATTGATTATCGGGAGCTTTCTTTATTGAGCACGATCACTTCGTTTATTTAACAGATCAACTGAAAACCAGCGCGAAGCAACAATTGCCTCGCCAGCGATCAATAATTTTCGCCATCGTGGCAGTTCCGCGCGGGACGAATAAACATCATAATCTGATCGTTCTATTTCATTCAGAATTCCGCCGTAAAGACGATACATGGCTTTGAGAATGCCTTGTCCCGCGGGAGAGATATAATCAAATAATCGTTCTGAATTTTGATAAAACTCTCTTGTTCTTTGCACTTCAAACTGCATTAAACTTCTGAACCGCTCATCATAAATCTGTGATTGAATATCGGTTCGCGAGTACTCAAATCGGTCTAAGTCTTCTAGAGGAACATAGACCCGCCCCATCTCTACATCTTCTGTCAAATCCCGCAGGATATTCGTCATTTGAAAAGCCAGACCACATTCTATCCCGGCTTCGAAGGCCCGATCGTCATGATATCCCCAGATATGGATACAACACAATCCCACGACACCGGCAACGCGATAACAATATTCAGCCAGTTCATCAAACGTTTGAAAAGCAATCGGCTGTAGATCTGACTCAACACCTGTGATCACTTCAAAAAAATACTTTGAAGGAATCTCGTA
>NZ_CALEMX010000124.1 GCF_937910335.1 uncultured Gimesia sp. | reverse complement strand
GGCAGTCAGAGGAGGGAACGCAAAAGCGACTTACCTGAATTATATGGAAATGTGAAATGAAACACCAGACTTTTTTATTTGATACAGCACCCGCAAGTACAATGAACAGTGATTCCATAATCAGTTATTTCAAGGATTCAAGATATGCCAGCAGATGAGACGCCTGTTCGATCGTCAAATCACGTAATAACTGATCGGGCATAATGGATTTCTTCTGGATCACAACATTTTCGATCTCATCATGAGAGATCTTTAAAGTTTCATTTTTCGCGTCTTTGATAGTCAAGCCAGATTTATCTTTTTTGATCAGGACGCCGGTGTATAATTTCCCCGAACGAGTTTCTATCACATAAGTGAAATACTTTTCATCAATCTTTTTAGATGGCTGAATGACATTCTCAAGCAACTCCGCACGTGAGAGCCTTTTACCAATCTGCGTGAGATCGGGACCAAGCGCTTTCCCATGTTGATGAACACGATGACAATTGCGACACTGCAGCCCCGCCATTTCAAAAAACAGCTTTTTCCCTTCTCGTGAATCTCCCTCCACAGACAACAACGCACTCTGATCAAACTTGACTCCCAGACGCTTGATTCTCTGATCTTCCGGCAGGAAGCGCTCGAATAAATCTCGAACAAGCGGGTTTCCTCCCTGAGCCGCCAGTAAAACGATCTGATCTTTCATTTCATCTGACATCGCAATTCGTTCAAACGAGTCCAGCAAATACAGGGCACCACTTGTACTTCCCAGAATTTCCTGAAGTTTCTCATTCACAAAATCCTGATCTGCAATCTGAATGGATTCATGCAACAGATTTGAATGGCGGTTTCGTAATCTTGAAACAATACCAGAACGGTAATCGGAACTCGGTGGAAAACTTGCGATCCAATCGCTGATCAATCTTGTCCCCCTCTCGTCCACGAGAGAGGAACCAGAGTATGGCATCCGCCCCTTTCCGAGTTTACTCATCCGATACAGCAATACCGAACGATAAGGATCGCCGGGCGATATCACTTGTGCATCCTGAATTCCGAATTTCCCCTGCGTTGGTGTCACTCCAATCGCTTTCATTCCGTCGGGTTTCAAAGAGGCACCAAGCTCTATGGTGGAACCGCCTCCCCCATTGCTTCGATGACAGTGCCGACAGTTCGCATGCAGATAAGATCGCGCCCGTAATGTTAATGCAGCAGAGGATTCGTAAGGATCAACCAGATAATGGGATTTAGTTCCTTTCGAATCCGTCCAGACCGACTCCGGTAATACTTTGATATGTGCCAGAGTCCGCAATTGATGATCAACAACATCGCCATACTTCTGGCTACGATTCAATTGTGCTTCGTCAAAGGACAATACTGAAAGGTGGTTCTGATAAGGCGTATGACAGACGGCACATTCGGTACGGCTGGGAATATGCCACTCTGTTTGATGTTTCTTGACAGGTTTCGTCTGCGTGCTGACCTCAAACTTCAGGGTCTCTCCCTCAGGAGCAACCAGAGTAGCGTCAGTCTGTTCTTCATTCCAACGGTAAGAGTATCCCATCCAGCGTGCACCATTAAAATGCAACAACTGCGTTTCCAGTCGACGCGATGATTGCGGATTTCCAAGTTCGGTCTCTAATGAAATCGTTTTCATCAAAACACTGTCTTTCGGAAAATTCCATATTCCTTTTTTCGAGATTGCGATGGTCGTCTCCGGAGGCAAAGCGACAAACCTCTCTCCAGTCGCATGATCGGCCCAGGCAGGGGCATTGATGGAATAGGGAATCACACCCGGCGCAATTTCATGTGCAGCCGTTGACTGAAATAACCCCGTCTGGCTGAGCTGAGTCGGAAAATCCGGATTGTGTTCTGATTTCGTAATCGGAATAAGGCGGTGAAAGCCGCCGCCTTGAATATCAACGATATAAACTTCGCCGGTATCATCGATGGCAAAAGCCGTGACTTTCAGCGTCGAGTTGGCCAGCTCCTGATGCCAATTGACACGTTGATCCCCATAGCGAAGTCCCCACAGTTTGCCGGTTGAGTAGTCTCCATAGACGTAAGTGTCCTGCAACCCTTTTAATCGGGAACTACCATAAAAATAACCGCCGGTAATCGAACGCGCTTCACGATGCGAATGCTCTACCGTCGGCGGAAGAATCGGAGTCGGACCGATTTTCATTCCAGGCTTAACCGGTTGACGCCCTTCCCGAATGCTCCAGCCATAATTCCCCCCCTTCTCCACGCGATACACCAGTTCCCACAATTCCCAACCCACATCGCCTACCCATAAATCACCATTCTCAGGATGAAAACACATCTTCCAGGGATTACGAAAACCAAAGGCCCAGATTTCAGGTCGCGCCCCCGGTTCATTCACAAATGGGTTGTCTGAAGGAATGGAATAGAGCCGATCTTTGCCAAAGCGATCTTTCCCCACACGATTGACGTCGATACGTAATACACAAGATAAAAGATTGCTGACATCCTGCCCGGAATTATGAATATCGGGAGGCGAAGCCGGCCCCCCATCGCCGGTCGAAATGTAAAGATAACCATCAGGACCGAATCGCAGACAGCCTCCATTATGACCGCCGGATAACCAGTTGATCAAAATCTCTTCCGAGTTCGGATCACATCGGGGCGGGTCCGTTTCCGAAACTTTAAATCGGGAAACGCGTGTCCCTTCCTGCAAACCTGCTTTTAAAACATAGCAGATGTAAACAAAGCGATTCTTCTCAAACTGGGGATGAAATGTAATACCATAAATTTCATTGAGATCTTTGACACGCTCTTTGAGATCAAAGAACAGATCTGTTTGTGAGGTTTTTTGGTCCTCATAGGGAAATGAATATATCTTCCCTTTTCTCTCTGCAACAAAAAAACGTTTTTGGCCGGATGCAGTCGCAATCGCCAGTGGCTGATTAAATTTCAGATTGGGAAAGGCACGCTCAGTCTCATAAGGTAGCGAAGGTTCGGGAGTCCCTTTTATCCGTGATGTGGTCCACGAAACTTGTTCCTGAATACCAAAAGAAGAATTCTTCGGTTCTTGTGCCTGCAATGGTAAAACCTGAAAGAACAAAGGCAGGCAAATAAGAGGAACAGCCAACCATGATCGAAATCGATGCTCTGTTTCGGGGGCGATCATTCTGGATTTTCCTCGTAGAATTAATTTGAACAATTTCGCGTCTGACTCTTTGACGACAGATTAAATCGATGCGGAAACGCAACATTACCATTCAAACCACTATTCCCACTGATTGCAATCTTGAAACGCTGAAGCCGACGAAGGAAGCGGATCTTGATGGTCAGATCTCTGGTTATCGCATGTTAACCGGATCAACGTCGATGATGTAATCGATTCCTTTTTCGTATGGCAACTTTCCAGCGATTTCCTGCCAAAGTTGTAGAATTTCTTCTACATTCACAGCAGCTAACTGAAAGTGATAGCGGAAATTCTTTTTCAGCCTGATAATTGGAGCGGGAGCAGGCCCTAATATTTGGATGTCCAGCTTTTTCTCAGACGCGGCTTCAAGTAATACCCGAGATAATTCTCTCGCAAACTGCAAAACACGTTCTTCCTGAGGTCCACGCAATATGACACGTGCAAAATGAGAATAAGGGGGAGCCTGCATCTCTTTTCGATGTCCCAGTTCGAGTTGGGCAAATCCCAGAAAATCATGCTCTGCCGCTTTCAGAATCGCCGGCTCGGCTGGTGATGCGGTTTGCACAAAGACACGCCCCCCCTGCGTACCCCGCCCCGTACGGCCTGCGACTTGCGCAATCAATTGGAATGTTCGTTCCGAGGCAAACAAATCGGGCTGATGCAACATCGTATCGGCGTCAACCACGCCCACCAGAGTCACATTCGGAAAGTCCAGTCCTTTAGCAATCATCTGCGTTCCCAGCAGGATATCAACATCCCCTGCAGCAAATGCATTTAGAACCTTGGCATGGCTGCCTACACCGCGCATGGTATCACTGTCCATTCGCTTGCAGGAGTAACTGGGGAACTTGGCTTTGACCTCTTCTTCCAGCCGTTGTGTACCCGCTCCGATAAAACGCAGTCCCGGTGCACCACAACCGGAACAGTGCGTCGGAGGCTTACTCGAAAAATCACAGCTATGGCAGATCGCCAGATTCTTATCCCGATGCCAGGTCAGAGAAACTTCGCAATGAGGACATTTGACCGAATTCCCACAGGACTTGCACCAGAGCGCCGGAGAATAGCCACGCAGATTCAAAAACAGGATGACTTGTCCGCCCGTCTCCAATGCATGCTGCATCCCGGTAAACAGAACTCGCCCGATCGATTCGTTCCTCCGGATCTGTACATCATTACGCACATCAATGATATTCACACCAGGCATCGGCAGGTTATTGACGCGACTAGGCATGGATATCAACGTGTCTTTTTTCTCAATCACCCGTAACCACGAATTCAGAGTCGGCGTGGCTGACCCCAGAATCAGAGGGATGCTCTCCAGCTCTGAACGTTTACGGGCGACTTCGCGGGCATGATAACGCGGTGCCGTTTCTTGCTTGAATGAAGTCTCATGTTCTTCATCAATCACGATTAAGCCCAGATGCGGCGCTGGCGCAAACACCGCACTGCGCGCTCCTACTATAACTTGCACTCTCCCGGCTGCGATATTCTGCCAATGATAATGTCGATCACTGTCACTCAAATGACTATGCAAAACCGCCACGGATTCAAAACGCGAACGAAAACGTTGAATCGCCTGCGGAGTCAGACTGATTTCCGGCACAAGCACAATCGCCTGTTGGCCATAGCTGACGACTTCACGGATCGCCTGAATATAGACTTCTGTTTTTCCACTACCCGTCACGCCATGCAGCAAAAACGTCTCACCCTGCTGTCCGCGTATCGCAGCCAGAATCTGATCCAGCGCCTGACATTGATCGGAGTTAAGTTCTAAATCCTCTTCTTTTTTTATCAGATCTTGCGCTGCGTCATCACCATTCCCAAATTGTTGGACGCGTTTTTGAGAACTTTTTATCAATGCTTTCTTTTTAAGCGACTGAACCGGACCGGAACCACAATTCGCCACCTGAGTCAATTCATCCAATGTCAGCGGTTTCTCAGCAGATCTCAGAACATCGTAAACAGCACGCTGCTTGACTGGCAGCTTTTCGATGACTTCAGCCAATTCATCCCCGGAAGCAAGATCAATCTGAGCCAGTTCAAATACCGTCACCATACGGGTACCCGCCTGATTCTTAACCCCCGCGGGAACCACACACTCCAATACCTGCCCCCAACTACACAAATATCGCTCTGCAATCCAACGCGTCAGTTTCAACATCTTGGAATCGAATAGCGGTCGGCTGTCCAGAATCGCTTCAATCGTCTTCAAGCGAACGCTGGGCTGATCTTTCTCAGCGGGCCCCACACCAACACAATAACCGGAAACCAATTGATTTCCCCGCCCAAAAGGAACCTGCACTCGATAACCTGCACTCAACTGAGCTCGCATGCTTTCAGGAACCAGGTAATGAAACTCCCGATCCAGAGGACGATTCAAAACCACTTTCGCAAGATACAGATCCTGCGCAGACTCCCGCTCCCAGGGCATGGGATTTTCCGGAAGTTCATCTTCTTCAAATAGGCTCTGTTGCTTCGGTTTACTCATATACTCAGCAGGATATACTAAGGAAAAGGGTTACTTCGATTTGTAACTCTTTGAACGAATGAACTCAACGATCAAACTCGACTATCGAGAATTCGATAAAAAAGATTCTTTCAGCACAGCTGATTGATAGAAACGATTAACTGATGCGTATTGGAATATTTGGCGGTACTTTTGATCCTGTGCACTATGGACATCTTCTGCTTGCAGAACAATGTCGCGAACAATGCAACCTGGATGAAATCTGGTTGATACCAGCGGGAAGCCCGCCTCATAAAGAAAGCAAAGGGATTTCGACTGGAAAACAAAGGCGGGAGATGCTCGAATTCGCCATCGCCGGCCATCCGGCGTTCGTCCTCAAAGACCTCGAACTCCACAGGGAAGGTCCCAGCTATACGGTAGAAACGCTTCGCCAGCTGAAAACATCACACCCCGATGATGAATTCTTCTTAATTGTCGGAGCAGATTCCGTCCGAGATCTGCATACCTGGCGTGAACCAGAGCAAATTTTAGAATTGGCAACTCTAATTGGCGTCAATCGCCCCAACATTAGTCTACCAGATCTATCAGAGCTGACTCAAAAGTTTGGGAAAATCGTCCTCTCCCAAATCATCTGGGTCACAATGCCCGGAATGGATATTTCCTCGACCGATATCAGAAAACGCGTTCACGAAAAAAAAAGTGTCCGGTTTATGACCCCCCGTGCAGTAGAAGTTTATATCCACAATAACAGATTATATTTAGACGAAGATTCCCCTAAATTATGAATAATACTCCTGTTAAGACCGCCGAACTCCTTATAAATCATCGCTGACTACTGGAATTCTTAGCCCATTTCGATCAGAATTATACTACAGAGACTCGCTACGTTTTATTAAAGCGATGCCTGTTGTACTTCTACGGTGTTTGATGGAGAGAGAATGGAGATGGAAGACCAGCGATTGAATTCTAACGCACCGGCTAAACCTACCTGAAATTCCACACCACATAATGACAAACAACTTCGATTTTCTTTCACAAGCAGGGAAACGAGTTAAGCATGAAAGTTTCATTGGCGTAAATTTTCAATTCGCTCGATGAACAAGATAGATCACGTAAGGAAAACATCATTCTCATGGATTCGAAATCGTCAGCCAGTCTAAACACGCAACAGGAAGCAGGGTCCCCTCTTTCTGCCTTTGATTATGCACCCAGTACGCGAATTATATTTGGTGCGGGATCGTTAGACCGACTGGGAGAACTCTCTTCAGAGCTAGGAGCAAAACGCATTCTCCTGGTCACAGACAAAGGACTTGCTGAAGCCGGCCATGAAGCACGCGCGGTGGCCTCTCTGGAAAAAGCGAATCTTCAAATCACCATCTTTGATGATGTCCACCCAAATCCCACTACAGAAGATGTCGAACGAGGTCTTCAGGTCGCACGCAACCACCAGATCGATCTGATCGTCGGACTAGGTGGGGGCAGCAGTATGGATTGTGCCAAAGGCATTAACTTCCTCCTTACCAACGGCGGACAGATGCAGGACTACTGGGGAGTCGGTAAAGCAGCCAAACCAATGCTCCCCTTAATTGCCGTCCCGACCACCGCAGGAACGGGGAGCGAAGCACAGTCGTTTGCCGTCATCGCGCATCCGGAAACTCATATAAAAATGGCCTGTGGCGATAAAAAAGCCGCCTGCAAAATTGCCATTCTTGATCCCGAATTAACACTCACCATGCCCCGCTCCGTGACACATGTCACAGGCATCGACGCTTTAAGCCATGCCCTCGAAACATTCGTCACGAAACCACGAAATGAAATTTCGCAACTCTTCAGCCGTCGCGCCTGGTCACTCTTAGCAAACAGCTTTCCGAAAGTGCTTGAGACCCCCGACGATCTGACCGCACGCGGCAATATGCAGCTGGGAGCACATTTTGCAGGCGCTGCCATCGAAAACTCTATGCTAGGTGCAACCCACGCATTAGCCAATCCGCTTTCTGCCCATTTTGATCTTACACACGGTGTTGCCATCGGAATTATGCTGCCGCACGTCATTCGATTTAATGCAGAACTCGTCGGCGAATATTATTCGGTTCTCGCTGCGGACATCGGCTTATGTGAATCCCACGATCCTGCGGGCGCCGGTTTATTGGCCGAACATATTCAATCATTAATTGCAACCGCAGGGGCCCCCACTTCTCTCACCGAATGTAATGTCGACCCCAGTCTAATGGATCAGCTCGCTGAAGAAGCCTCTCGGCAATGGACGGGTAATTTTAATCCACGACCCGTTGATCAATCCTCGTTAAGGGAATTGTACGAATGCGCATTTTAACCGATATCAAAAAACAGGCTTTGTCCTTTGGCGTTTTCGCGGTTTTAATCACCTGCGTCATTATTTCTATGAATACACGCGCCGCGGAAAAACCTGAAAATAATACAAGCATCAACGTATCTGAAACCGAAAGCAAACCAGGCAACTGGGCCTCCTTTCGAAATGGCAATCTGCAACAGGGAATTGCCAAATCATCACTGCCGCACAAACTGGAACTTCTCTGGCAACATACCTCATCCGACGGAATCGCATCCACCGCAGCGATTGTCGGCGATCGCGTTTATATGGCTGGCTTGAACGGCTACGTAGAATGTCTCGAATTAAAAACAGGGAAACCAGTCTGGAAATACCGTTCCATCAACGACCCAAACCCCGATCAATTCGCTCCCGGCTTTAAAGCATCTCCATTGGTCACGGACAAAGGCGTTTACTTAGGAGATGAAGATGGGATCTTCCATGCCATTGAACGCCAGACAGGGAAAAAACTCTGGCAATTTAAAACCGACGCCGAAATCATCAGCAGCGCCAACATCACCAACGGAAAAATTCTGTTTGGCGGCTACGATAATTTTCTTTACTGTTTGAATGAGTCCGATGGATCACTGGCATGGAAATTTGAAACAGACGGATATGTGAATTGCTCACCTGCGATCATAGACAATTTTACTTTTGTCACCGGTTGCGATGAGCAGCTACGTATGATTGATGTCAAAACAGGTAAGCAACACAGCCAGATGCCTTTAGCAACCTACTTGATTGCATCACCCGCGTTGATGGGCCAGAGTCTGTATGTCGGAACATATGCCAGTGAAATCATCGCTGTAAACTGGAAAACTCAGAAAATGGAATGGCGATATAAAGATCCGTTGAAGGAATTGCCCTACCATTCTTCAGCAGCCATCACGGAGGAATATGTCGTCGTCGGCGGGCGAGATAAACAGATTCATTGTGTAGAAAGAAAAACCGGAAAACCAGTCTGGAAATACGGTACACGCGGCCGGGTTGACAGTTCGCCGGTGATTGTCGGAAATCGTCTCTTTATCGGATCCTCTGATGGCAATCTGTACGAAATGGACCTGCAAAATGGAAAGATGCTCTGGAAAAAGAATTTAGGAGGCGACGTTACCGCTTCACCGGCAATTGGCTCCGGACATCTGATCATTGGGACAGAATCCCGAAATGGTGCCTTGTATTGTTTCGGAAAGAAGTGACAATAAGATGTAGAGAAAGCGTAAACACAAAAGCAGCGTCAATCGTGGTTTAGCTGGCTAAAAATACAATCAAAGTTTGAGAGAATTATGGATCTGGAAACGACAGGCACAACCGAAGTTGGCAGTTACTTTGTTTCGAACTACCCTCCTTTTTCACTATGGAAGCAGGAATACGTCACCAGAATTCATGAAGTATTGCATCAAAGCCCGGATGCCAGTATTCCAATGGGGCTTTATATCCATATCCCCTTCTGTCGCAAACGCTGCAAATTCTGTTATTTCCGTGTCTATGAAAAACAGAACGCCAAAACCATCGATCGCTATGTCCAGGCGTTAGAACGCGAATTCGAACTCCTCAGCAACGTCGAAGCCATTAAAGATCGCACGCTCGATTTCACATACTTCGGCGGGGGAACTCCTTCCTACCTAAGCTCGAAACAATTACTTTCATTGCGCGACCGACTCTCCAGCCTACTCTCATGGGAAACAGCGCAGGAAGTCACATTTGAATGTGAGCCAGGCACACTCAATCTCGAAAAAGTAAAAACACTCAAAGAAATCGGCATCACGCGCATCTCATTAGGCATCGAAAGTTTTAACGATACATTACTCGAAGCCAATGGACGCGCTCATCTGACACCCGAAGTCTTCAAGGCATACGACTGGATTCAACAAGTCGGCTTTCCTCAAGTCAATATCGACCTGATCGCAGGCATGATGGGGGAAACGGACGAAAACTGGACCGAGTCTGTCGAAAAGGCAATTGAGCTCTCGCCAGAAAACATCACCATCTATCAGATGGAACTACCACACAACACAATCATTTCCAAGGAAATCAAAGAGATGGGCATTACTTCGCCCATTGCCAACTGGGCCACCAAACGCCGCTGGATGAATGAAGCCATCGAAAAACTACTCTCGAAAGGTTATCACTTGGCAAGCGGAAACGAATTGGTGAAAAACCCAGATACAGATCGCTTCGTTTATCGCGATAATTTATTCCGCGGCAATGATCTCATCGCAACCGGAGTCTCTTCCTTTGGACATTTGCAAGGCGTGCATTATCAAAACCTGGATCGACTGGAAGACTATCTGGAAACGGTGGAATCCGGAAAACTACCCATCAATCGTGCACTCGAACCGACAGTCCATCAGCGACTCATCCGCGAATTTGTATTACAACTCAAAGAAGGTCGCGTTTTAACTCAGCCTTTTTATGAAAAGTTCGGCGTCAAATTAACAGAAGAATTTTCCGAAGCATTGAAAAATCAGCAAAATGCAGGTTACCTCACCTTTGATGACACTCAAGTAAAACTCACACGCAAAGGCCTGCTTCAGGCCGACAGCTTACTTACCGAATACTTCGAACCAGAACACCGCATGGTTCGATACACATAATTTTTTATCGTTGTATTTGATTGAAACTCACCACGATCATCCTCGAAAGATCAACTCCAGCAAAAAGAAATCATCCTCCAGTGAACCCACAAGACGAACTCGATGCTCTTGTCAAATTGTTTCCGCACGAACAACCACTGTTTGAAAAAGCGGAACACGTTTCTTCAGCCTCACTCCCAGACCCCTATAAAACGCTACTAGCTCATAACCACCATATGACGGTCACAATGGAAGAATATCATCAATCTCCCGTTGATGTAGCCGTCCTGGATCAGCGACTGGACGAAAATATTTATAGTAGAATCATTCTCTTATCCAAAACGGGTACCGATGATGTCGTTCAGTTTGGAATCGTCAGGTTCAATTTTGATTATGTTACCCAGGCCGTCAAGGACGAAATCCTGGCAGGAGACATCCCACTGGGACGAGTACTCATCAATCACAATGTCCTGCGCCATGTTGATTTAGGAGCGGTCTTACGAATAACCGCAGGCCCCGGACTAGCCAAAGTAATGCAGATCCAACCAGGTGAAATTACTTACGGACGTCTGGCAACCATATTTTGTAACCAGCAACCCGCAATTGACCTCTTGGAAATTTCCGCGCGGCTGCTATAAACCCAAAAACAATGCTGCTCACAATTAGATTTAGACTCGTAAAATTGAAGGCCCTTCATGAATCAGACAAACCTGAATGAACAGGCGACCCTCGATTCGGAATATGATGTAATCGTAATCGGCGCGGGTCCTGCAGGCTCAACCGTAGCAGCACTTCTAGCAGAACAGGGACGAAAAGTACTCGTCGTTGATCGCGCCCGGTTTCCCCGCTTCCACGTAGGCGAATCTTTAATACCCGAAACCTATTGGCAATTAAAACGCTTAGGCCTCATCGATCAACTCAAGCAAACCGCCTTCCCCAAAAAATTCAGCGTCCAGTTTGTTACCGAAGAAGGCACCGAAACAATGCCCTTCTACTTCAACAAATACAAAGAACATGAAAGCTCGCAAACCTGGCAGGTCTTAAGAGCCGAATTCGATCAGATGCTCGTCAATAACGCCCGTAATCAGGGAGCGATCATCCAAACCGGAGCCCAGGTTCTTGAACTTCTAAACGAAGGAGAACAAGTTACAGGTGTCAAACTGAAACTCAGTTCAAAGGAAACGCTCGACATTCACGCGAAACTCGTCGTAGATGCCAGCGGGCAATCAGGATTCATCGCGAATCGGCTCAATCTAAAAGTCGCAGACCCTGTATTGAAAAAAGGAACCGTCTGGGCCCACTTTAAAAATGCACAACGCGATTCGGGAATCGACGAAGGCGCCACGCTCATTTTACAAACCGAAGGCAAACGTTCATGGTTCTGGTACATTCCCCTTCCCGACAATGTCGTAAGCATCGGCTGTACCGGCGACATGGAATACATGTTCTCCAAAGAACGTGGCAACAGTGAAGAAATTTTCTATGCTGAAGTCGAACGCTGTCTCGGCATCAAAAGACGTCTAACCGAGGCCCAACCCGTTACGGAATTCATGACGACCAAAGATTTTTCCTACCATACCACTCAACCCGTCGGCCCCGGTTGGATGCTGGCCGGCGATGCGCTCGGCTTCATCGATCCCGTTTATTCCAGCGGCGTGTTTCTGGCTTTGAAGTCAGGCGAACTCATCGCAGACGCTATCAACGATGCCTTCGATACACAGGATTTCTCAGTCAATAACCTCAGCCAATGGTATCCCGGCTATCGGAACGGACTCGAAAATTTCCGCAAACTCGTTTATGCCTTCTACGCCCCCGGCTTCAGCTTTGGCACTTTCCTACGCCAATATCCACAATTCAAAACGAATCTCGTCGATATCCTCATCGGCGATGTCTTCAAACCCGATGTCGCGGAAATGTTCACAATCATGCAACAGGAACTACCCGAACTCGCCACACCCGATGAAACTGAACTCGCCATGTAACCACCCTTCAAAATCACCTCACTCTCTTCAGCACTGCCCACTGTGCACAACTCAACACGATTCACTACCGCAATCAGTTCAGCAGACACATCATCCCTTGACCCCTTCAAATCTTTCAAAAACGGCGTCCCTTCAGATTTTCAAGTGCTCAAACATTCCCGATTGACACCCCTCTGTCCAATCCTATTATGCGTTTTTACGCGTCGCGCGCGAGATGCATTTTATGCCCACTGCTTTTCGAGAATACTGAAAATCCCACTACTATAAAAGTTCCTTTGTTTTGAAAATCTTCACCTGATAAATCATTACCGGTTCCGAATATCTCGTAACATATCGAACACACTTCGACGCGTATAAACCGTAGCCCGGACACGTGTCGACAGCGATTAACCACCCACCGTTCAAACACAATTTTGTGCTTGACCCTCACACGCACTTCGCAACAATAATCCGCAATGTTCAATAAAGAAAAACCAAACGACACAGAACCAGCCACCGACAACATGTATCTGAGCGGCACGGCACTAGGTAGTGTGTATTGAATCGTTTTGAGGATAATTCTCACGAAAGTCACCTTTAACGAGATCGGTAA
>NZ_CALEMX010000123.1 GCF_937910335.1 uncultured Gimesia sp. | reverse complement strand
TTAAACAACTTAATGAAGTGGAGAGGCAGGAGCGGATCATGCAGTCTTACATCAGAACTCTGATACTGAGCGGACTCATCGGAATGTACGCCTCTCTTACTGTGAATGCTGATGAGCGTGCCAGTGATCCCTTTCAACCTTTCCCGGATCAACTGGATCCTTCTATATTCAATGAAGTTCTGGACCGTGACTTTCGAGGCATCGTTCCCGAAGAAAAAACACTGTATTACCAAGTGCTCAAACACCTTCAGGATACCAGCTTGAAGGATCAAAAGCAGGCCGCCGAATTTAACCTGCAACAAAGGCGATCAGAGCTGAAAACATTTAAAGAGCACCCCCAACTTAAACTCCCCCTGTTTCCTGACATCTTCAAGAACAGCAGCCGTTACAAAGGCAGACTGGTCACATTAACGGGCCGCGTGAGAAAACTGATTCATTATCCCGCTGAGGAAAATGACTACGGCATCAAGACTCTTTACGAAGCGTGGCTGTTTACAGACGACTCTCAACAGAATCCCACCGTTGTTGTTTGCACCGGGGTTCCACCTGCACTCAAGGAGGGGCTACCCAAAGGAACTGATATAATTGATCATGTCACTGTGACAGGCTACCTCTTCAAGATGTATGCTTACAACGCACAGGATGACACGCGGGTTGCTCCTTTGATTCTGGCGAAGCAACTGTTATGGTCCCCGCAAGCGGTCGATGAAAAAGGAAGTCAACTCTTTTCGAAACTGTTGGCAGGTGGCCTGATCATCTTGATTGCGGGTGTAGCATTTGCAATGTGGCGCGTCATGCGGAAAGATAAAGAATTCAAAGAAAAACGATTGCAGACCAATCAGGGCCAGGTCAGTTTTGATCAGCTTGAATCGAAACCGGAAACAACAATATCAAAACCAGAGCCTGACAAGCAAAGCCCGCAATAACTTATCTCTTTAGCAAACTTGAATTGATTAAAATGAATGCAGATATGCCTTCTTCAAGCTTGAAACGCCCTTTAAAACTGGCAGTTCTGATTTCTGGTGGTGGGACAACACTTACCAATTTTCTGGAAAAACAGGCCGCGGGAGAACTGGATATTGAGGTTCCACTGGTCATCGCCAGTCGCCCTGACTGTGGTGGCATTGCCAAGGCGAAAGCCGCAGGACTACGCTGCGAAGTCATCTGTCGACGCGATTATGAAAACAGACATGATTTCAGCGCTGCCATTTTTGATCTCTGTCGTGAAGCAGAAATCGATCTGGTTACTCTGGCGGGGTATCTTTCACTGGTAGACATTCCCGAAGATTATGAGTACCGCGTGATGAATATTCATCCGGCACTCATACCGGCATTTTGTGGACAGGGATATTACGGCCACAAAGTACATGAAACTGTTGTCGAACGCGGAGTCAAAATCAGTGGGTGTACCGTACACTTTGCCGATAATGAATATGATCATGGGCCGATCATCGGCCAGAAATCGGTTCCGGTCAAAGGCACCGACACTCCGGATCAGGTTGCGGCCAACGTCTTCCAGGCAGAATGTGAACTCTATCCTCAAATGATCCAACTCTTCGTTGAAGGCAAAATCAGACTTGTCGATCAAAGAGTTGTGATTGAAGAGTGATTTTTTCCAGAGCAGTCATTCCTCATCTGGTGATTCAAAGCATCTGCCGACTTTGCCTTATCATGTGTCAGGAGTCAGACTGACATTCTTCCCGATGTGTATCGTTGCCGATTGGAGAAGATACGGCAGATATCGATGCGGTTACGATGAATGAGAGACTGTCGATTGCATTGACTCAGCCCCTCTATGCCCTTTCTGGATCCTTCTTCTCGGCTTTTTTTAGAGCCATCAACCGTTTCAAAACAGGGTGTCTGGGGAATCTTTAGTGGTTTCCCACTCAATTTGAATATTTCTTTTAGGAAAGATGAAGTATTTAGGAAATATCAAAACAACTGACAGATTATGATTGATTTTGAAAGTTTGTGGTGATAATTTGGAAATATTGATTGATACCTGGTGAATTGAGAGGCATACTCTTCAGGGAATACTATCGTCTCAGGAGGAGTTTGCATGTCAATGTTGCTTGACGAAAGACGGGAAAGCATCTTAAAGATTGTTGAAAACAAGGGATATGTGTCTCTTGTGGATTTGATGGATTCTGTAGGTGCTTCTGAATCTACTGTTCGAAGGGATTTGGAGCATCTTGACGGAATCGGTCAGATACGCCGAACCCGTGGCGGCGCCGCTTATAGTGGTGAGTCATTGGCAACCTTTGAAGATCGCTCTTTTATGTCTTCTGGGCAAAAGAGGTTGATTGCACAAACTGTAGCCGGCATGATCTCTCCTGGAGAGGCTGTGCTCATGGATGGTGGCACAACGACATTGGAAGTGGCGCGTCAACTGGCGGGAAAACAACTTCAGGTCGTGACGAATTCGCTGCCGATCGCCAACCTGTTGGTAAATCAGCCGCATATCGATCTGATGTTGATTGGCGGGTTTCTGTTTCCCAAAACAGGAGTCGCGTTAGGCAAGACGGCAGTTGATTCGCTGAAAAGCGTACATGTCAGGCGATTGATTATCAGTGTTGGAGGCATTACTGAGAACGGACTTTACAACAGCAACATGTTGCTGGTGGAAACGGAACAACAAATGTTTGAAGCAGCAGAAGAAGTGATTGTTGTGACAGACAGCACCAAATTTGGGCATTCGGCACTCGCTCATTTATGTCCGTTGAACAAGGTAGACCATATAGTTGTCGATGATGGAATTTCTGAGAAATGGAAATCCGTCATCCAAAATGCAGGAATAGAACTGACGATCGTAGAAACATAACACATATTATTTTCGCAGATACAACTAATCCAATTCAAGAAATTGAGATCCGTTTATTATGACACAGCTTACAAATTCAATATCACGCACTCAGGTAGAACAACTGGTTCGTCAGGCATTGACACAGCAACTGGGAGGTGGAGCAGCAGCCTCTGGTGCACCGAATCCACTGGTTGTGAATATCTCTGCCCGACACATTCATCTTTCGCAAGAACATCTTGAGGTTCTGTTTGGCAAAGGGGCCCAACTTGAAGTTCAGAAAGATCTGTATCAGGATGGCTACTTTGCTGCGACACAGACTGTGGCGATTGTCGGACCGCGTCGCCGAATGATTCCCAATGTACGCGTTTTAGGACCATGCCGCGGTGATACTCAGGTAGAACTGGCTTTTACCGACACGATTTCACTGGGATTGGAAGTTCCGATTCGGATCAGCGGTGACCTTGAAGGCACGCCCGGTTGTGTATTGATGGGTCCCAAGGGAGTTGTTGAGTTGGATAAAGGAGTGATCCGAGCTGCCCGACACGTACACATGTCGCCTGCCGACTGTGCTTTTTACAAATGTGCCAACGGTGACCAGTTACACCTGCGAATTGAATCGCTTGGTTGTACTACGGTTTTGGAAGATGTCGTGGTTCGCGAAAATCCGGAAGTCAAACTTGAGGTTCACATCGATACCGATGAAGGAAACGCAGTTGACCTGGATCATGCGTCTTCCGTCACACTGTTTGTTCCTGAAGGCTGTAAATGTAAACACAGCTAATACCAAATCTGATGCAAATTTGTCTGATCACTTTATCAGAGGGTTTGCTTGATACCTGTTTCAGGATTGAATTTCGATTCTGAGTAAATAATGAACTGTTTTTTTAACTATCTCTAAAAGGAGAACTGACTCATGGCGAAAGCAATGGAAGCCCTGGGAATGGTGGAAACAAAAGGGCTGATCAGCCTGATTGAAGCCGCCGATGCAATGTTGAAATCTGCCAACGTACAAATGATTGGCTGGGAAAAAGTGGGTAGCGGACTAGTCACCGGTTTTGTTGTCGGCGATGTTGCTGCTGTCAAAGCTGCCGTGGATGCGGGTGCTGCTGCTGCCAGTAAAGTGGGCGAAGTGGTTAGCGTTCAAGTCATTCCACGTCCTCACGAAGAACTTGCCAGTATTCTGCCGAAAAATTCTGCTGCTGCCAAGAAATAACTTAACGGGTTAACAACATTGACGGCTGAAATCCCTGAATCTGATCGAATCGACGATGATCATAACCAGTTGACGTTTAACTGGTATGAAGCCACAGGAAATTCAGCTCAACCCATCACAATTAAAAAAAATGAGGACAAAATGAGTTCAGAAGCAATTGGTCTGATTGAAACAAAAGGTTTGGTTGCTCAAATTGAAGCATCCGATGCCATGCTCAAAGCCGCCAACGTGACTCTGGTTGACCAGATTCAAATTGGTGGTGCGTTTGTGACCACAGTCATTCAAGGGGATATCGGCTCAGTTCGCGCTGCAGTTGATGCCGGTGCATCTGCTGCTTCTCAAATTGGAGAACTGGTTGGAGCCCATGTGATTGCACGTCCCGCTGAAGGTTTGATGTCACACTTTATGTAAGAGAGCGTACTGTTGGTTCTTCCCGCACACACACGTTGTGCCGATCGGGAAAAAGGACGTTGAAACACCAGTCTTTAAGTCACAGAATGGATTCCTGCAATGAAAGTACTTGTTGCCAATTTAGGTTCCACCAGTTTCAAATATCGCCTGTTCGATATGCCCGCTGAAGTGCAGCTTGCACGTGGGGGCATCGATCGTATTGGCGAAGCGCAAAGCAATTGCTTTGTCGAAATTGGTTCGCATCGGGAGGAAAAGACAGACAATGTTCCCGACCATGCAGCCGCCGTCAACTTATGTCTGTCTCAATTGACCAATTCCGAATGGGGTTGTCTCAGTTCAGCAGATGAAGTCGCGGGAATTGGATTCAAAGCGGTCTTTGCCGGAAACTTAAGTGGCATTCGTCTGGTAGATGAAGAATTGCTGACCAAGATGGAGGCGTTGGCAGATATAGCACCTGCTCATAACCCTCCGTATGCCCGAGCTATGCGACAACTGCGTCAGGCCTTTCCTGAAATTCCGCTGGTTGCCGCATTGGAAACGGCTTTCCATGAAACCATCCCTGCGGAAAATCGTACCTATGCCATTCCTTTTGAATGGCAGGAAGAATACGAAGTCAAGCGTTGGGGTTTTCATGGTGCCAGTCACCGTTATATCGGCACTCGTATGGCCGAGTTAACTGGCAGGGATGACCTGCGGGTGATTTCCTGTCACCTGGGAGGAAGTAGTTCATTATGTGCCATGCAAGGTGGTGTTTCCAAAGCCAACAGTCTGGGAATGAGTCCCCAAACAGGATTGCCTCACAATAACCGTGTGGGTGATTTTGATCCGTTTGCTTTGCCAGTTTTGATAAAAGCCACCGGAAAATCTCTGGCGGAACTTTTGGAAGACCTGTCGAGCAAGGGTGGTCTATTGGGAATGAGCGGATTAAGTGGCGACTGTCGCGATCTGGAGGAAGCGGCAGCCAACGGTCACGAACGGGCAGAGATGGCACTTAGCGTGTTTCACTCTGCAATCCGACATTACCTGGGAGCTTACCTGACGGTACTTGGTGGAGCGGATGCGATTGTTTTCACGGGTGGAATCGGTGAAAACAGCGTGAGTTTACGAGAGAAAGTTTGTAGCAATCTGGAATGGGCGGGAATCCGCCTGGATTCTGAACGGAACAAAGTCGCTTCTAACGAAGCGCAGATCCAGGCAGACGACAGTCAGGTGCAAATCTGGGTTGTACCGACCAATGAAGAAATTGTGGTCGGCCGGCAAACAGTGGAAGTCATCGAAGGGCGTTCGTAACGCTAGAAATGACGGTCATCCTTTTCAGGATTTTTGAGGAGTTGGTTCGATGTTTATAGGACGTATTACCGGTAGCATCGTTTCGTCACAGAAAGTCGAAGCGATGGTAGGCCAGACGCTGTTCATTGTCGAGCCGTTGCGCGTCAACGAAAAAGACCAGAGTGATTTAACTCCGACAGGGCGATCTTTTGTCGTCGTTGATACCGTGGGAGCAGGGCAGGGTGAGGTCGTGCTGTGTGTGCAAGGGTCATCGGCCCGGTTCACGAAAGAGACCAAAACATTGCCCATCGACGCCGCCATCGTAGGTATCGTCGATCAGGTTCACATTGGATCTACAGAAATTTTTAACTCAACGGAAAAATAATCGAGCACTAGAGAATGTATTCCCAGCGCAAACAATTATCACAACTACCTCTTAATGAACGACATCGAGCCATGATGATCATCTGGTTTGCCATGCTCGCTGGTGTTGTTGTGTTTGGAGTTGTGGTCGCTGTTCTAATCAATGGATCAAAACCAAATGCCGGTTTACCAGTTCTCACATTTACAGCGATGGGAATGGCGGCAATGAGCCTCGTTATTCGCTTCATTGTTCCGAATCTCATATCCCGCAAGCAGTTTGCACAAACCATGCAAACTGCAAAAACAGAAGCGAACGACGATGAAGAACAGATGCTGGGAAACTTCTATCAGATCTTCATGATGCGATTGATTATTGGCATGGCGTTACTGGAAGGTGCCGCCATGCTGAGTCTCGTCGCCGTGATGGTGGAAAACCAGAGGCTGGCGTTTATACCTGTTGCAATTTTGCTGCTAGTCATGATCGCTTCGATACCAACGAAATCAAAACTGGACGGATGGATTCGCAACCAGATGGAAAACTATAACCTGGAAAACCAAAACTGAATTTTGAAAGACTGAGACGACGGCGTTGAGTGTTCAATCTCAAAGTCAGACGACTCGGGGAGAAATAAATTATGCAGGCGACTGAAGAAGCTATTCGAAGTGTCGTACAGGAAGTTTTATCACAACTGAAACAACGTGGTGGTTACGGATCCACTTCGCCCGCAGCGAATCAGGATGGCGACTGGGGTGTTTTCAGTTGCGTCGATCAGGCGGTGGCTGCTGCGACCGAGGGGCAAAACCGGCTGTTGAATGCCTCTATGGAAGATCGAGCGAAGGCAGTCGAAATAGTACGACAGATTTGCGCTACACAGGCCGATGAACTGGGTCGTCTGGAGTTGGAAGAGACCAATATTGGTCGCCTCGATCATAAAATTGAAAAACTGCATTTGATCAAAAACATTCCCGGCATGGAATTTCTGAAGACTGATGCTGTTTCCGGAGATTACGGGGTCAGCCTGACCGAATACGCTCCCTTTGGTGTCATCGGAGCGATCACGCCAGTGACTCACTCACTACCTACATTGGCCTGCAACTTTGTGAACATGGTTTCTTCCGGCAATACGCTGGTAGTCAACCCGCACCCTGGCGGAGCAAAAATTGCCTGCGAAGGTGTACGGCGTTTCAATCAAGCCATTTATCAGGCTACCGGCTTACAGAATCTGGTGACCATTTTGGGAACTCCCACATTGGAAACCGCTGATGAAATTTTCAATCATCGGGGAATTCCACTCTTATGCGTGACCGGTGGTCCGGGCGTAGCCCGTGCTGCACTGGCTGCCAAGAAACGTGCGATTGTCGCTGGTCCTGGTAATCCACCTGTTGTGGTTGATGAAACGGCTGATATCGATAATGCAGCCAAGTCCATCATCATCGGAGGTGCCTACGATAACAACTTATTATGCATCGGCGAAAAAGAAGTCTTCGCCGTCGAGAGTATCTTCAACGAACTCATGTCTGCTATGGGACGACATGGCGGATATCAATTGAACAGCCAGCAGATCGCTCAACTGACGGCTCTGGCATTCTCGGCTCCTACAGAACCGGGTGGACACGCTGTTCTGAACCGTGATCTGATTGGAAAAGATGCAGACGTGCTGGCTGGCATGATCGGAGTGAGTGTCCCACCTGGAACACAGTTGCTTTACGGCGAAACCGACACGAACAACCCATTCGTGCCTGAAGAACAGATGATGCCTTTCGTTCCCTTTATTCGTTGCCGAAACGCAGATCATGGAATTGAGCTGGCTAAAGAATTCGAACACGGATTCCGTCACACGAGCATGATTCACTCACGAAATATTGAAGCGATCACCAAAATGGGTCGCATCATGGACACGACATTGTTTGTGCAGAATGGTCCCTGTGGAGCCGCTCTGGGCAACGGTGGCGAAGGTTATGCTTCCTTTAGTATTGCAACTCCGACCGGTGAGGGAGTTACGAACCCACTGACATTCACTCGCTTCCGTCGTTCTACGACAGTAGGACACTTGCGAGTGATTTAATTCAGCACATTGGTGGAAGTATTTTTCTGCCAATCAACAACTATTTATTGTCTCAGGAATGAAATCAAATGTTGACAGGACGAGTCATTGGACGAGCAACGGCAACCGCCAAACATCCCAGTCTGGATGGCTGGCGCTTATTGCTGGTTCAAACACTCGATATCAAAGGCAACGCTGAGGGATTTCCTGAGCTGGTCATCGACGAACTGGGGTGCGGTAAGGGAGATACAGTCCTGCTGACTTCAGACGGAGCCGCTGTGCGAGAAATGGTGGGTGTGAATAATACTCCCATCCGCTGGGCCACTCTAGGTGTTATTGATCGTTAATTTAGATACTAGAAAAGTCAATTAGAACGTAATGCAGTTTTCTGAAGAGTTGGTCAATCAGGTAGTCGCCAATGTATTGTCGACCATTTCCCAAATGGGAAGTGGCGGGCAATCATCGGGAAGCGCACCATCTGTTTCCACGCCTGACTCTTCGGTTGTATTGTCAGACAAAGTCATAACTGCAGATTTACTGGCGGAAAAGATAAAAGGTCAATCAGTCGTCGGCATTGCTGCCGAATCGATCTTGACTCCTTCTGCGAAAGATTATCTGCGTGAGTTTAATGTCAGTGTCCATCGCCCAGCTGCCGTTGCTTCTTCAAAAGGGCTGGGAACAACCTGGCGGGCAATTGTTTTATCAAACTCATCTGCAGTTGAAAATGCACTGGAAACGATTGAGCAACAGACCAATACACGTTGGTCACAGGAATTGAGTGCTTCACTGGAAGAGTCGGTGAATGATGCGATCAGCAGTTTGTGCCGTGCGGATGCTGCAGGAATTGTTCTGTTTGCTGAAGCAGCAGAGATGGCGGCCTGTCTGGCGAATCGTAATCAGAAAATTCGCGCTGCCTCGATTCAGGACGTGAACCAGTTAAGAAACGTGATTTCACAAATGAGACCAAATCTAATTTGCGTTAACCCGTTACAGAAATCGTTTATCGAACTGAGAAATTTGATCAAAACATTTGTAAATGCAGGCGTTCCTGCAAACGGAAATGAATTATGAAAATTGCAGAAGTCATCGGAAAAGTAACGCTTTCACGCAAGCATCCCAGTCTGGCTGGTGCCCGATGGCTGGTTGCGATTCCTTTAAAGAGTGATGAGCTGAACACGAAGAAGAAAAAGAAAACAGAACCTTTTATTATTTATGACGAGCTAGGTGCTACGTCAGGCTGTCAGATTGCGGTCAGTGAAGGCGCAGAAGCATCCGCTCCCTTTCATCCTGATGTCAAACCGATCGACGCCTATGTGTCGGCAATCCTGGATCAGGTTGAAGTTTACTAAGACCACATTTTACCAATTAAATCACAGTCACTGAAAACACAATTTTTTTATTAAATGTTTGGAGTAGAGAGAATGTCAAATCAATGGAACAGTGGAATTCATGACCGAAGCCTGAAAGAAGAGATCTGCGAAATCGGACGTCGCGTTTATAATAAAGGATTTGCCGCTGCCAATGATGGAAACATTTCGATTCGCGTCGGCGAAAATGAAGTTCTCTGCTCACCAACCATGATCTGCAAAGGATTCATGAAACCTGAAGACATTTGTGCCGTTGACCTGGATGGTAATCAAATCGCGGGTACTCGCAAACGCACCAGTGAAATCCTGTTGCACCTGGCGATCATGAAAGAACGTCCTGATGTTAAATCTGTAGTGCATTGCCATCCCCCACATGCAACCGCGTTCGCAGTGGCCCGCGAGCCGATTCCACAATGTGTTCTTCCGGAAGTAGAAGTCTTCATGGGTGAAGTTCCGATGGCACCTTATGAAACACCGGGCGGACAGAAATTTGCCGACACGGTTGTGCCTTTCCTCAAAGGGGGCACGAACACGATTATTCTGACGGGACACGGAACCGTCACCTTTGGTAAGTCGTTGGAAGACGCTTACTGGAAAACAGAAATTCTGGATGCGTATTGTAAAATTCTATTATTGTCCAAGCAAATGGGTCGTGTCAGTTACTTTACTGAAACGGAAACACGCGAATTGCTGGACTTGAAACAGCGACTCGGCTTCGATGATCCTCGTTTTCATGTTGAAGACTGTGACCTGTGTGGAAACAGCGCTTTCCGAGATGGATATAAAGAAGGTCTTCCTCAGCAGATCGCTTTTGAGCCTGCCCCCAGTTATCCGGGATACCTGCAGAAACCATCCTCAGCAGCTACTCCGAGCAGTAATGGCGGTAGCTCTGATCAGTTGATTAAAGCGATTACCGATCAGGTCATGTCAGCGTTGGGTAAATAATCTGATTTCCCTGTATTCAAAAAAGACACATTACATCGTCATATAGAAAAGAATAGATCATGAATGTAAGTATTATCGGTGGAGGTGGACTGGTTGGTTCTTGTGCCGCCTTTGCATTACAGGCCGGAGGCATAGTCCGGGAAATTGCGCTGGTCGATGTGAACCAGGATATGGTCGAAGGCCAGGCTCTGGACTTGTTGCATGGCAGCTCGTTAACCGCAGATCAGAAAATTTACGCTGGTGGAACCGAGCTCGTCAAAGACAGCGACGTGATTGTGATCACCGCTGGCCTGCGTCGTAAACCCGAAGAAAGCCGTCTCGATTTAATTAACCGGAATGTAGAATTGTTTAAAAACATTCTGGCTGATGTAAAACGTGTGGGAACAAAACCGGGTGCGATCGTATTTGTTGTTTCGAATCCGGTTGACGTGTTGACTTATCTGGCAATGAAAGAGCTAGGACTACCACCGGCGCAGGTGATTGGTCTGGGTACTGTTCTGGATACCACTCGACTGCGCAGCATGCTGGCTGCCCGTCTGGATGTGCCGCCCTCTCAGGTTTCCACGTTGATTCTTGGAGAACATGGCGACAGTATGGTTCCAATCTGGTCGGCTGCTCAAGTGGGTGGACTGCCTCTGGATAAGTTTCCTGGCAGCAGCCCCTCACTGATTGCTGAAGTAGAAAAGAAAACTCGCGGCAGTGGAGCTGAAGTCATCAAGAAAAAAGGGGGAGCCGGTTTTGCGGTGGGTGTCAGTATTGCTGATGTTGTACATTGCATTGCCCTGGATCAACAGCGCATTCTTCCGGTTTCTTCATTACAGACCGGAGCCTTTGGTTTACGAGATGTTTGTATCTCCGTCCCCACAGTCATGGGGCGTTCCGGAGTGGTAAAACATATTGAGATCGATCTCTGGCCGAAAGAACAGCTGGCGCTGACACAGTCTGGAAAAGTTCTAGGCGAAACGCTGAGCAAGGTTCTTGGCTGATCAACGCGAAAGCGGTGGCCTAAAAATTACATTTGATTCCTTTTTTGTTGCGTTTTAATTTGAAATGAATGTCTGATGGAAAAATCACTTGATATAAAAATCCGATCGATTCACGCTGATCCCAGCGGTTCGAAAGAGTTTATCATTGCTGATGCCAAGGACGCTGATATGGCGTTTGGAATTGGTGCGCCTGGTTTATCTCCGGAACGGCACGATCAGGAACTCAAATATAAAACGCTGGCCGAATACCGGCAGCAAATTCGTGAAGTGATCCAACAGGAAATCGTAGACATTGTTTTGATGTCAGCCAGTACGAGTGAAAAACTGACTATTGACGAACGATTGTTTGACAATTCGCCGATTACACCAGCGGCACGGGCCAATGATACGACTGACGTACATGTGCCCCGTGGAGGTGTCGTTCATTTATCGCCGGCCAAGCCATTTCGCTCTGCCAGTCTGGATCACATCATGTGTGGGCATCTGGACTGTAAGCCGGAAGAACGTGCTTACGGCGCTGATCTTGGATTG
>NZ_CALEMX010000122.1 GCF_937910335.1 uncultured Gimesia sp. | reverse complement strand
ATGGCGCAAATTACGTGCCAAAGCGAGGGAAGTCATCTGGGAAATGCGGGTTAAACAGAATCAAAAACGGCAGGCTACCGAATGAGCGGGATTATTTTCCAAGCTGTTTCAAATTACCAAGCAAGTTGTCGGCGATCTGGTTTTCCTTCCCGCCGATCACTTTGATCGAATAAGATTTTTCACTTCCCGGCAGATCGCTTTGAATCAGACAGTCTGAAATCCGACTGTGAAAAACATTCTTCAGTCGCAAACCCTCTTGGGCATAATCGAGAATCGTACAACCGGTCACATTCATCCGACGCGAATCACGAATTTCCAGCGCGGGGGTTTCGTCGCCGGTGCCCGTAATTTGGTTGCCGCTGATCGTGCAGCCGTCGCAGTCGGTAAACAGCATGCCGACTTGCGCGGTGGCACCATCACGATAATGATAGCGGGGATTGCGATCCAGCACGTTGTTCGAAACCAGAATATTTCGACAATCGTGAATGCGGATATTATGCTGATATCCTTTCCACATGGTATTGCCGGTCACCGTTACCCCGCGGGCGCTGGTGATTTCAATATTGGTCTGCACATCAGACAGTACATTGTCGGCGATGGTAATATTGCCATCACGGTATTCGCTGGAATGCGGGCGGACGAACGCATTTTCATTGATCCGAATGTTAGCAGAGCCGGGCGCATAATGATCATGTTGAATCGTGCAGCCGACTATGGCAATCTCACCCACCATGGCGCCTTCGGAATCAATGAGAACGTTCGCCGTCGGCTCCGAGTTTTCGTCTCCCATGTTGCCTTCAATATCACAGACGCCGATCTGAATGTTCCGGACATCGCCCTTCCGCACTACCACGCCACCACCGGCGTTGTAAGAAATGTGACAGCCGACAATATTAGACTGGTGAATATTGACGTGATCATAAAAAATGCCCGCACCCCGGTTCTGATAGATATGACAGTTGGAAACAATCACATTTCGATTGCGTTTCACAAAGTGAATGCCATGCAGCGCGCGGCGGATTGTAAGACGAGTCAGCGTGATCTGCATGGTTCCCGTAGCTTCGATCCCGCACGCTTCCGGATGGTCACCCACAATCTCCAGGCCGTCAACCATCGGCGAACGCTGGTTGAGCCAGACATTTTCTTTAACGGTATGCGGGCTGGCTGTACCCGCATGCGTGCCAATAAACCGAAAGGCAGGCCCGGCGCCCGCCATAATAATAGTGGCGGTTCCGTCAGAACTAAGCGACGTTGGCCCCAGTTTGTCCAAATCGATGGCAATCGTTTTGGTAATGCGATACACGCCTTTGGGAAATTGAATCTGTCCGATTTTAGAATCGACGGCCTTTTGAATCGCCGCCGAGTCATCTGCTTTTCCATCGCCGATAGCGCCATATGATTTCACGCTTGGAGTCGCTGATGATTGAACGGGCTGAGACTTATTTTGTGAGTTACCATTGCTTGAGGAAATTAATAGATAACCGACGACCAGCAGTGTTGAAAAACAAATCAAAATTCCACGCATAAAATTTACCTTGCCTCAATGTTGTTGAAAATCTGAGTTGGGGACTGCCGTTACTATTGTAAGCAGAATCGCAGATAGAATGCTATTGTCGATCTGATTTCCAGTTCGAGAGTCTCTGATTTCGTGGTTTTGTATTTTTACATCAGGATAAGTCTACAGCACGACTTTACTTTTGAGACTCAACTGGATTATGTTGTGCGAGACTGAAAATGATTCATGAATGATAATCGTATTGAAAGAGTTGTATTTGAAATGATTGATCGACCAGACGAATCTGAATTTTCTCTCGGCGACCGGGATCTATTACAGTTGCATACCCGCTGGATGCGCTTTGCTTATGATGAAGCGCGGGCTGCCTTTGAAGAGGATGAAGTACCCGTGGGCGCGGTGATTGTCTGTCAGGATCGGATCATCGCAGCCGCGCATAATCAACGCGAAACTTTGAACGACCCGACGGCCCATGCCGAGATGATTGCCATCACCCAGGCGGCAGAGTCGCTAGGCTCATGGCGTTTGTCAGATTGCGTACTCTATGTCACGCTGGAGCCTTGTCCCATGTGTGCCGGTGCTATTATTCAGTCAAGGATACCACTGGTGATTTATGGAACCCGTGATGAGAAAGCCGGAGCGTGTCACTCCTTGTTTCAAATTACCAGCGACCCAAGATTGAATCATCAAAGCACGGTCGTCAGTGGCGTAATGCAGGAAGAATGTCGCACGATTCTGCAAGAATTTTTTCGAAACAAACGGGCCGAGGGAAAAAAGTGATTTTGAAAATTGCAAAAAAAATTTGCACGGTGATCACGTTTCACATCACTTGAAAATAGTATTTTGATTGATTAAGTTGCATCTGAAAAAAATCTTGGATACAGAACAAAGACGATGATTACATTGAAAATCTCAGACTCATCAAAATTAATCGAAATGATAAATCTGATTTTGTCAAGGGAGATTCCGGGAAAATAAACATCCTTAATAATCGTTTCATTTTTTATTTAGTTTCAGCTTGTCCTTCTGACGCCAGTTCGTCAGAATGTCTTTCACAATAACTATTCACAATCTACAGAATCAATTCTGAATATCTTTGAGGCGAGCGAATGCATATTATCTCTCGTGGAACGAATGAGAGTATCCTCATTGGGGAACATACTGTTGTTAAAGTGCTTGAAGTATTTGAGGATCATGTAAAACTGTCGATTGAGACCCCCGGTGAGACTCCTGGCGCAGAACCTGCTTACTGGGAAAAAGTGGTCTATTTGAATCAATCTTTTGATCTTGAAGAAACAGAAGAGCTACAGTCCATTCAATATAGTGGCTAATTAATCTCTTCTTGCAGAACAAACTTTCAGAACAGCCTCCTCTAAAAGCTGTCGATGGAAGGGTTTCTTCTAATTCATTCTCTAAAGAAGCTGTGCTTTTCTACTGCGCAGCCTTGGCGTTTTTGCTAAAATTTCTCACAATAGAAGCTGTCAGGGGATGAGAAACCATCATCGCTTGTTGTGAGGTTTTCTGTAAAAAAGACAGAAACGTCGTTTCAATATCGCAATCGTTCACTGTGAGGCAAATTGTGCCCGCCATATCAGAGCAGGATGGGGAATCGCTTGGATTAGAGTCCCGGCAACTGCCTCGGCATATTGCCATTATTATGGATGGCAATGGTCGTTGGGCGTCGAGACGTGGATTTCCACGAATCGAAGGCCACCGCCAGGGCGTCAACAGTGTTCGGACCATCGTAGAAGAAGCAACACGTCTGGAAATTGAACAACTGACACTCTATTGTCTCAGTAGCGAAAACTGGAAACGACCCGCTTTAGAATTAAATTTACTGATGCAACTCCTGAAAAAGTTTGTCATCGGCGAGCGGGAAGAGATCATGCGACAGAATATTCGCTTTAGAACAATTGGCCGCAGGAGTGATTTACCTCAAGATGTACTCGTTGAAGTGGATAAAACGATCAGCGAGAGCCAGGGAAATACAGGCATGCAACTTTGTCTGGCACTCAATTATGGGAGCCGCTCGGAAATTGTTGACGCAGTCAAATCGATTGTCGACGAAGTCGAGCAGGGGAATCTGAACAAAGAAGAAATTAACGAAGAGGTAATTTCTTCCCATCTTTATACCGCAGGCATGTCCGATCCTGATCTGGTTCTACGCACGGCTGGCGAAATGCGGGTCAGCAATTTTCTTTTATGGCAGATCAGTTATGCCGAGCTATGGGTCACCGAGACCTATTGGCCCGACTTCTCCGTGTCCGATTTCTGGCAGGCCCTGCGCGATTTCGCTGCCCGTGACCGCCGCTTTGGTGGTTTGAAAGGATAACTCTGCATGCTGGGCTGGCGCTTAATTGTCTCTGTAATCCTGATTCCACTTTTGTTCGGCCTGTTTTATTTCGACCAATCGGCAGGAGTCGGCGCACCCTTTCTCTTAGGCTTATGCTGTCTTTTGATCATACGCGGCAGCTGGGAACTCACGCACATGCTTACGGTTCGCAACCTCACACCTGCGTATCCAGCAGTCTGCCTGCTATCACTCCTAATCTGTATCGCGGCCTGGTTTCCCTTTATGAATATGTCTTTTTTTACGACACAGGGAAACCCGCAGACGCTTTCGCTGGCATTCATGGCGGTCGCTTATGCCGTTGCCGTGCTGTTGATCTTCCTGAAAGCAGCGATCCGATTTCAGGAACCGGGACAAAGTATGGAAACCATTGGCGCGGAAATCCTTTCGGTTTCCTATCTCGGATTCTTATTAACAATGACCGCACAACTCCGCTGGGTTGCAGGATCAGAAACCGGATATCTCGCCCTCGGTTCGTTGATCATCAGCGCAAAAATGGGAGACATTGGCGGATACACATTTGGACGCTTATGGGGCAAAACAAAACTCGTTCCGCGACTCAGTCCGGGAAAAACACGCGTCGGCGGGATCGGCGCACTCTTTGGCGCAGCCCTGGGCGCCTTCCTCTGGTTGCAGTTTACACCATCCCTGTTCAATTCTGCATGGGCAGCCCCTGAATGGTACTGGTCGATTTTATTCGGAGTCGTAATCGGACTGGTCGGACTCGTAGGCGATTTGTGTGAATCGCTCATCAAACGAGATGTCGGGAAAAAAGACTCCGCCGAATTATTGCCCGGCTTTGGAGGTCTGCTAGATCTTCTGGACAGCCCCCTTTATGCCGGCCCGGTCGCGTTTCTAATGTGGAAACTTTTACCATTGATCACCGTCGTCAACTGAGCCCGTTCGTCTTTGCAACGCAGATTACACCAGTGAACTGAGGGCAGACTCTCTGAGAAATTCGGAAAGTAACGGTCAACGAGCCCCGCTTGAGACAATTTCGTTAGCGAATTTTCTCTCGGCAAGTCAACCGACTTCAACAAAACGAGTTCCTCAGCAGGCCACGTAAGAGTGACCCACGCAGCGATCGAATCACTGGTGACATCCCACGATGGAGGCAGTGGGGCAATGTCTGTCTCGGTCATCTGTTTCAAATACGCATCGGAACAGAGTACCGGGATTTTACGATCTTTCCAGACCTCAGCTGCCTCTGCGCGAGATGAAACAACGCGAGCATTCGGCAATAGTTCGCACAACAGTCGATCATTCAGCATCAATGATTGAATGGCAAGCCAATGGGTTGCTTCCTTACCCAGGTCATACGATTGATCCCAACTTCGCACGAGGTTTGCCGCATCGCCACCTCCACAGATGAGCAGAGGCCGCGCATATTCGAATTCAATCAGCAGTCGAGAAAGCCGCGCAGACAGATCGGGCAAATCAAACAGACTGCCTCCGACTTTGATAACGACCGTTTTCATGGATGAGGGAACCCGAACTGTACGAATCGCGAATGCACTTAGTCGATGATTTTCGAAATCTGGTATTCCACAAGACCGCAGGCACCCGCTGATTTCAACTTGGGAACAATCGAACGCACGACAGTCTCTTCCATGATCGTACTGATCGAAACCCAGTCCGGATCAGACAGTGAAGAAACAGTCGGCTTCTGCAGCGCGGGAAGCAGGTTGAGTACGTTTTCCAGATCGGTGCGTTCCACGTTCATCATCAAACAGACTTTGCCTTCCGCAGCCAGACAGGACTCAAGCATCATGGCTATGTTTTCAAGTTTCTCACGTTTCCAGGGGTCGGCAAACGCATCTTTATTGGCAATGAAACGCGTAGTGCTCTGCATCAGCTCTTCCACGATCCGCAGATTGTTCGCTCGCAGCGAGGAACCGGTTTCGGTCACTTCCACAATCGCATCAGCCAGCTTGGGAGGTTTGACTTCGGTGGCACCCCATGAAAATTCGACTTGCGCTTTCACGCCATGCTTTTCCAGATAACGCTCGGTCATGCCGACCACTTCCGTGGCAATCCGTTTTCCTTCCAGATCTTTGACGCTCTGGATTGGCGAATCTTCGGGAACACAAAGCACCCAGCGAACCGGTCGTCGGCTGACTTTGGAAAAGACCAGCTCGCAAATTTCATGTACGTCCGCGTTCGTTTCCAGAATCCAGTCATGCCCTGTAATACCGGCGTCCAATATGCCCTGATCGACATAGCGGGCCATTTCCTGAGCACGAATCAATAAACATTCGATTTCCTCGTCATCAATCGTCGGATAATATGAGCGGGACGAAAATTTGATCACATAACCGGCCCGTTTGAACAATTCCGCCGTCGATTCCTGTAAACTTCCCGCAGGAATACCGAGTTTTAAGACTTTTTCAGACATGGTGCTTGTTTTCTGAATTCGTTGGTTGAATGCGTAATGTGTGTAATGTTAACAGTTTATGTTTTCTCGACCGCCACAGCTCCGGAAACATTTGCCAGACCGCATCAGAGGGGCCTGCGGAAATTGCATCCTTCGCAATAATGCGGTGCGCGTACTCTAACAGTTAAAAAACCGTAGTTCCAGTAGCCCGGAACGAGAATGTTCCCAGAAAATCCCAATCGATGGACTTCCATCAAGCGGTCAGTTTCTCTAGGATCGTGCAAAGATTCACACAGGATATACGATTCCGAGTGATTTTTCACTCCAGGAATCAAAAGATAGAATTGGTTTCTACAGAGTTTTTTTAATGAGTAAGGAGAAAGTCCTCGATGGCCGAGCAAAAAGCCACTAATGTGACATGGCATGATCACCGCGTTTCCAAAGCAGAACGCTGCAAGCAAAACGGACACAAAGGAGCCTGCCTCTGGTTCACCGGATTAAGTGGATCCGGCAAAAGTACGATTGCCAATACCGTAGATCACAAGCTGTTCGAAATGGGCAAACACACGTTTGTTCTCGATGGCGATAACATTCGCATGGGGCTCAACAAAAACCTGGGCTTCTCTCCTGAAGATCGTACCGAAAACATTCGTCGCATTGGTGAAGTTTCCAAACTGTATACCGATGGCGGTATTCTGGTAATGACCGCATTCATCTCTCCGTACCTTGAAGACCGTAATCAGGTCCGCGAAATTATGGGTGAAGGCGAATTTATTGAAGTGCTAGTACAAGCCTCCCTGGAAACATGCGAAGAACGAGATCCTAAAGGACTCTACAAAAAAGCACGTGCGGGTGAGATCAAAGGTTTCACCGGAATTGACGCCCCTTACGAAGCACCTGAAAAACCAGAACTGGTTCTGGATTCCGATGCCAAAGGCATTGATGAATTAGCTGACGAAGTTGTGGCTTACCTCGAAGCAAACGGTTACTTAACCTGCTAATAGATTGGCACTAGTTCTAACGTTGATGTGTGATAAAACCTCAGGTAGCATAACGCTGCCTGAGGTTTTATTCGTGACGGTCATTGAAACTTCCGTTGTTATTCAGGTTTTCTCTCTTTGATTTTATAAGGCCCCAAAGCAGGATCAGACAGGAACCAGTCTTTCGGGCGACTTTCCAGTCGTTTCGTATAATTGCGAATCGAGCGATCATCCCAGAATTTGGGAATCGAAGGGTCTTCAGGAATCCGACCTTTGTCATCAATCTCTTCGATCCACTCATCAAGGGCCCGCGTCAATTGTTTCCGAGTCGCCTGATGTGCCGGCGCATCGATCAGGTTTTTCGTTTCCCAAGGATCATTCTGTAAGTCATAGAGCTCCTCTTTTGGTCGGCTGTCAGCCATCAGTTCCAAAGGCGGGCCCGTTAATTTTCCTTCCGCATGCAGGTGACGCATCAAACCGATAATCGGATAAGAGGCTTCCTTGTAACGGTTGATCTGCAGAAACGGGTGTTCGGGATAATTGTTGCGTAGATAGCGATAACGCTGATCCCGGACCGTCCGAATATGGAACACCGTTTCGTCTCCCCGATCTCGGCCCGCAAACAAATACTCACGCGGCGCCTCTGCTTGACCTCCCAGAAATATCTGCCCCTGCATTTTGTCCGGTTTAGTAATACCCGCAAGTGCCAATGTGGTAGCGCTCAAATCGATCGACGCAATCAGTTGGTCACTTTTTTCTCCCCGTTTGAAGTGTGCGGGAACCGGAAGCCCGGCATTGTCTTCGGGCCAGTAAACGATCAGCGGAATATGCAACCCACTGTCATAAGGCCACTGTTTCCCACGCGGCATCGCGCGACCATGATCGCCGAAAAAAATGACAATCGTATTTTTATCGAGCTTATCACGTTTCAACAGATCCAGAATAAAAGCCACTTTCTTATCGACGGCCATCGCCGCATTCAAATATTGCGCCCACACCGCCCGCGTCACGGGATGGTCAGGATAGTAATCCGGAATCTTCACCTTGGCGGGTTTCGCCTGATAGCCAATATGTTCGTGCGACGTATTCCAGGCACCCCCCCGGTGTGTTTCCGAAAAATTGATCTGAGCATAAAACGGCTGCTGGTTTTTCAGTTGATCCCAATCATTCACGTCAAACGGTTTTTTCCCTTTCGGGTACGTAAAGTTCCAATCGGTTTTGCCCGTTCCTTTATAAAACTTGGACAGCCGACGATCTTTCGTCAGTTTCTTAATGTTCCCCGTCGTATAGCCGGCAGGTCGCAGCCAGTCGGTAATAACACGCACGCCGTCCGGCAGAGGATTCGTTCCCGCACGGTGTGAACGATGATTCTGCGCATCGATGGACATCGCATACATGCCCGTCATAAAAGAGGAACGACTGGTCGAACAAACGGGCGTCACCGTAAATGCGTTGTTGAATAACATCCCTTTTTCCGCCAGACGATCCAGCGTAGGCGTTTTGACTTCAGGAGTCCCATAACAACCCAACTCCGGCCCCATATCTTCCGCAATAATCCACAGAATGTTCGGCCGCTCAGCCGCTTTCAAAGCCGCAAGGTTCAAACCAGACAAGAGGGCGGTAACAAATAAGAACGCACCAACACATCGATTCATGAGCAGAGACTCCACAGCAGAGAGAGGACGAGATCAATAAGTGATAATAAAATGAGCAGATCATTTATCATCAACGATGCCGGAATCATTGTCAATCGAGGGCCGCAGATTGACGTCGCATTTGTCTCCCGGTAAGGATACAAGCCAGGAAGAAATAAATCAGAGTCATGCGTGCAACCGTATCACAACCCTAATGACCAGCCACTTGCTCTTCGTCGTCCTGAATTCCCGGTGGACGACCAATGGCGCGGAGTAAATTCAATTGGGCCTGATTGTAGGCGATGATCGAATTCAAGTAGGTCTGCCGGGCGTTGGCCAGGGCATCGAATGACTGCAATCCTTCCAGAGGCAGTCCCGCCAGCCCACGAATGCGGCCCATGTTTTGATCGTACGATTCGCTGGCGCGTTTAATGTTCTCTTCGGCGAGTTGGATTTGACTCCGTTGTGCCTGCACTGTATTCCAGGCGTTGGTCACGTCCGCCAACACCAGATCAAAAGCGCGATTGGTGCTGATCACACTCTGCTGATAGACGCTGTTGGACTGCTGGCGTCGTGCGCGTGTCCCGAATCCCAGATTTTCGATTGACCAGACGGCCAGCACATCTACATCGGCGCGCCCATCCAGTCCATTCAAATTGTCATTCACGCCGCCACCAAATCCACCACCCGAGGCACCCATATGCAAGTTCGGCAGAAACGGACGCCAATGCTCGGCTCGGGCACGAATCCGATTGGCCTCCATCCGAGCCGTCTGCTCATCTAACTCCGGGCGATAAGTTTGTCCTTGTGAAATCAGCTGATCTAAAGGCGTCGATTCCTGAACCAGCGACACAGGCAGTGGCTGTTCTTCCAACGCAATCAGCAAGGTTTGTGTCCCTATTTCTTCCGGGTCTAATTGTAAAACGCGAATCAGATTGGTCGAAGCAATTTTCATCGACAGCTCTGCGTTGATGATGGCCTGCTTTCTCTTGGTCACTTCAACAGCCGACCGAGAAACATCGGCGCGTGACCCTTTTCCCGCGTTGACAAAAGCTTGCGTCAGTGTGAGCAGTTCCTGCGCGTTCTCCAGATTTTTTTTCGCAATCGCCAAGTCCCCTTGTGCTTTCACAAGATCATAATATCCCAGCGAGGCTTCGAGCAATGTATCATTAAAAGCGGCTGTGTAATTCGAGCGGGATGCATTATACAATTGGCATTCTGCCAAAGGTTCAAAGATCGTATCGGTCAACGAGAGATCAAGCCCCAACCGTGCCGGTCCGCCTGCACCGCCGGTAAGTGGAGGATTATTGGCAGAAATGGCACCACCGCCCACGAACAGCGAGTTACGACTGATATCCTGGATGACCCCGTTTGTTCCCTGAATCTGCCCTTCATGTTTGGTGTATCCAATTCCGGCGTTGAGAGAAGGAATCCACATCGCTTTCGCTTTTGCTTGCCGCGCGTAAGCTTCGTTGATCTGTTCCATCGCCAGTAGAACATTCCAGTTTTGGGCACCCGCCAGCCGCAAGGTCGCAGGCAGATCAATTGGATAAGACTTCAGACCAAAGGGAATCGTATCGTCGATCGAAAACGATGGGTCACTTCCCGTTTCATTTTCCACGGAAATACCCGGTGCAGGGGGGATTGAAGTTTCTGCCAGATTGACCAGACGAGTCGGCTCTACATTCGTATGTCCCACAAGTCGGTTCTCTGATGCTTTCGGGATCTCTATAACGACCTCTGGTTTATTTGGAACCGCTTCTATCGGTCGATGTTCAACGATCTTTCTTTTTCGGATTCTCTCTTGGCGATTCTGTGCCGGAAACTTCCGCACCGTTCGTTTATTGACGTGTGATGATTCGTCATCATCAAAACCAAGCTCGACAAACAAAGGCTTTTTCTCTGAGATATATTTCTGGGACCGCTTTTGTTTGATCCCATCCCGTTGTGCGAAATCCGCTGCTTTCGATTTCTCAACGGGGGTAAAAGCCGTGTATTGGTATCCCTGACAGCCAGCAACTCCCGCACAGAGGAGCAGGGTGAATGAAGTCATAATTGACATGAGGGACATACTACGAACCTTTTAGCCTGTATCCAGGTTTATGGTAGCGTCTCCAGAGCCATTGGGATCAAGTATAAAAGATTGAAGCCACTTTGGTTAACTTGGACGCGCTATCGGAATGAAATGATATCACACATTTTACCTGATGTATCGACCATGCCGATGCTATCGCGTCTTATGATTACTCCGCGATTGACACAATTTCCTGTCCATCCTTCAACTGACCCTCAGGGTTTAACACGATTTGATCGCCAACCTTTATATCTGATGCAATCCCTACAGATTTTGCATTGTTGAACACAATGGACACAGGCTTTTTTTGGCAAGTTGTACCATTTATAACCATTACATAAGGCTGATTCAGGTTGTCAAACTGGACTGCGGAAACCGGAACAATGGGCAGGCTCTTCCAGTCTTTGACGCGAACCGATACGGTTCCATACATACCCGGTTTCAGGTGGAGCTCCTGTTTGGATGTTGAAACGGGGTTTTTGAATTCAATGTCGACGCGCATCATACGAGATTTTTTATCCAGCGTACTCGAGGACCGGCTGATAGTGCCTTCGATAGCCACGCCCGGTAAACCACCAATATTGAAGAACACAATTTTTTGTCCCTCCAACACGCGCGAAGCATGTGTGTTGGGAACCGATGCGACAACGCGTACCTTGTCAATTCGTGATATTTCGAACAAAGGCATCGCCCCGGAGTTGCTCGTAGCAGGACGCACAAAAGCACCATGGTCAACATGCCGCTTGGTAATGATTCCATCATAGGGAGCACGGATGGTTGCAAATTCTACCATCGTCGCTGCACGTTTCGCGACGGCCTCCGCTACCTTCAAATTTGCAGTCGCCGAAGCTTTATCTGCAACCGCTTTGATTTCACCCGCCTGGGCAACAGCCACATTTGCCTCCGCCGCTTTTTCATCAGCAGCCACACTCTCCAACGCCGACTGCGCCGCTTTGACTGCATACTCTGCTTCATCCCGATTCTCTGTTCCAATCGATCCTGTTTTTACCAGCGCCTGGATACGTTGATATTTGGTTTTCTGCAAATCCAGCAATGCCTGCTTTTCTGATTTGTGTGACTTCGCTTGAGTCACTTCCGACATCCGCTGTCTGGTAAGTGCTTTCGACTGTGTGATGGCCGCAATGGCTTGTCCTTCTGCACTCTTCGCCTGTTCGACTTTTGCCAGTTTCTCGGAGAGTTCATCCCGCAACTCAGGAATCGCAATCACAGCCAGCGGCATCCCCTTTTTGACGAGCGAACCGATATCGATCTCTTTTTTACCGATCGATTTGACCTCCTGCACATAACCTCCCACACGCGAAAACAGCTGTGATGTTTCCATGCCATGTACGGAGGAACCGGGCAGATCAATCTTTTCAGAATACGCGATGCCTTCAACTTTGCCGACTTCTACCCGAACCGGTCCATTACTTTTGGCAACGGGCGGTGCTTCTACTGGGGTAGATTTCCCTTTTGGACTGTTGTTAGCATTATCGCAACCACTTAAAAATAGTGAGGGGGAAACGGTGATCACTAACAGAGCTGAGATGGTTTTCACGTTCATTTTTTCATTCGCAAATAATAGAAGTTGTTTCGTGATTGATGATGTTCAGCGATGAGAATCATTACTCCCAACCCGGCTCAGGTTTTTTCTGCTTGATGGGACGTTTTATCATAACATACAAACAGGGCACGACAAATTTAGGCAATAATGTCGCCGCAATGACACCTCCCACAATGGTTCTCGCAAGAGGGACATCTGCCTCACCTCCGGAAAGTCCGCCGAAGAGGGAAGGAAACGCCATTGGCGTTAACGCCAGAATCGTGGTCAGCGAGGTCATTAAAATCGGGCGAAATCGGACCACTGCTGCATCGATGATCGCATCCTGAATCGAAGCGCCCTCTTCCAGACGATGGTTGGCAAAATCGAGCAGCACAATCGTGTATTCCACCACAATTCCGATCATCATGATGATGCCCATGAATGATTGAATATTCAACCGCGTACCTGTCAGCTTCAGAATCACAGCCACGCCAATAAAGCCCAGCGGCACGGTGACCATCACAATCAGGGGATCAAGAAACGAACGGAATTGCGCCACCATCACCAGGTAAACGAGCATCGTCGCCAATATGAGTCCGACCGAAAAGTCAACAAACGAATTCCGCATCGACAGAATCTCGCCTTGCACATCAATCGTAAAACCTTTGGCCGAAGTTTTGTATTTTGTCGGTTCATTCAACCCGATTGTCGCCAATACATTTTGAAACCATACGGGATAGCGGGCGGCGGCGGATCGGCTGTCAGGTGTAGGTACCAGCTTCAATTTGTGATTACTGTCCTGCAGCTTGGCTTCGATCTTGGAAACCACGGTGCCCAAATCGTAACCCAGGCTCACATTCGCAAACACATCTGTCACACGTGTGATGTTCCGATGATTGATCACTGCCGGCCCGGTGGCACTCGCGTCAAACGTCGCGACATCTTCCAGATAAACCAGCGAGCCATCTTTCTGGTTCTTGATCGGAATCGATTTCAGCGAATCGAGTGAGTTAATATCTTTTTCGAAATACTGAGTCCCCAGAAAGTAATGATTACCATTTTTAGGATCAATCCAGAACGCCGGGTCGAAGTTGATCGAGCTGTTGGTCGTACTCACCAGACTCTTCATTACATCTTCCACATTCACATTCAGACTCAGTGCTTTCACGCGATCAATCTCAACTTTGATCATGGGATAATCATTGCGCTGTGCAATCCGAACATCGGTAGCACCCTCCACACTTTCGATGGTGGAAACCAGTTCTCTAGCGATCTCTTGCGCGGTATCTAATGTGTAACCGGTAACCTGCAAATGAATGGGCGAAGGTTCTCCCATGTTCAAGGCAGCCGTCAGAATCCCGCCGGTATCAAAGGCGACATCGACGCCCGCTGCTTTCAAAACAGGATCTGCATTCAAGCGTTTACGCAGGCGTTCGACCACTTCGAAGACACTCCCTTTCCGTTTGTCTTGTAATTGGACCAGCGTGAAAGCGTCCATCGGTCCGCTATTGGGAGAATAAGCCGCCGGCCAGTCAAGCAGCACGCCGATATTGGAAATCAACATCGTACAACTCGAATCTGCCAGTGCTTGTTTGACTTCTGCTTTGGTCAGTATGCGCTCTTCTCCATTCGCATATTTTGTTTTTGTCGCAGGATAAATAGAGACTGCCGCCGGGTTGTTGGGAGCAGGGTCTCCGACATCTTCCACAATCATGTTTTCAATGCGGGCGACCAGTTCTTCTGTTTTCTTTAATTCGGTTCCCGATCGTGCACGAATATAAATCGTGAACTGACCCGAATCGACGGGCGGAAACAATTCACTCCCCGTGCCGGACATAATCACCAGTGAGCCAATAAATAACAGCAACGAGCCAATCATAATCACCCAGCGTAATTTAAGAGCCCCTAATAGTAACTTACGATAACCTCCCACCAGCCAGTTCAAGTCGGCAGGATTGTAACTGGAAGAGAGACCCATGCTTTTTTCGGAATCAGCTCCGCCCTTTGACTTCCGTCTGCTCATGATTTTCGAAGCAGCCACCGGGATAAATAAAATCGCGACTAAATAAGAGGCAATCACAGCGAACAGGACCGACATCGCCAAAGGCGTAAAAAGATATTTGGCCAGACCGGAAAGAAACATCACCGGTAAAAAGACGACGACAAAAGTAATCGTGGAAACAAACAGCGGAACAGCCACTTCAGTCGTCCCTGCCCAAGCCGATTGTAATGGTGCCTCTCCCGCATCAATATGACGTTCCACATTATCGATCACCACAATCGCCTGATCGATCAAGATACCAACCGCAAGCGCCAAACCTCCCAGCGTCATAGCGTTAATCGTGTTCCCGGTAAAATATAAGCCGATCATCGAAACCATAATGGAAATCGGAATCGCCATCGTGATGATCATCGTCGCCCGCCAGTTGCGCAGGAAGATGAATACGATCAAACCGGAAAAGACGGCTCCCAAAATACCGGCAATCCACAAAGCATCGATACTTTCACGCACTTTTACCGATTGATCCATCACGACGTCCAGCTTCAGATTTTTCATCTTGGGATCATCTTCGCCGTTGGCAAGTTTGCGTTCGTCTTTCAGTTTGTTCAGAATTTCCGCCATCTTGCCATGAATGCGGTCGACGATTTCAATCGTGTTCGAACCCGGCTGACGATAAACGGGTACATAAACCAGCGCCCGGTTATTCACTCGTACGATGTTCGATTGAATCTGGTGGCTGTCCTGCACCTCACCCACATGGCTGAAGAGAATCGGCTCTCCCCCCTCCCCAATTTTGATGGGAGCATTATTAAGGAGTTCCACTTTTTCGGGAATCGCATTCGTATAGATATAAAATTCACGTCCCTCAATTTTGGCGCTGCCAGCCGGGATCAGAACATTCTGCTTACGCAGCGCATCGTGAACATCCAGAATGGAAATATTCCGCGCACGCAACTTTTCTGGATCGACATACGCCAGAATACGTCTGAGCTTCCCGCCATTCACAGCCGGTGCAATCACACCGTTGATCGATTGCAGATTGTTCCTTAAATTTTTGTAAGCAATGTCATAGAGTTCGCTGTCATCCATATCCGGGTTGGAGACCGAAACCAGACACAGGGGCACAGAAGCCGTAGGGTCGAAAGGCATCACCATCGGCGGAATCGTTCCGGGAGGCAGGTAGAACATATCACTCATCGCGTAGCTACTGACCTGACTGATCACGTCAGCCTGCGAAACACCTTCATGGAAGAAGTCTTTCACAATGCAGACACCCTGCATGGCTTTAGCTTCCTGATGTTCAATGCCCGCCGATTGACCCGTCCAGCGTTGCAGCCGACTCATGATATCCCGTTCCATCACTTCGGGAGGCATCCCCGGATAGAAGGTCACAATTTGCGCAGCAGACGTCCGGTAAGTAGGCAACAGGTCAGCCGGAATCCGCAGCATGCTGACAACGCCAATAATGAACACGATCAAAACGATCACAATAATCAGATACGGATTTTTTAGAGCGGCACGAATCATATAAGTGGCAATGTATTCTGGGAGAGAGAATTAGCGGCAATAAATGCGAGAGAATAATGACCTAAGTCATCGGGTGAATAACTAGCTCCAGAAATAGTAACTCTTTTAGAAACTCTATGTTACAGCAATCAGGTGATTATTACAGGATTAGAGATGAACTAGATAAGTCGATCTGACAAGTTGAGATCTATTAAATAATGAATTTTTTGAGATCATAGAATATTGAGCAGCTTTCTGTACTCTGATAACGTTTTCCAATTGAATCTCTTGTCTGCTGTCGGTAAGCAAACAAAGACCAGGCAAAGATTTCTCATGACTCAGCATTTGATTAGACTTGCAGTATCCCACTGAGTGGGATAGAATGAGCATTGTTATGAAAGCGGTCTTTGTCGAAACAACAGAGTTTACCGAATGGATTTCAGTATATTTACCGGACGAGGCCTACGCAAAGTTGCAGCAGGAACTCATAGATAACCCAAATCGGGGGACTCCTATACCGGGTTGTGGCGGTCTTCGGAAAGTTCGCACTGCTGACCCTAAGCGAGGTAAGGGAAAACGAGGATGAGCACGGGTTATCTATCTGTATGTCGTTGATGCGAAATGGTTCTATATGATCGACATTTATGACAAAGACGAGAAAATTGACTTATCCAGCTCTGAGAAGAAACAATTGAAGCAGCTTGCAAATGAACTCAAGAAGCACGCCAAGGCTGCCGTCCGCCGCCGTGGGAGGAAAAAGAAATGACGACCAAACAGCGAAAACCATTATTCGAGCGGCTCAAGCAGGGATTGGAAGAAGGGATTGCCCACGCCAAAGGCGAGCTGACATTGAAGACAGTGAAAATTCCCGATGATCCTCCCAAGATTGATGCTGCGACGCTTGCGGCTTTACGGTCTCGGGCGGCAATGTCTCAGGCGGTATTCGCCAAGATGTTGAGCGTGTCTACTAAGACTTTGCAAAGCTGGGAACAGGGAACAAGACAGCCTTCAGGTTCATCCCTGCGAATCATTCAAATGTTTAGTGAGCACCCTGAAGTCGTCTGTGAAAGCGTTGGTTTGCCAATAATCACGCTGAAAGGGGTCAAGATAAAAGAGAAGAAAATAGTCGTTACTCGAAAGCCCCCCAAAAAAAGTCGATAGCAAAAAAACATTGAATCCACTATCCACATTCAGTAAGGGGATGACATGTATTTTGATTCAGGCTTGATTCGTATCGAGTGCCATGCAAATGCAAGGCCACAAGTGCATGTGTCGGTGTGATTGAAGTAATCGTTGGGGGCAAGTTTTTTAGTAATCCAGTAAATGAGACAGCCAGCCGAGATCATTACGATGATGTATATTATAGAATATAAGAAATCGTTTTTACTTCCGGTATTACAATTGCCCTCATATATAGGTCTCATTGGTTCCAGGTCAGGTCTCACGAAGCTGGAATCTAAAAGTAATGAATTCTCCAGAGAGATTCCATCTCCTACTTGATTGATAAAATTAAATTTTTTTGAAATCCAGTTCATGAATAACACTAATCCTAAAATAGTGAGAACTACCTGAAAGTCATTCATCAGCTTTGGTCCGTATCATTGAGAACTGTCAACACAGTAAAATACGATCTGCTCTCCTGAAGTTATATACGATCTCGTTTCGAGTGAATCTGACTTTTCGATAGATTGTCTAAGAAATAAAAAAACCTGTAAGCTGAGATTTGCCGTTCCGGTTCATAATATGAGTCTCTGAAGGCAGGTATGAGTGATGAAGATCAAATTAAACTGATCCTGTAGGCGACATAAAAAAAGCTCTGAACCATAATTGGTCCAGAGCTTTTCAAAGTTGCCCGACTAGGATTTGAACCTAGACTAAGTGAGTCAGAGTCACTCGTGCTACCGTTACACTATCAGGCAAGAGTCAGCGATGGCCTTCGTTTGCTAAGATTAGCAAATATCATCACTTGCAGCCATCTTACGGACATTATACGAAATTATGTTCGCACGCCAAGTCGTTTCGGGAGAGAAATTTCTATTCTTTTCAGTCTGTCTGGCTCTTTTATGATACATCAGAGTATGACACTATATTAAGAAAGCGGGTTCCCTGAATCATCAAATCAGGGACAACACCTTATTACGGAAAGTAGCAATCTATGAGACTTTGGATTCACCGTGTTTTATTGGGCTGGCTCATTTTGACGACATCCTTGGGGGAAGTCACTCAGGCAGAAGAACCGACTTCAAAGGCAGCGTCTGCTCAAGAGCAAGCCTTACTCAAGGGGAAACTTGAAAAGCAGATCGCCGAGTTGACCGCTCAGGTGAAGCAAAACCCCGATGAAATTTCGTTGTACTCTCGCAGAGGAGATGCGAATTTCTTTCTAGGAAACTTCGAAGCGGCCGTTGCCGACTATGATAAAATGCTGAAGTTGAAGCCGTCGATCAAAGCCTCGCACTGGAGACGCGGCATCGCCTGTTATTATGCCAGACAGTACTCCGAAGCAGCCAAGCAGTTTGAAAGTTATCATTCGTTCGACAATATTGATCGTGAGAATGGTATCTGGCGCTTCTTTTCTCAGTATCGAGCCAACGGGGAAAAGGCAGCCAGGCAGGGGCTCCTGAAATATGAAAAAGATGATCGCGAACCGTTTCCAGATATCTATCGGCTGTTTGAAGAAAAAATCACTCCGGAAAAAATACTGAACAATATTCAGAGTGCAGAGATCAGCAAAGAGGAACGCTCCAAAAGGCAGTTTTATGCCTATCTCTATATCGGCTTGAATGAATCATTACACGGTCGTAAAGCAGACGCCCGTTTATACCTGCAAAAAGCCGTCGATAATAAATGGGGGCCGCACGCCGGATTTGGACCAAATTATATGTGGCATACAGGGCGCCTGGAGTTAGAATTACTGACGAAACCGCAAACGAAAAAATAACGTTTACCTGCAAATGATCGTTTCAAAAACATTCCGTTTGTTGAATGGAGACACTGAAGATGAAAACAAATCAGCTATCATATCTATCGGCCCTGATGATCTGCCTGATCTCTGTTTTGGGAAATCACACACTGGCTCAGGAGAAAAAAGAAAATACCGCAACACTCTCAGAGAAGCAAAAAACAGAGAAGCAAAAAACAGAGAAGCAAAAAACAGAGCAGCAAAAAACAGAGCAGCAAAAAAAAGCGAAAGCCTTAGAGCATGCAAAGAAAGGACAGGATTTTCTGAAACGAAAATACTGGAAAGATGCTGCAACTGAATTTGAAAACGCCGTCGCGCTACAGCCAGAGAGCAGCGTTTTACACTATCTGCTAGGGGTCAGCTATCTAGAAAGTTCTCAAGCCAGCAAAGGGTGGGTGGAATTTCGCAAAGCAGTATTGCTGGACACAACGAATAAACGGGCCGCCTATGATTTCATGAAAATCTGGAATTTCTTTGACCGGAAAGGTTTATTGAATGTCGGCACACCTGAAGTCGAAGTTCTCAAGGTGTTGGGGAAACCGGATCGAGAGCGAAATAATAAGAGCGAGTCTCAATTGAGTTATGGATTTATGTTGGTCAATTTTCGTCAAGGCAGACTTTTTGCACTCGTTGATACCCGCGGCCTCAACGTAGAACTCACCAGAGCATTGAATACGATGGAATTTCAACTCCCTCCCCACTGGAGAGAGGGATATCGCAATATGAATGCGTATAACGCTTCGACAGAATATGTCACAGAAGAAGACAAGGTCCAGGATTATCAACAACTCTTTACAACGCAACGATTATTGAAACAGGGAGAAAAAGGATCTGCCAAAGACATGATGAATCACATCAAATCCTTACTGGAAAAATCACAACAGATTGAACTATGGAACGTCATCCAGGATGGCGAAAACGATATCCTCTTTGAATGGCAATCGGGAAAGAATGAGAACACGCCCGCTCAACACTCGATTGTAAGATTGATCAAAGATCAGCGCGATATGCACCGCCTTTCGTATTACACAAGAACACTACCGTTAACCGATATTTCCCATTTGGGTTGAGCCAGGAATCGATCCAGGCTCGAATCAT
>NZ_CALEMX010000121.1 GCF_937910335.1 uncultured Gimesia sp. | reverse complement strand
TGCACCTGCCGTGGATGAGAAACTGACTATGATAAACCCACGTAATAGTCCAAAATACCAGCCATACACGAGTGTTAATACAGCTGCGCCTGGTAAGGAAAGACCGGTCACGATCACATAGATTAAAAAAGCGGCACCGTAGACCAGAACCGGGTGTTCCTGTTGAAAATTGAGGAGTTCCGTCTCCTGTTTAGCCAGGCTTTGTAAAGTCAAAGCATCGCCAAATTGTGTATAGGTAAATACGATAACGACAATGACAACCAATAAGATGACAAGTTTCTTTACCAGTCCAGGCTGGGCCTGTTGTTCAGGGTTCCGGGTCATCTAGCTTGTTCCTTGCTGGTAGGGTCTGTTTAAGTAGCTTTCGGATTTCACATTATCTTTCATTGAATCTATGAGTATGTCGGAGTGACATCGAATTCCTTACAAAAACACTTAAATATTTTTGAATCGCGGTTGACGGTCCCCATTTTATCTAAAAAATCGTTGGTTTTTATGATTTTCAAAGTAAGGTTCCTTTTATCAAATTCATTTTTTTGATGTATATCAAGAAAATAAGACCCGTCAATGGTGAGTCACGCGCGAATGAGGCAAACGAAAGTGGACACGTAGTGCTAACTGCTTTGAATAGGAATTCGTCTGGAGTTGACAATATTTGATATGATTGTCCACAATGGTCTCACGATCTCCTACCAGAAACTGTATAAATTTTGATTCGGTAATTGCTCTCTAAACGATACCATTTATGGCTTCTTGAATTTATGGAAAACATGATCGAAGTAGACAATAAAAAACTGGAGCCTGCATCTTGGGTCGAAGAGCATGGTGATTTTCTTTATCGTTACGCAGTTTCGAGAATGCGGAACAGCGAATCGTCAGAAGAAGTTGTTCAGGAAACCTTTGTTGCAGCACTGAAGCATATTGAACAATATCAGGCAAAAGGAACCGAGCGCGCCTGGTTATTAGGGATACTCAAACGAAAAATAATTGATTTCATTCGAGAGCGTACCCGTACAGTCTCATTGAGTGAAGAAAAAATAATTGACTTGCCCGATACATTATTCGATCAGAGTGGAAACTGGAACAAGGATATACAATCCGCAGGCTACACACCACTTTGTTCGTTAGAACGAAAAGATTTTTGGCGAATTCTGGGAGGTTGTTTAAAGAAACTTCCATCACGACAGGCGGATGTATTTGTGCTGCGCGAGATGGAAGATCAAGGCACTGCAACGATTTGTTCTGAATTAGAGATCTCAGCATCAAATTTGTGGGTTTTACTACACCGCGCTCGTTTACAGTTATCAAATTGTATGAAGATGAGCTGGAAACTGGACAGTGAATAATCAGGCTTGTGAATAATGCGTACATGTAAAGAAGTCTCAAAACTGATTTCTGAATCACTGGATCGAAAGTTACCATTGCGGCAGCGCATCGCGCTAAAGATGCATTTAGTGCTTTGCAGATTCTGTCGACGATTTCGCAAGGATCTCCAGTATATTCGCGGTCATATCCGTCAACAAACAGACGATGTGAGCATCTATGAAGAGAAGTTGTCTGATATCGCCCGAGATCGAATTCAGCGCCTGCTCGATTCGGAATCATAGCGTTTCTCGCAATGATCACTCCTGGTCTTATCTATTAGCTCTCTGTTTGTGTTCTTATTAACACTTCTCTGAAATTGCGTTCTGTACAATTTCAAATATTCAGAGTTCATTTGAGTACCTTCAATTTCATTTGTAAGGTTCGCAGAGAAATCACATCGACTCCTTTAGAAAAATGATGTAGAGTACGTACTGAAAAAAAACACCTTAATAAGGGTAATGAACATGGAATATCAGGAATTGCAAAACGTCGATAGCTTTATGGCCGGATTAATCAAACGCAATCCGGGAGAGCCGGAGTTTCATCAAGCGGTTCGTGAGTTTGCAGAAAGTGTGATTCCCTTTTTAGTGGAACATCCCAAGTATCAACAAGCTCAGATTCTGGAGCGAATGACGGAACCGGATCGGATTGTGATTTTTCGTGTGACATGGGAGGATGACCAGCAACGCATTCGTGCCAATCGAGCTTGGCGCGTGCAATTTAACAATTCAATTGGTCCCTATAAGGGAGGCATGCGGTTTCACACCAGTGTGACACAAAGCGTTTTAAAGTTCCTGGGTTTTGAACAGACCTTTAAGAACAGTCTCACTGGTTTACCTATGGGAGGCGCCAAAGGTGGATCAAACTTTAATCCGAAAGGCAAGAGTGATGCGGAAGTGATGCGATTCTGTCAGTCATTGATGACGGAACTGCATCGTCATATTGGCGAAGATACTGATGTTCCCGCGGGGGATATTGGTGTGGGAGCACGTGAAATCAGTTACCTGTTCGGTCAATACAAACGCCTGGAAAATCGTTTTGTGGGAACGCTTACTGGCAAAGGCCTGGCATTCGGCGGTAGTCTGATACGCACCGAAGCCACCGGTTATGGGTGTGTCTATTTTTGTGAGAACATGTTTAACCGCTCAGGAGATAGTATCAAAGGCAAAACCGTGTCGATTTCCGGTTCGGGTAATGTGGCCATTTATGCTGCTGAGAAGGCGTTAGAACTTGGCGCTCAAGTTGTCACGTTCTCCGATTCATCGGGATTTATTCATGACCCCGATGGAATTGATGCAGAGAAAATCGCGTTTGTCAAAGACCTCAAAGAAGTCAAACGTGGGAGAATTAGTGAGTACACAGAGAAATATAAGGCGGCTACTTTCCATGAAGGAAAACGCCCTTGGAGTGTTCCCGTCGACGTCGCGATGCCTTGTGCTACACAGAACGAACTCAGTGGTGAAGAGGCGCGCCTGTTGTTGGCCAATGGTGTGAAATCGGTCTGCGAAGGAGCGAACATGCCAACCGAGTTGGAAGGGGTTCATGCTTTTGTCGAGTCGGGAATCCTCTACGCGCCCTCAAAAGCCGCGAATGCCGGTGGCGTAGCTGTTTCGGGGCTCGAGCAAAGTCAAAATGCATTAAGACTTTCATGGAGTCGTGAAGAGGTTGATGAACGCCTCCAGGCAATTATGCGCGACATTCATACTCAGTGCGTTACATATGGTAATCAACCAAAGTCAGAGACCATTAATTATGTGAATGGTGCTAATATCGCCGGCTTTTTCAAAGTCGCTGAAGCGATGCTGGCATACGGCGCTGTTTAATAAAAAGGAAACCTGGAAACAATGACAGATTTTTTTGAGCGCAGTCTCATTGTACACGAGCAACTCCGAGGGAAAATTGGTATTGTTGGAAAAATGCCCGTTACCAGTCGCGATGATTTATCGTTAGCCTACACGCCTGGAGTCGCTCGCCCCTGTGAAGTCATTGCCAATGACCAATCCCAGGCACGCGAATTGACAATTAAACATAATAGTGTTGCCGTGGTCAGTGATGGCTCTGCTGTCCTGGGGTTGGGTAATATCGGCCCGCATGCAGCGATTCCAGTCATGGAAGGTAAGGCGCTGCTGTTCAAGGAATTTGCGAACATCGATGCCTGGCCTATTTGTTTAGATACGCAGGACGTTGACGAGATCGTTTCTACAGTGAAGAGAATCGCACCGGTTTTTGGTGGTATTAATCTGGAAGATATCTCTGCGCCGCGGTGCTTTGAAGTTGAACAACAATTACAGGACATTGGCATTCCTGTTTTTCACGATGACCAACATGGGACGGCGATAGTGTTGTTAGCGGCGCTCATCAATGCAGCGAAACTTTTAGATCGTGATATGACGAAACTAAGGGTCGTCATCAACGGCGCGGGAGCCGCTGGCACTGCTATTGCCCGTCTTTTACGTTGTGTCGGTCACAGTCCAGACGTTTGTGTATCGGTAAACGATGTCGTCGTCTGCGATTCGAAAGGGGCCATTCATAGAGATCGCTCCAATCTGGCAGAGTACAAACAAGAATTGTTAAAGTATACAAATCGAATGAATCGCAGCGGGAGATTGCAGGATATGCTTGAGGGGGCAGATGTTTTTATCGGAGTAAGCAAAGGAAACCTGCTTTCAGTAGATGATGTTTCAAAAATGGCAGACGATTCGATTGTATTAGCCATGGCGAACCCGATACCAGAGATCATGCCGGATGATGCGAAATCCGGCGGTGCTGCAATCGTAGGTACGGGGCGAAGCGACTTTCCCAATCAAATCAATAATGTGTTGGCTTTTCCGGGACTCTTTCGCGGTGCATTAGATGCCTGTGCCTCTGTGATATCAGAAGAAATGAAAATTGCTGCCGCTTATGCGTTGGCTGCTGCCACGACGGACCTGTCTCCAGAAAAAATATTGCCTGATCCACTGGATCGAAGTATAGCTCCTCAGGTTGCTGCTGCCGTTGCAAAAGCAGCCATGCAAGAATGATGGTATGAGTGAGCGCGTTCCTTTATCGCATGTCAAATTTGCCGTATGAGCGAGAGTACAAGTGCGGTGAAGTCTCGGTAGAAGTTCGTTTTAAAACGGAAGTTCTTACAGGAAGCAGAGCAAGTTTATAACTGATTTAATTGTAATAATCCGCACAGATTGTGCTGACTTAAACCTTTTAAGGGCAAAACATCCGCTTTTTCGAGAATATCCCTGTCGTTAATTCGAAACGATTAAGTGCTACGATTAATGCAACCGATAAAATGTTACTTCGTTCATATCACGGGATTTGATTCTGTTTGCGCGATCAACATTGATTTCTGATCGGCTACTCAAAGAACATCAGATTTTCGAAGTCGATTCACTTGAACGTCTCTTGCACCAAAATTTGTCCGTATAAATATCAGGGACTCCAACCAGCTCAAATTGAACCCTGTGCGATACACGGAATTCTCGGCTGATGAAATATCAAGATACTCAGCTACGTTCAATGTTAGGGCAGTCTCACAAAATCATAGCAAGATTGATTGTATTGGGAGTCAGCTTCTCATGCTGTGTGCACAATTCATTGTTGGGACAGGAACTTGTTGATGCATTAGTCGCCGAGACGACGATTCAACCATTCCTTGATCAAGAGCCTGATGTTTCACACTCAGGGAAGCAAGTGTTTGCAACTTCTGCAGTTCCTGATTGGTTTGAGCGGGATCATACCAGTGAATGCGCGTTGTGTAATGATCGCTACCCTACCGGGCATCTCAGTGGATTCCTCCAAGTTGACTCTGCTGGCTTTGATCAATCAACGGACAGCGTGACAGCATTTGGAGTCATCAATGACAAAACCGCTGTGCGTCGCGCACGGCTCGCTCTGATCGGAGAAGTTGCTCAGGACATTGGTTATAAACTCGATGTCGATTTTGCAGCATCAGGGCACCCAAGTGCACGGGATGTCTTCATCGATTTCAATAATCGACCAATTGCAGATCGATTGGTTTTTGGTAACACAAAAGTCCCCTTTCAACTGGAAGCTCTCACCAGTTCAAAAGACTTTACGTTTGCAGAACGGGCTCCCTTTTTTACGTTTGCTCCATTTCGACAGGTCGGCATCTGGGCTGATGGGAGATTTGAGGATGAGATGGGAACATGGTCGATCGCTGGCTTTCGAGTTGGCAAGGGTGGGTTTGTGCTTAATCATGCCGATGATGGACACGGTTTTGCAGCCAGATCGACAGTTCTTCATTGGTATGAAGATGAAGGCCGCTATCTGCTGCATACGGGAGTGAATTATAGTTATATGCAACCTTTCGATAAATCTGTCAGATACGATGCAAAATTGAGTTTCTTTACCAATCAGGAGCCAGGCATCATTAGTCCGGGTGTTCCTGTTTTAGTTGATACCGGTACGATTCCCGCTGAGGGCGTCAACCTGTTTAACTTTGAACTTGCGGGGACGATGGGCTGGTTAAATTATCAAAGTGAACTAACCTATGCGCTGGTTGATCAAATCGGTGGCCCACCATTAATGTTTTACGGCGGTTATGGACAGATTGGTTGGTTCTTAACAGGCGAATCGAAGTCCTATAATCGTAAGACAGGTGTCTATGGTTCAGTTGTGCCCGCCGAGAATGTCTGCGATGGTGGATTAGGTGCCTGGGAACTTGCGCTGCGGGGGACCTATTTGAATTTGAATGACGAAAATATTACGGGAGGGCGTTTGAATACATTCGAATTCGGTATGAACTGGTATCTCAGTCAGCATCTCAGTATCAAATTTAATTATGTGCGCGGGTTTGTCAATAATGTAACAACCAATGACGTGGCGCTCGATACTTATGGTGCGCGTCTTCAAATCATCTACTGATGTTTTATTGGTGTATGTGCATGGTATTTATGGCATTGTAAGCAACTTTGAGTGGCCGTTGTTTTGTTATGACAAGTCACGCAGGTTTTTTGGCTGATCGGCTGGAAACCGCTGGTGCAGGTTTCATCACAGTTAACATTAACTGTCCAGGACAGGTTTGCCGAATCGCGGAAAAAATAGTCCTGCTTTAAAATGGGAGTGTTGTCTGTATTTTTTGATTTTTCAAATGTATGACAACTTCCACATTGATCCTGGGTACCTGTCAGTAAATGAGGAGCATGAGAAAAAGCGGTGAATCTCTCCTGTGAGTGCTGACCGGGAGATGGCAGCCAGTTGATCTGGGAGAGACCCGTTCTAGGGTCTTGATCTATGGAGTGACAGAGTAAACAACGTCCGGAAGCAAGTGCTCCCTGCGAGTCTTCCAGTCCGGAAGCGGTTGGGTTTGAAATAATCTGCCAGAGGTGATCGCTGTTCATGGATACGCGGCGATCTTGAACAGCCCGATTTAACCAGCCTTTTAGCAGTGGGTCAGCATGCCCCAACGGTCGGTAACGAATTGTGAAATTGCTGTCACTCAGTGACCAGCCGTTGCTGTTATCAATAGTAGAAGGAATTGATAACAGCGACGACTCTGTTTTGTCTAGTACAGGAATCGATTTTTTTTCCTGATGCAGTTTCATTTCGGTAGCAAGATTCGGAAACCAGATTTGTTGTGCCAGCAGTAATGTCGGGATTATTGATGGCTGGAGATTTGAGTATTCAGGATGCGAATTTCCCAGACGTTGTTTTAGAGCCAATTCTCCAGAGAGTGAGACATTATACAACAGTCTTTTGACGGACCAGGCAATTTCTACAATAGCAGCATTATGTTTTTGATCGAGGTTGTTCAGAACGCGGTAATCAATGGTTCCCAGTTGCTGCATGGCGGATTGATATTTAGGATCGTATTCCATCAATAGTTCCATCAGACGAGGTAAGCGGGCCGTTTTAAAGGTGCCTTTTGTATGTGGCCACTCTCCTTGGGATTCCATGATCTCGGGAGCAATCACAGGGAGCGCGAAAAAGGGCATCCCGGGAAATTCAACATCTTTGATTTGTGGTTCATGGCAACTGGCGCACATGTTTTTAAAGCTGCCTGTCAGCATAATCTTGCCTGTTGGGTCTGTGGAATGGCAGGAATAGCAGGATTCCGGTTTTTGGCCTTGAGGCATCGTCCGCTTAAACTCGTCTGCCATGAAATAGCGATTTAGGTGTTGTTGATGATCGAAATAGATTCCTGATCGACGTTGATAAGGGTAATCTCCTAAACCGGGGTGCCCATGTTCAAAGCTTTCGAATTGTGTAGTATGACAGGTCTGGCATTGCAAGTCAGTCAAATGTGTGAGATCTGCTTTTCTGCCGTGGTGTTCCCGGTGACAGGTGGAACAGGCGAGCTTGTCCTTCAAGGCAGGCGAACTTGCCAGTGAGGAAAGTTGTAATGCAATTGGAGCTTTAGATGGTTCTTGATTTAATGGAATTCGTTCGGTAATTTCAGACAGTCTGTCAACAGAAATGCCATGCGGGAACAACGCTTCAGATCCCAGGTCTGAGTGACATTTCAAGCAACGTTCAGAGTCATTAAGAAGAGTTTTGCTATCCAACGCACTATGGATCCATGTTGCGAAGCCCCCTTCAGCTGCGGTATGACAGGCGTTACAGTCAGATTCAATATTTGCATGCGATGCAGTGACTTCTCCGGGGATGAGTAGAGAAGATGGTGATGAGCCACTGAATACAGCCAGGGAAATTGAAACAGCAACAATGGCAGCAATCATTCCCAATAATCGGCGTTTTGCGAAAAGACTACGTCGCGGATGACAACGAGAATCAGGCTGACAACATGTCCCTTCTCGTGTTGGTCCCTCTTTACATTTGCCACCATTCATGGTTGAACGAGTGCAGGAATATTTGCCGTCTTTCTCTTCAGGTTGACATTGGCTCTGTAACTGACATTCACCTCTACTGTCTGGACCCAGCCGACAGGGTTCACCTGATTCACACATATGCCCGCAAATCCACGTATTCGCAGGGCGTTCGTAATTACTGTTCTTCCAGTCAAACGATTGTAGTGGTTCGGTCATCCGATGGTACCCGCAAAAGCACAGACTGCGATCGTATGAAACAAAGCAAAAATTATCAGCGAATAGGTTAGTGGAATATGCACAAACAGCCAGAGTTTCATTGTGGCCTGCAGAGCATGTTGGTAATCAAGATCGTCTTTTAATTGAACCTGTTCTTCAAGCTGATGCAGTACGGTTTGCTCCTGCTCATTCAGATAAGGTATCAGTGCAGAAAACCTTTGTGACAATTGATGACGATGGCGTTTTGAATGCAGCAGGTGGCGCATCTGGTTACAAGGGCCAGAGAAGAAGCTTCGAAGATGTTTGTCATAGAAATCAGGGATCGCAGAACCTAAGTCAGAATTTGCATTATCAAATATTAGTACTTTTACTTTGTTGTGTATGGTACGACGATGGATGGGGATTCGCTCAAAGATGACCTCTTCGCCTCGCGAGAGAAGACGATAAGGAATACTGCGCGACAAGATCCAACCGATGACTCCACTGAGAAACACTGTGGAATATGTCAGAAAGAGTATGAATTCAAACAGACCATCCGGAATTCTCATTTTAATGTGTAATAGAAATAACACAGATGACAGTAAGCCGATAAAAATATGAAAATGAAGCCAGGTCGAGGTATTTCCGATGGGCAAAAACGGTAGTTTTTTGCGTAGCTGATAGCTTGCCAGGATAAAGGTAAAAATTAGTAAAGTCACCCCGCTGGCAAATGATGTATTTGAGAGAGTAATCGAAAAAAGATAATACGCGATAAAAATAATTGCGGAAAGAAAAACGAACGCTGTCAGAGCGATTTTTTGTTGAAAGAAAAGGTTTCTCATGATGTGAAAACCTTTTCTACTTTTGTTGCATCGTGCATGTCTACTCGGAAAAGTGCGTCGTGCGGGCAGGCTCTCTCACAGGCTGGACCGCCTCGTTGGTCAATACAAAGATCGCATTTAGTTGCTTGTGTGAGCGGTGAATGGGTTTTGGAATCAACGATGAGATTCCCTGTTGTATCTCTGATATCGACCATGCGAATCGCGTCGAAAGGACAATTGCTCGCACACTGGGCACAGCCGATACAGGTTTGTTCATTGATGACAATGTCACCTTGCGCGAGATCTCGATGGATAGCACCGGTGGGGCATTCAATCATGCAGATCGGGTCTACGCAATGCAAACAGGAATTGGGAATCATATATTGATTGAGAATAGGCCCGTGCCTAACAAATCGCGGATTATTATCATGAGCCGTAGCACAGGCGCGCACGCAGTCATCACACCGGGTACAGCGATCAAGATCGATCACCATTAATGAGGTTCCCTGGACATAATGGCGATCTACGAGCTGACTGAGCAGAATGTCATTTTTAATTCTGACTGATTGACTTCCAGCAGTTCGAACGGTTTGCTTATTTTTGCGAGTCTCGGGTGGTTCGTGAGACGTATTCCATTCAATGATTTCCTCAACGAGTGAGGTCGGAACGAGTACTATGTTCAAATGACCGATGGCACTGAGCTGCGCTTGACACGAAATCGGAGATAGTGACTCGATACCTGCCTGGATTTCATTTAAGCAGAAGATCTGGCCGGGAGATAAATACCCTATTGTACGACGTCCATTATAATGCCGCTGGCTGATTCTGGCTAACCCGCTTCGAATCATAATGATCCCGCTAGGGAAATCCCCTTCCCGAATAATGACCGGTTCTCCGGCATCGGTCTTATTCTGCTCGCTATTTTTGAGTTCTTTAAAGGGTTTCGATGAGTCGTAGTTTCCAAACGTATGAAACTCAACCTGGTCAACGATACGTTGCATTAACTCTGGTTGACAGTTTTCAATAAGCGGATCGGTCCGAAGAAATGCAGCCAGTGCGCGTTCGCGGAAGACATCCTCAATATAACGTTTCAGGCCTCCGTTCTGGTCATATCTGAGAATATCACGTATCCCTTGCCAGCGAATTTCAAGAAGTTGTGATACTCCTTCCGAAAAGACGGTCGCAACGCGGCTGGTGCGTCCCAAGGCAGCGAGTTCTCCAAACCAGTGACCGGAATCAAGCCGTGCAGTGCGATATTTATCGAGAACCGTTGATACTTCCTGAAGATAAATTCGTGTGCCCCCATGAGTAGATCTCGAATTGAGGAATGGTTTGTTGCTACCTGTAGAGGCGATTTCACGCACTTCAGGTTCTCTGTTATTTCGCCATAGTTGAGCGAAGGATTCCCATAATGATTTTCTCTTCGCAGTGCGGCGTCCCAGTATTTCTTCTGGTAGCGATGACTCTCCTCTTTCCAATTCAACACATACATTCCCTGAGAGAATGAAAAAAGCAGAGTTTCCCCAGTCACCCCGACGAACAATGATATCCCCCTGATCAAAGCCAACGATTCGGGCATCGTTCATTAAAATATCACGAAAAGGGAGAGACCGCTTAAAACCTGTGGGGTCGATCTGTGAAAATGGAGGCGATTTCAGTAGCGCATCGACTGTCTCATCAGTCATTTGCTCCTCACTACCTGGTTCGAGTGAGAAAGGTTTATCCCAGCGACGTGGTCTTGAAATAGATGGGTCTGACATAAGGGACAGCTTATTTATGACTTTCTAAAAGAGAGAGCTGTTTTAGTTTTTCAAATATTTGTCTTTATATTGTTGGGAAAAATGTGGTGGAAGCTGGTTGATCATGGTATCCAGAGCGGCAAGTTTTGATCCATCGTGATTCTCGGCGAACAATTTTGCTTGCTCAGCGATTTGGTCTGCCACTTTAGTATACGTCTCATTGTCATTTGGTTGAGGAATAAAGAGTGTAGCGAGCAGTGGGCCCATGAGCGTAGTTACCTTTTGAATTTCAGGTGCAGGTGCAAATGCACTGATTTGTGCCAGTTTGCCGCTGGCTGCTGCTGTGACTCCGCCAAGTTGGGGGATGACTGCCGGGTTCGTAAATTTGGCACGTAATCGGAGCGCTGTTTCTAATTGGACTAGAGTTCCAACCACAAACTTCATTCGTCTTCGATTTTCTGCAGTTCCACCTGTTCGTTCCATCCACAATGAGGGGGCATCTGCATTTTTTGATTTATTTACAAGAAAGTTGTGCTTCATTTCTCCACTGGTCCAGGAAACGAAGTCAAAAGCACTTGCTGATTTATGACCCGCAGCGATTAATTTTTCGTTTCCCACTAAATGACACTTAAAGCAGGATTTTGACAGATCATAGAGATTAGAAGATCGTCGCATTCCTGCATTGTCGCAAGCATTCAGTCGTGCTGTTCGGTGTTCTGGAGTCTCTTCAGCACGAGGTATTGGCATACTGTTGTGGTAAGACTGGTGACGGTTTAACCAACCCTCTTTTCCCCCTGATGCACCATGGCATGACTCGCAGGAAATTCCGGAAATGACTTTCGTTTTGCCATCGCGTATGGCTTTGGTAGCATGGCAATCCGCGCAAATTGAATCAGCCAGTAAATCAGCACTCGTTAGTCCCAGAGCGTTTGCATATTTTTTTGTGTTGCCTTCAAATTTATATAATCGGAGATCCGGTGACTGGAAATGTACGGTTTTCATCCAACTTGCTACTTCGGACGGGTGGCACTTTTTGCAGTCTGCAGCGGCAATTCCCATGATTTTATTGGTTGTAGTATTTTCTAAAGAGGTAAATTTCTCGGCGCCAGCTACTGGCTCGGTTGCGTACATTTTTTCAGAAGAAATAGAGCTTACTCCTGGGATGACTAATCCAAGAATAATCAGCAGAAGCAGATAGTGATTTGGCTTCAATCGGTGAATTCTGCTTGTGGCGAAATTCATTATTAGAAACTTTCTTTATATGTGTGTCGGAGTTGGGCTGGAGCAAAAATACTGATTGTAGTGGTTACTTATCAGTCTGCCATTCTTGAAGTGTAATACAAATATGACCATGTAAATGCATGCTATGCAATATATATAACGAGAAAGAAAAATGGGTTTCTACTCAATTTTTCGGCTAGTTTGGAGAATTACAGACTATTCAGAGAATGGATAGTTACTCTGAGCTAGAAAACACGTTTTGTATATATGGCCCACGGATTACTTAAATTCAAACAAGTATCAACAGGCTATGTCAATACAAGACCATGCTCAATATTTTGAATGTAATACACTTAATAGGAATTAACAATGATGCATCTGGTTGCAACAGGCTCAAGGCCGGGTGAAAAAGTAGAATGGTTGATCCCTGAATCAAAACCATTAATGTTAGGTCGAAGTGCTGAAAACGATTGTGCAGTTCCATGGGATACTACAATTTCACGTGTTCATGCCGAGTTCCATCGCGAAGAAGATCATCTTCAGATCCGTTGTTTTCCCAGCGTCCGTAATCAAATATGGTTTGATGACCAATTTCATAGTGAGGTGAAGTTATCAATCGGAGATTCCTTTCAGATTGGAACGACGCAATTCCATTCAATTGATAGAGGAACAAATGATGGTGTGCTGGAAATTCTTGATGATCTTGATACGGATTCAGGCATCTTAACCGAAGCCAGTCTTCGTACATCTGATTTTCGAATTGAAGCGGTATCCAAACTGGTTCCGACCCTCTGGCTTTCGAAAGATGAAGATAATCTTGCAAAGAGTACCGCCCAAATTCTAAAGGATGTAATGCATCATGCAGACGTGGTTGCGGTGATTAAAAGTGATGGAGTAAAAAAATGGAGTGTCGCTTTCTGGGAACAACCTGTACCGGGTTTCAGGCGGGTTTCTATTGTAAGATCTCTCGTTCGCGATGCGTTGAGGAATGGTGAAACGGCAATCGAAGTTGAAAAAAGTATGCGTGGCGAACCATTGGCTAATGGGCGCTGGGCTTTCTGCACACCGGTAAATTCAGATGGTAGTGATACTTGGTGCCTCTATATATGTGGTCGTTTTGGAGAAGCCTCTCCTTCAAAGGCTTTTTTATCAACTGAAGATCTGCAGGACGATTTGAATCTAGTTGAATTACTGGCACAAATGCTGTCTGCTATTCGCAGAGTACGTAAACTCGAAGATCGTTTCTCTGGTATCGAACAGTTCTTTTCTCCTGCAATTATCAAAATTGTTTCTGAAGAAAATACGAAACATACTCTAGAACCTACAGAAACAGACACCTCGGTTTTGTTTTGTGATCTGCGTGGATTCTCCCGGATGACTGAAGAAGCCGGTGGGAATTTACACATGTTTCTGGGGCGTTTGAAGAAAGCATTGGGAGTAATGACTCAGGGAATCAACAGCCAAAATGGAGTGATCGCAGATTTTCAAGGAGATAGCGCGCTTGGCTTTTGGGGCTGGCCTCTTCCACTTAATAGCGGTGCACTTCCGGCTTGTCGCGCGGCGTTACGTATTCAGCAGATGTTTAAAATTTCAAATAGTACCGAACGAAATGAGCTAAGTGGATTTGAAGTGGGTATCGGAATCACACGGGGAAATGCGATTGCTGGCAAAATTGGAACCAGAGAACAGGCAAAAGTAGGTGTCTTTGGTCCAGTAGTCAATCTCGCTTCACGATTGGAAGGGATGACAAAACAGATTGGGGTTCCGATCTTGATTGATGAAGCGACAGCTTCTGATGTCCGCCGTATGCTGCCAGAAAAAGAAGGTCGTTGTCGACGTATCGGACTATTTCGACCTGCCGGGTTTGAGACGCCAATTTCTGTGTTCGAGTTACTGGCATCTGAAGGGAAAAGTTCAATCTCAAACCAAAATATTGCTGACTTCGAAGCAGCAGTCACTGCTTTTATTGACGGAGATTGGGAGCGTGCTCTTGAATTGCTGGGGCAACTTCCACCCAAAGATCGTGCGAAAGATTTTTTACTTCTTCAGATTGCCAGCAAAAATTACACGGCCCCCGAAAACTGGGATGGCGTCATATCACTGATGAAATAACCTGAATCCATTCTGGAATCTCGGCTACGGATATGTTTGTATGTACATATCTGTTTTTAGTTGTAGTAGCGATCAATTCAGTTAATTACTCATCAGAATGGTCCGATTATACCGATTATTAGTATTAAGCCGCATTAGATGTGTTGCGCGCAAACTCTTTCCAGACTTGATGAAATTGTAAGTCTACGTTTTGTAGTTCAGGAGTATAGGAATGGATTCCTCTCCACACGGGATTCAAATTAAGACGTGGCGATGTCTTATCTTTGCAGTGGCACTATTTGCAATGATTATTCCAAACATTGCTTTTCAAGATGCACAGGCGGAAAACAAGGGGTTTGTAAAACTATCTGGTAAAAAAACCTCAGCTGAGAGTGTGTCAACTACAAAGCTTGATGAGGTTCAACAATATGTTGTTGATCAGGCACATGCTGAGTGTTATGTCGATGACCCGTTCCCCTCAGCTGCGAAATGTGGAAAGTGTCATCCACAACATTATCGTGAATGGTCGGTCTCGCCTCATGCTTATGCTCAGTTGAGCCCTGTCTTCAATGCCATGTCGAACAAATTAATTAAATTGAATAACGGTACGTTGGGTGATTTTTGTATCCGTTGTCATACACCCGTTGGTATGGCGCTTTCCGAACCCATTAATATGAGTAATCTGGACAGATCGCCGACATCGCGTGAGGGTGTGACTTGTGTCTCGTGTCATCGAATTAATCAAGCATGGGGTAAAGGGGCTGGACGGCAGGCACTAGTCAGTGGAGATCTCAATCAGGTTGTGTATGGCCCTGTGGGAGATGAAAATCTGGCAGCTGTTTTATCAAATCCAGATAAATACGGCGTGCTTAAAACAGACGATGATCCCACGATCAGAGGTCGTGCAGTGCATGCGCGAGCTGATCGGTTTTTTCAATTAACTACATCTGGTTTTTGTGGTACCTGTCATGATGTATTTGCTCCGAACGGTTTTCGGTTAGAAGATGCCTTCAGTGAATTTAAACATTCCCCTTCTGCTAAGAAATGTAAAGAAAACTGCCAAGACTGTCACATGGGAGCAGTGCCAGGTCAAGCTCTGGGTTATGACTTTTCGCCTGCAGCCGTAATCGGCAATGTATCGACGCCAGTGCGTAAGCATACGAACCATATGATAGTGGGGCCGGATTATTCGATTGTTCATCGCGGAATATTTCCTCATAACCCAAAGGCAGTTCGCGAAGAAGATTCAGAACCAGCGCCGGATCAGGGGTTAGCCACGATGCGTGAATGGCTATGCTTTGATGATGCTGCTGGCTGGGGAACACCGGGTTTTGAAAAACTTGTGACAAAAGAAGCCTATTTTCCTGCCCCTTGGGATGATCAGAGGAAACGCATTAAGGCACGTCATATTTTGAATGACCAATATGAATTACTCGGTGAAGCGGCAACACAGAGGTTGCAAATATTAAGAGCAGGATATCATCTGGGAGAAATCCAAGTTGAAAAAGCAAAGTGGTATGATATGCAATTCTCTGTTCCCGTTTCCAATATTACATTGGGGCATGGAGTACCTACTGGTTTTGATGCTGAGCGTGTTGTTTTTTTGAGGACAATGGTTTGGGATCAAAGTGGCAGACTCGTTTTTCAATCGGGTGACCTGGATCCAAACGGCGATATTCGAGATTCACACTCTCTGTACGTTCACAATGGTGAAGTTCCGCTTGACAGGCAATTGTTTACTCTTCAATCACGATTTCTTACACGTAACATTCGCGGGGGAGAGCGGGAGCAGGTATTGAATGTGCCTTACTCTCTCGACCCACTTCCCTACTTTCGACCGGCGACTCGACCTTTTACCGTTTTGGGGCGTCCTATTGGAGCTCGAAAGCAAAAACAGAATATTGAAGCAAAAGGAAAGCGATGGGCCAAATATCGTCTTTCAAGAAAACAGCTGACCGGGCCTGGAAACTATACAGTTCGCGTTCAATTGATTGCGGGTATGGTGCCTGTCAATTTAGTTCATGAGATTTCAGATGTGGGCTTTGATTATGGTATGTCTGCCCGGGATGTAGCGGACGGTGTTGTTGATGGGCATATGGTACTTTATGAAAAAGTAGACTCAATTTGTATTCCATAATTTAGACCTTTTATGAGAAGTATATCAATACAACAAATCTTGATCTGCATTCTAGCGAATACCATATTATTGTATTCAGGTGTAGTTGATGCGCAGGTTTTTGAAGAACCTGGCAGAGTAAGCCTCCCCCCTTCTCCGGAATATGCGGAAGAGGTAGAAGCGGCTGATCAGAATGATGAGTTCTATATAGATCCCTACGCCGAGCGAGTTGAGTACGACCCCGATGTCAACTACGATTCTGCACCCATCCATTGGAAGCTGGAAGAAATATTCTTAGAGATGTTATCAGCACCCGCTGAACCTCTGGCTCATCTAGGTGAGTATATTCTGTGCGAAGAACATTACAGTCCGGAAACTCCATTGGAAGACCATGCAATCGGTTTACAGCCAATTCCTGAGCGTCCCGATTTGTTAATTGAGACGAATGAAAAGTTTCTGGATATTGGCTTTTTGAACCAGGGAATCGTTCTTCCTACCGGTGCAGTCTGGAGACCTTCGTTCTGGGTGTTTGGTACTTATCGCACGGGACTCAATTATTTTGATAATCGCGCAGGAACCAATGTCAGTGAATGGGCCAATCGTCTGGATTTATTCGGTCAATTGAATCTCTCTGGAACGGAACGCATACTTGTCGGTCTGCGTTCACTGGATAAAGAACTGACAGCCTCACGACTTTTTACCAGCTATGACTTCCATGAGGGCGAATGGCTTGATGGACTCAATGCTGACATACAAACGCTCTTCTTCGAAGGTGACTTTGGCGAAATTTTTCCAAATCTGGATCCATACGATGTTCATCGATACGACGTGGGGTTTTCTGTCGGTCGTCAACCAATGTCGTTTCAACAGGGTTTATTGATTAACGAAGATATGGTGGATGCGGTCACAGTTACACGCAATACGATTAACGGTGGAAGCATTTTAAATATGCGCGTTACAGGCGTGTATGTTGAAGACGAGATCAACCGTAACAACAATGTGCGTGATCCCGATTCAAAACTATACGGAATTTTTACGGAAACCGATCTTGCAACAAGCACGGTCAATGCTGATGTGGCGACCGTCTATTCCAGTAATGCGCAATTTGGCAGTATGACCGCATTTGGATTGAGTGCCATTCAGCGGTTGCATGGGTTTCACAATACCTATAATACTTCATTCCAGGTTTTGGGGTCTTTTCCTCATGAGGGAGAAACAGCGGCCTCTGGTCAGGGAGAATTGCTCTTTAGCCAGGTCTCAATGACACCTCATCACTCGAATGATCTCGTATATTTTAACACGTTCTGGGCGATTGACCAGTTTACTTCTCCTGCACGCGGTACACTGGCCGGTGGTCCTCTGGGTCAGGTGGGTTTACTGTTTGCGGCCTCTGGTTTAGGGCGTTATGGAGCACCTTTGAGTAACCAGGCAACCGATGCGGCAGGAGCCAGTCTCGGTTATCAGCTGTTTTATGATAAGACGCGACAACAGGTGATTTTTGAAATTGGTGGTCGAAAAAATACTCAGGGAATCAATGATGGTGCCTTGGGAACCGCTATTCGTTACCAGAAAGCAATTGGACAACATTGGATCATGCTACTTGATACCTTTGTTGCTAAACAGGAATCGCGGGGCGTCTCTTCAGGTGCTCGTATCGAATTTCTGGCAAAGTTTTAAAAGCATTCTCGTCATAATCTTTTTCAGATTCGTAGTACCAGTTGATAGCCTCTCCCAGCGACATGCGATAAGAATAGAATGTAAATCCCTTACTGTCTATGCTTAAGAGTTGTAGTGACAGGACCGTCTTCCGATGAAGCACTTGTTGTTACTTGCAGCAATCGTGTAGAATGATGAACCAAAATGATACTGACACCGCTTGGGAGATTTGTTGATTGTCTGATGTGCATGAAAACCCAGAGGAGTTTCTGAGCCGGTTGCGCAAGGATCCGGAGGGGGTACTTGCAGATGAATACAGCCTGCATCGAGAGCGTCTGTGGCGAATCGTGAATTTTCGCCTCGACCGGCGTTTACTAGGCCGTGTCGATGCGGATGATATCCTCCAGGAAGCTTACCTTGATGCGGCCACGCGGATTGAACATTATCTGAATGATCCAGCGATTACGTTTTTTATCTGGCTGCGTACAGTGGTCGGTCAAACCTTGATAGATGTGCATAGACGTCATTTGGGGGCACAGAAGCGTGATGTCCGTCGTGAAGTCAGGCCAAACCGAAGAGTCTTCTCTGCCTCAACTTCATTTCAAATTGCGGATGTTTTGTTGGCAGATATGTCGTCGCCGAGTCAGGCAGCGCTGAAGGAAGAGTTGGCTGCTAAATTACACGAAGCACTTGAAAGTATGAATGAAATCGATCGTGAAATATTAGTGCTGCGGCATTTTGAAGAATTGTCCAATCTGGAAGCTGCTGAAGTACTTGAAATCGAAGCGAAAACTGCCAGCATGAGATATTTTCGTGCATTAACCAGATTACGCTCCATTCTGGTTCAAATACCCGGTATCATCGAATAATCTGCAGTACTTTAAGAGTGCCCTTGTAGAATCATATCAACAGGACAACACGTAATGTTATCTCCTGATTCACATCACGCGATAAAAAGTCTGACGCCTCCAGAGCTTCCGGATTTGGAGCAGATCGCCGATGCGTTTATCATTCAGATTCGAAGCGGATACAAGCCAGAGATCTCTGAGTATATAGAACGTTACCCTGGCCTTGCAAAAGAGATCGAAGAAGTATTTCCCGCCATCGCAGCGTTGGAAGCAGGGAAAAATGTAGATCATTCTTCGGGGAAAGTTTCATTAGGAGAACGGACGCCTGAGCAACTGGGTGATTTCAAGATCATTCGGGAAATTGGACGTGGTGGAATGGGCGTGGTTTATGAAGCCGTTCAGGAATCTCTCAATCGACGCGTCGCACTGAAACTATTGCCGCGGCATTCGCTCCTTGGTGAAAAGCAACTGAAGCGGTTTCGTCGTGAAGCAGAACTAACGGCTTCACTTCATCATACCAATATTGTCCCCGTATTTGGTGTCGGCGAGAACGAAGGTTTCCATTATTACGTGATGCAACTGATTGAGGGAGTTGGACTGGATGAACTAGCACAACAGTTTGTGCTGACTGACGCCGATACATCTTCGAACAGACCTACAGAGGGGAATGATACACTTGTTCGACCGAACAGTGATCTATCTACATTAAAAACCAATGACTCTGATTTGAAGTCGACTCACAATCCAGAACGCAAAGGTGTACTGCGAGCTGACTTTGAAAAATATGTCGACTCTCCAGAAAAAATCGCTGTTCTGGGTGTTCAGGCTGCGAATGCTTTACAATACGCGCATGATCGAGGCATTTTACATCGCGATATTAAGCCCGGGAATTTATTGTTAGACAGCGATGGTTTGTTATGTATCACCGATTTTGGTTTGGCGCGAGCAGCCGAACAGAGTGATTTGAGTAAATCAACGGATGTCGTTGGTACGTTGGGCTATATGGCTCCTGAAATGTTTCGTGAAGAGACCTGTTCTCAAAGTGATATTTATGGATTGGGAATCACCTTATATGAACTATTGACGAAGCGTTCTGCAATTGTACGCACGAATCGACATGAAATGATCAGTCAGATCACGCAAGGTTCGATTACTCCACTCAGA
>NZ_CALEMX010000120.1 GCF_937910335.1 uncultured Gimesia sp. | reverse complement strand
TGACCGTTCCGGAATCAGTTGTAGAATAGAAATCAATTCAAAGTTTGGAATTTTACGTAGAAAGAATGGTTGGAATGAACAAAGTGTTAATCATCGTCGGTGATGCAACGGAAACGGTAGATACGCTCTATCCTTATTATCGATTGATCGAAGGGGGTTATGAACCCGTGGTTGCTGCGCCGGAAAAGCGTCTTTATCAGATGGTGCTGCATGAGGTCAAACCGGGCTGGACGATTACCAAAGAGTGGGAAGGGTATACCATTCAAGCGGATATCGCGTTTAAGGATATCAACCCCGATGAGTACGTGGGGATTTTCTTTAGCGGCGGTCGAGCACCGGAATATATTCGTGATGATGAAGACTTAATCCGAATTACACAGCATTTCTTTGAGAAAAATAAACCCATTGCTTCAGTCTGTCATGGCGTAGAAATTCCAGCCCGCGCAGGTTGTGTGAAAGGGCGTCGCATGGCGACGGTTCCAAAATGCCAGTTTGACCTGGAAGTGTGTGGCGGAATATTTGTCAATGAGGCCTGTGTGATTGATGGGAATATGGTCAGCGGCCGAACGTATCATGATCATGGTCAATATATCGGACCGTGGATGAAGCTGCTTGATGAAGCACGAGATTCTCAATAGTGATTAGATTTTTATTCGATTCCAAATAGCAGGAGAGAGTGATGACTTCACCAAAACTATCTCGCCGGACCTTTGTCAAAACTGCAGTCTCCGGCCTGCCATTAGCGTGTATTGCACCTGGCGTATTCGTGAATACCGCGCGGGCAGCGGATAAGCCGCGCAGTTCGAATGAACGATTGAAAATTGGTTCGATTGGTATGCGGTATCAAGGTTCCGTCATCGCCGACAAAGCGCAAGGTTATGGTGACATTGTTGCCATAGCGGATGTGGATCGGGAGATTGCCGAAAAAGCACGGAAACAGTTTGGCGGCAAAGCGACGATCTTCGAAGATTACCGTGAGATGCTGGAAAAGGCTGATATTGATGTCGTGACAATTGGTGCTCCCGATCACTGGCATACCAAAATGCTGATCGATGCGTGCCAGGCGGGCAAAGATGTTTACTGTGAGAAACCGCTCACACTGACAGTGGACGAAGGTAAAATTCTGAATAAAGTTGTCAAGCAAACCAAAGCCGTCGTGCAGGTGGGAACGTGGCAGCGTAGTGATCATCGTTTTCGGCAAGCTGTCGAAATGGTGCATGATGGGCGCATTGGTAACTTGAAAAAAGTAACTGTCACGCTTAGCAAAAATAAAACCAGTGGTTCCTTTAAGCCTGAGCCAGTGCCTTCGGTTTTGAATTGGGATCTATGGCAGGGGCAGACGCCTGATGTGCCTTACATTAAAGAACGCTGTCATTATACCTTTCGCTGGTGGTATGAATATTCCGGCGGTCAGATGACAGACTGGGGTGCGCATCATATTGATATCGCACAATGGGGTGCCGGCATGCAGGATTCTGGTCCAGTTGATATTGAGGGAACCGCTAAGTTTCCGAATGTCAAGAATGGATATAATGTGGCCCTCGATTACCATCTGAAGGCCCGTTATGCCAATGGAGTTCTCTTGGAAGTGAATGACTCGGGGCGAACCGGTGTGATGTTTGAAGGTGATCAGGGTCGGATTTTTGTGAACCGGGGTACGATCGCCGGTAAACCGGTAGAAGATCTGGCGAAAAAACCATTGTCGCGTGAATCATTCAAGGTTTACAGCCATGACAATCTCTCGCGTCCGCCGCGCATGGGTAAACTGGATGCGATTGTGAATCATATGGGGAATTTCTTTGACTGTATAGAATCACGTGAAACGCCCATCTCCAGTGTGTCTAATCAGCATCGTTCTGTCAGCCTGTGCCATATCGGAAATATATCGCAACGCCTGGGTCGAAAACTGACGTGGGATCCGGAACAGGAACTGTTTGTCGGCGATGCGGAAGCGAATACCTGGTTAAAACGTGAGCAGCGGGCCGGATATGAAATTAAAGATACTTAAACTCCGGGAATACATTTAATGAGTCGTTGCTTTGTTTCTTTGTATTGATGTCAGGAGAAATTATGACTGTCTCGACGGGCCTTATTACTGAATCGCATCAGAAACAATTTCAGGAAGAAGGTTATTTCATTCTGGAAAAGGTGATTTCAGAAGAGCATTTGCAGATTATCCGGGATGCCTGCGATCATTTGATTGATTTAATGCATCAGGAAATGGATCGTCTGGGAACCGATCATATTCACATCAGCCATCGTGGGAAGCGCTATCATATCGCTAAGAAATTCGATCAGGCACCGCGACTGGAAGAGTATGTGTTAGGCGACTTGATGGCAGAGATCTGCAAAGCGACAATTGGTGATACGGCCTATCTGTTTTACGATCAATATGTGGTGAAGGCGGCTGAGAAAGGGATTAAGTTTTCCTGGCATCAGGATTCGGGTTATCTCGGGTTTCTACATCGCCCCTATGTAACTTGCTGGGCAGCCGTGGATGATATGACCGTCGAAAATGGTACGGTCGATGTGTTACCGTATTCTACGGTTGGTGTTCGTTCGCTGGTCGAACATATTCAAGATCCGGAAACGGGAGACAAAACCGGCTATTTTGGCAAGGAGCCGGGTGTGACTGCCATTGTGCCCGCGGGCAGTCTGGCAGTATTCAGTTCTCTGACGTTTCATCGGAGCGGCGCGAATACAACAGATAAGATGCGTCGTGCTTATGTCACACAATATTCACCCGCGCCCATTATCGACCCTGAGACAGGGCAGCCTAAACATCTGGTGGTCCCTTTTTTAAAGGATGGGATCAAAGTCGTTTCTTAAGCAGGTTTCAGGTTTACAACAAGAGAAAGAATCAAACGCATGGTTGGTCAAGTTAATCGTCGTGATTTTAATAAACGCGTTCTAGGGGCCGCGGTTTCTGGTGGTGTGTTAGGAAAGTTATTCGCTGCCGAAGCAAATGGTTCTCAAAAACCATTTTCACTCAATTATATCGTGGCTTCCTGCATGTATGGCACGTTGCCTCTGGAAACGATTCTTCAGGAAACGCCGAAAACCGGCGCACGTTATCTGGAGATCTGGGCCAAACGGCACGGCGACCAGCGGGAACAGATTGATCAACTGGGTGTCGAAAAGACGAAGCGGTTGTTTGATCAATATAACGTCAAGCTGGGCAGCTTCACCTGTTTCAAATATGGCTTGTTCAACATGCAGGGGGAGATGGACCTTGTCGCACAGTTAGACGGTGATATGGTCATCTGTAACAGCGGCGGTCCCAGAGGTTTAAAGGGGGCCGAACTGAAGTCGGCAATCAAAAAGTTTGCAGAAAAGTTGAAACCTCAGGTTACTGCTGCTGAAGAAAAAGGAGTCATCATTGGTCTGGAAAATCATGGTGGCGGCTTGATCAATGATCCGGATACTCAACGCTGGATGATGGAAGCACTTCCGTCAAAGCATTTCGGGATGGCGTTGGCGCCTTATCATTTGGCACAAAATGAGTCGGAGATTGCGAAGTTGATTACAGACTTGGGTGAGCGTCTGGTACATTTCCAAGCCTGGCAGCATGGCATGGGCTGTATGAAGAAACTTCCTAAGGAACAGGAATTGTTACAGTTACCGGGTCGAGGTGATTTAGATTTTGTCCCATTATTAGCGGCGCTGAAAAAGATCAATTATCAGAGCAGAACAGAAATCTTCATGCATCCGGTTCCTCGAGGCATTCCCATTCATCCGACTGCAGAGCAGGTGACTGCTGAGATTAATCGGTCGCGTGCTTATCTTGAAAAATGCCTGAAGCAAGCTTAAGAGTTTGTGTCGGAAATATGGCGCCATGAGTGAATAGAAAAATGAACGAGTATGATCCGGGAGAGGATGCCTACATATGGCCGGTGATCAGAACATCGAGATCAGGGGTGAAGACTTTCAATATCCGTTCATCCAGATCGGTTCATTATTATTACTATTTGTTCTAGCTGTGGTCACGCCATTTCTGTTTATTGCTGTCTCATCAGTCATTATTGGATCAGTTTCGCTCATTGAAGTGCCACATCTGATGTATTCAATGTTTGTGAATTTGTTATCTCCCTACGCAATATTAAATCAGTGGGAATCTTTTCTGTTTACTTGCTTCTTGTTAAGTATGATTGTCTTGGTTTGGCCTAAACGAGTCGACGAAAAGGGCTGGTGCGCAGGACTTGTCCTGTTTTTTCATGCAATCGTTGGTGGTGGCTTAATTTTCATGAGGAATTCCTGAGAGTTCTGAAATCAATTTACAACGATGTCCCTCATTCTTAATTATTGAATTGATTAACGAAGGCGAAACTAACACATGAAAACGCGACGCATAATTATCAGTTCGAGTTCATTTTTTGCGTTCTGTTTGATTTGTTTGCAATGTCAGTTGATGCAAGCCAAAGAAAAATCGGATCAGCCGAATATAATTCTGGTGATGACCGATGATCAGGGGTATTGGGATACGGGGATTTCCGGTAATCCGGATATCGAAACGCCGACCATTGACCGCATGGCTGCAGAAGGAGTGACCTTCACGCGTTTTTATGCGAATATGGTTTGTGCGCCTACACGTGCCGGCTTGATGACAGGTCGACATTATCTCAGAACCGGTTTGTATAACACCCGCTTTGGTGGCGATACTCTGGGTCAGAATGAGACGACGATTGCCCAGGTGTTGAAGTCAGCCGGTTATCAGACCGGGCTCTTCGGAAAATGGCATCTGGGTCGTTATGCGCAGTATCAGCCTCATCGGCGTGGCTTTGATCATTTTTTTGGTCATTATCACGGACACATTGAACGGTATACAAATCCGGATCAGGTGGTGGTCAATGGCCGCCCCGTCGAAACGCGGGGTTATGTGTCTGACTTGTTTACCGATGCGGCCATTGATTTTATCACGCGTTCCAAGTCACAACCATTCTTCTGTTTTCTGGCCTATAACGCACCGCATTCTCCCTTTCTGCTGGATACGTCACACTACGGCCAGCCTGAGGGAGATAAACTGATCGAAAAATATCTTGCCAAAAAACTACCTCTACGCGAAGCGCGGATTTATGCAATGGTGGAGCGGATCGATCAGAATCTAAAACGGTTATTGCAATCGGTGCAGGATCTGGGGATTGAGCAGGAAACGATTGTGATATTTACCAGTGATAATGGTGGCGTCAGTCGCGGGTATAAAGCCGGTCTCAAGGGGAGTAAGGCGAGTGCGTATGAAGGTGGTATCCGAGTTCCCTTTGTCGTGCGCTGGCCGGGGCACTTTCCGGCGGGCAAATCGACAGATGCCATGGTGGCGCAGATTGATCTGTTTCCTACATTCTGTGAACTGGCGGGTGTCAAAGTGCCCGGAAAAATCAAACTGGATGGAAAATCAATCCTTTCACTGATGCAACAGGGGGCGGGTAAATCGCCTCACAAATATCTGTATCATACGTGGGACCGTTACACGCCGAACCCCTATCATCGATGGTCGATACATGGAGAGCGGTTCAAACTGGTTTTGCATAACAGTCAGGGGAAAAAGAAAAAAATTGAACCGATGGGCCAACTTTACGACTTGAACGCTGACCCGGGTGAGACGAGGGATCTGGCGCGGAAGTATCCGAAAGAAACTCAGGCATTGCGTACTGAGTTTTTGCGATGGTTTGAGGATGTGACGGCGGGGCAAGTGTATCAGCCGACAGCGGTTCCTGTGGGAGATACTCGCGAGCCCGTGGTTGAACTGCAGCCGAGCTGGGCGATTCTCAAAGGGGGCGGGTTAGAATATTCGTTTGACGGGTATGACTGGGATACGATTGACAACTGGGAGTCGGACCAGGGGACCGTGGCCTGGCAAATTGATGTGTTAAAAGCGGGTCGGTATGCTGTGGAATTGAGTTATGGTTATCGATCAGAACAGCTTGAAGCGGGTCAGCTCCAAATCTCGGTCGGTGAGAAAATGATTCAGAAAACACTGCCGATGAGTGTGAGTCAGAATGTGTTCATCAAAACCTCAGCGGGTATATTGGACCTAAATAAAGGAATGCAGCAGCTGATGATTCAAGCAATGAATACAGACGGGATCAACGGTCTGCGTCTGAATTCAATCTGGC
>NZ_CALEMX010000119.1 GCF_937910335.1 uncultured Gimesia sp. | reverse complement strand
AAGCACGAAAAGCACGAAAAGCACGAAAAGCACGAAAAGCACGAAAAGCACGAAAGACACGAAAGACACGAAACGCTTGGCTCCTCATTCCGTTTCCTGCTTGCTGCGCTCGGTCCGAATTTTATTCGGGCTTACCCTGTCGTTGTTAGAAACAGGCGGCATTGGTTTTGATATTCGAGAGGCATTTATTTAAAGGCACAGATCTCGTGATATTTGAACCTGGCCTTTGCTGTCCTACAGAAACGCGCGGATGTGATTTAGAAACTGAGGCCGCTATGCAGGAGTAGCGTGTTCTCGATTTTGATGTCGGTCGCATTTCTCTCCAATTCAAATTTCCTGCCGAAGACGTAACCAAACTCCATCAGAAACTTTTTGCCAGTAGAACGAAAACTGCCCGGTTTTTTGGGTGGCATTGATTCCCATCCCAGAACGAAACGCCATTCACGATAGTTAAGCTGCTCTGGGGAACCATCGTTGCGCTGGTACGCCCAGTTGCCTCCCGACATTCCGCCGCCTACATATCCCCAGTGCTGGCGTCGTTCAGATTCGGATAACAAAAATGAAACGCGTGGGTTTGGCAGCATCAAGTTGATTTTGAGCCTCGGGTTCGGTTCCCAGATGGCACCGAGTACGGGGATGACGGGGATATCCTCCTGACCTGTGGCTAAGGCACCTATGGCAATATTCCAGGTCTCATTAGGACGATAGATGGCAAAAAAGCCGCCCCGGAACTGCCAGGCCATACTGCCTGTGTTATTCAGATCCGATGCAAATACTCCATTGAGCATGGTTCTTGTCATCCACTTTTCATTGATCCGTCTCATCCATGACATTCCCAATGTAAACTGATGCAGATTTTCTGGTAAATCGAATGCGGGAAGCGCCTCGATTTGTGTATAAGAATAACCGGCTGTCAGGAACGGAGGGGGAGGGCCGAAGATCGGGTAAAGCGGCAATTTCATCGAGAGATCATAGGAACTCATCCCGACTCCTCCCGCTTCAGGTTCCCATTCCGCAGCGAAGTCAAACCTTGGCTTCATTAACGACTTCAGATCTTTTGGAAGTTCCGGGCTCTGTCCCTGGTCAGCAACCGGGGCATCAAATCGACTTTCAGAAGCGATATCAGAGGGGAATTGTTCATTGAGAGGGTTTTCAGTGCTGTTTCTTAAAAACTGGTCTGTGGGAAGCAAGGCGACGTAGCCGGACTCTTCTGACCAAGGTTCTGAATCATCAGTGTTTAGATTTGACTGCGCACGAACATTCATCTGAAAACAGAATAAAATGAATACAAGACTCAGCAGTCTGCCAAGAATCAGCATCGGTTTATATCATCCAGGACAGGATTTTAGGGGAGATGGGGCAGCAAGGGTTGATGGCGCGAGTTAAGACATGAGCGATCATGTTTCAACGCTCGAATTGTAGTCAAACAATGAGATCTGACCATCGAAAAATATAACAAATTATGATTTCAAAATGAGACGAAATTTCAGTCACGGAAAATTATTTGAAGGAATTACAAGGAGGCGAAATCAAAGTTGGCGGGCACCATTGGATTTGGTGTGAAGTTTATGCACTTCTGGATATACAGCTCAGGCGTTTTGTTGCCATCGGTTAAAATGTCTGTACGTGGGTTGATGGCACTGATGTTGTTGTCGTTTATTTATTTACCACGAAAATCACGAAAGACACGAAAATTCTGTTGTTCTTCCTGCTAGAACTTTATTCGAGACTCGCCGCTGTTGTTGAATGTCTAGCAGGGGATTGATGGTTTCACTCTGGCGGGATGACACATGGGTCTTCCCCTAGTGCGCCTGCAAGCGCATCGAATCAGCGAGGTGAA